>JASBYN010000024.1 GCA_029983915.1 Finegoldia sp. | reverse complement strand
ACCGTCTCCACATGCATTGTCTTAGAGAACATGTCCACGGCTTTTATTTTTTCGACGGTAAATCCATTTTCTGTGAATATTTTTAGGTCTCGTGCCAATGTTGCTGGATCGCATGAGATGTAGACTAGTTTGTCGATCGTTGATTTTATTATGGCGTTTGTGACTTTTTCATCGAGTCCTTTTCTCGGTGGGTCGACTAATGCTACGTTGAAATCTTCTTTTATTAGTTTGTCGATTACGTTTTCGGAGCTTTCGTGAATGAATTTTATGGTGTCTAGGTTGTTCAATTTTTTGTTTTGGTTGGCATCTTCTACTGCGTCTTTTACTATTTCGACTCCGACTGTATTGGGATTGTCTGCGATATACATTGTTGTTGTTCCGATTCCACAGTAAAGGTCCAATATTTTGTCGTCAGCGTTTTTATTTAAGAAGTCTTTTGCTATGTCGTAAAGCAATTTTGTGTTGTATTTATTTACTTGAAAAAATGAGTTGGGGCTTATTATGAATTTGAGCTCTCCTATTTTGTCTATAAATTGTGTTTTTCTGTGTATTAGTTCGAATTTTTTGGATATGCGATATATTTCTACTATTTGAGGGTTGTTTTTAAGTTCTTGTAGTAATGTATCGTCATAGTCATCCATTGATATCTGGATTTGGTCTAGGTAGTTGGATCTTATTTTTATTTTGGATGTTTTTGATAGGTTTTGTGTGGTTAGCCAATTTATGAGTTGGTCTATTGGCTTGGATGCTATTTTACATGTGGTGATTGACGTTAGGTTGTGGGTTTTTCTGTCGTAGTATCCGAGTTTGCCTTTTTCCACTTTTAAGTCGACTTTGTTTCTGTATGCGTATTCTGATTCTGATTGTATGTCGACTGTGTCTATATCTAGTTTGGCTATTCTCTGTAATTTATTGGTTACTGAATTTGATTTTAATTCCAATTCTTTTTCGTATGATATGTCTTGTGTGCTGCATCCACTGCACTCGTAAAAATGAGGGCAAAGTGGAATTGTTTTGTAGGGTGAGTCTTGTATTGTTTTGATTTTTCTGGCAAATATTATGTTCTTTTTTTCTTTTATTTTCTCTGCTTCTATAATTTCTCCGATGCTTCCTCCTTCACAAAACACTGTTTTTCCTTCGTGTTTTGCGACTGTTCTTGCATCGTCTAGCATATCTATGATTTTAATTTGCATTTTATCACCGTTCTTTTCGTTTTATATTACAATTATATCAAATTTTGTTGTTTTGTATTTTGGCGATTGCATTTGTGTTGATTGTGTTTTGTCATTTGGATACTACATAAAATATTGCCAATCCTATAACGACTCACCTAATTTCACTGTAATCAATTCCTTCTTTTAGCCAATGTATATATTGGTTGTAATGCTCTAAAAATTCTTCTCGACTCCATTCGTTTAGGAAATTTCGCTGTATCAAATTATGAACGATAGCTTTGGTAAATTCCATCTCTTCTGTATGAAAATGACTTATTGTAGATGAATTTTTGCTTCTATAATTATTCCAACCAGTTTCCAATCCTGCGTTCCAATACAAGTATCTGTTTTTGTACAAAAAGTAGTTGTCTTCTGTGAATATGAGTTTGCTTATTTCTTCGCCGTATTGTCTGAGTGCTTCAAATACATCGCGGTCGTTTTTTTGCAAAAGTTCTATGAATATTTTGTGTATATCTTCTGTCTGCGTATCCAAAATCATAAAGTAAGCGTCTTCTAAATCTTCAAAATATTGGTAAAAACTTCCTCGTGCGATGTTGAGTTTCTCGACAATTTCTTTGACATTCGCATCAAAAATCGGATGATTTTTGAAAGTTTCCTTCAATACTTGTATAATTTTTTCTCTCTTTTGTTCACTCAAATTATAAAATGTTTGTTTAGGCATTTTCTACTCTCCTATCTTTTATCACGAAATACTTCACTCCCGCCAAAAAAAGCGCACTTCCAAGTCCTATATAAAACACAAAGAAGAATATAGCTGGAAGATTGGAAAATTTTCTAAGCACGACTCCCAAACTCATCATGCTGATCATTATGATATAGCTTTTTTTGTCTAAGAACCTCCACAACCTCGCTTCATTGTCTTTCAATTCCATTATTCTATTTATGTTTTTGACTACTAATGGTGAAAATATTTTGAAATAAAACAAAATGAATATTACAACCGTCAAAGGTATAAATCTAAAAGCAGTGCTGTTCAAATTGCTATAAGCTTCTACTCCTATTTTCGTCACCATAAATCCAGCAATTAACCATACAAATCCAGCAAATAATGTCAATAATTTTTGTTTCATTTTACCTCCTATTAAATGACATAGTGTCATTTAATTATTATATATGACGATGTGTCATTTTGCAATTATTGCAATAAAAAATCACCTCGTGATAAGGTGATTTAGGTTTATATTAAATTTTATATCTAATTTTCGATTATCCGCATAAACACTATACTTTTAAGTACTTTGAAGTATATCGTAACACTTATTTTACCACGAATTTACCACGATTGAATGAGCCTTGATATGACACTAAAAATAACATGGGAGATAGCACAAACATCTGTGTATCTCCCGTTTTTCATTCATGTAATATGATTACTTCACTCTGATTTCAAACTTCAAGATTGCTTTCATCATTTCTGTATGAATTTGCCCTTTTAGTTCTTCATCAATCTCCATAGTGATTTTACCATTTTCAGAGTGGTAAAATGGACGTAAGCACAATTTACAGATATAAGCGTCATAGAAATTCAAGATTTCCTTTATTGCACTTTCATTCCCAGCAGACGCTTTACATATTACATCTAATGAGGGGTAGCCATATTCTTTTTTCATTGGTTCAGTTCCTTTCTTTCAATAACGTTTTAAGTTTGTTTAATCCGTTACTTCTTCTGCGATAAATAGCAGAACGTGATACATGATATAATTCTG
>JASBYN010000023.1 GCA_029983915.1 Finegoldia sp. | reverse complement strand
CACACCACCGTACGTGCCGTTCGGCATACGGCGGTTCAATTCAAATAATAATCCAGACAGCTTAGAAGTCCTCGTCTTGCGAGGATTTCTTTGCTAATGTGATGCAGCCCTGTTGTTTTTGCTGCCGCTTGATAGTGATTACCAAATCCGGCGGACTGCTTCGCCATCCACATAGGTGCACCCAGCTTCCTAAGTCCCCATATGCGTTTTTCTCTTGTCTTCCACTGCTTCCATATCACAATTCTCATCCGTGTCCTTAGGTGTTTATCTATTTTCTTTAAGGCTTCTTTCATATTGCCCATTCTAAAATAGTTTACCCATCCACGAATTACATGGTTTAGACGCATAATTCTATAGTCCATTGTTACCGACCAGCTTCGTTTTGTTAGCTGTTTCAGTTTCCTTTTGAACCTCTCAATTGAATCTTTATGTGGCTTTGCCTTCCACCGTCCGTCTTTGTTATCCTTCCAGAATCCGAATCCAAGATATTTGAGCTTAGTCGGTTTTGTAACCTTTGATTTGGTCACATTCACCTTTAATCCAAGTTTCTTTTCTATCCATTTTTCCTGTTGCCATTACTCTATTGGCAGCAGTACTGCTTCCGACTGCGATTACACAGTCGTCCGCATATCTTACGAAACGGAGTCCTCTTGCTTCGAGTTCTTTATCTAGTTCATTAAGCATTATGTTACTTAACAGCGGTGATAGGTTTCCTCCCTGTGGCGTTCCTTTGGTTGTTGCTTCATACTTCCCCTTTATCATTACCCCTGCATTAAGGTATTTCCTAATGAGTGATTCAGTATCTGGGTCATTTATGAGATTGTGCACCAAGGTCATTAGTTTGTCTTGTGGTACATTATCGAAGAATTTCTCAAGGTCGATATCTACTATGTAGGTATATCCATAATTGAAGTATTCAAGCAGTTGAATAATTGCCTGTTGTGCTCTGCGGTTTGGTCTGAAACCATAGCTGTACTCACTGAAGTGTGGTTCTATTATTGGTGTCAGCACCTGTACTATCGCCTGTTCAATTACTTTATCTACTACTGTTGGGATTCCAAGGTTACGTGCTCCCCCATTAGGCTTTGGTATTTCTACTCGTCTTACCGGTTTAGGTTTGTACTTTCTTCTTCGAATCTTATCTCTGATATCTACCCAGTTCTCTTTGAGATATTGGTCTATTTCATCAACAGATATTCCGTCGATTCCACCAGCTCCTTTATTCGCCTTTACCTTATCTAATGCAGCAAACATATTATCTCTACTGAGTATCTTCTCTAATAGTGCAGACATTTGGATTGTCTCCTTTCTTCGTTATGCTTCGCATCCTCTAATTCCTATCTCCTATGGAATTTTCACTTCGTTACGTCTTCGCTACTACCTTCCTCGTCGGATACGGATGCGTACTTTTGCGAGTCCATTTGACTCTTGAATTGTTAAGCCCTTCACTCCGTCTCTATTACAGAAACTTCATCACTACTACGGCTTCGGCTGACTTCTCACAGTTCGTTGTTACTACAGATTATTCTGTCTGTGAGACCTCACGGGATAAGTCATCAGTCTTTCCTCGTCTACCTGCCTAATCTACTAGTATGAGTTACGATTGCCTTTTGGACTTTGCGACTTCTTGTCCGCTTATCCGTCATACTAGCCTTTATATTAGGTTTCTGTTCGTCAGGCTACGATTTCGCTATCCCTTCTTCTCGCCTGTACCTCACGATACAAACCTTGGGAATCGCTATGAGGTTCGTCGGCAACTACGCCCTACGTGGACTTTCACCACAGACTGACGGCATGCCCGTCATACAAAATAGAGGACAGAGATATTTTTCTCTGTCCCCTACTTGATTTACCTATCCAAAAGTTTTCTCAGTTTCTCTAAAATCTTATTTCTTAATCTACTAATTTTCATTGGATTTGTGTTTCTTTGTTTTGCAACTTCTATGAGAGTTTTATCATCAAAATATAGTAATTTAATTAGGTTTCTTTCTTCATCATTTAGGCTGTCTAATGCACGATACAAATCTTCTATACGCATTTTGGTTTCAATTATTTTTTCAACATCAATACTCTTATCCGCAATATCTACAACACTTGTATTAAAATCTCCAAAATGAAATACACCGTGCTTTATATCCAGTCGCTTCAAATGAGCTTCATGATTAATCTCTTTTTTATATGCTCTATACACTTCATCAGGTACATATATTTTTTTACCCTTAACATAAATGTATTTTTCTTTATAATTATCTGACATCCTTTGGTCCTCCTTTTTTTACTCGTTTTTCGATTTTTGAGCATAAAAAAGGAGGACTACGGCATTTAGGCATGTCGAGTCCTCTGAAAAATAGGAGTTTTAAAACTAAAAACTGTTTTCTGTTAAACCTAAAAAGTTAACATAAACATGATATTAAAATAGATAGGTATTCTTATCGTGGTTTTATTTATAGTTTTATTCATTGATATATCTACCTCCATCACATTTATATATATCACTAAAAGTAGATATATTTGCATTAATTCTGCTTCATATCTAAAAATTCTACAGAAAGTGTTAATAGCTCTAGATTCTCATAAAATTTATTTCCTTCCAAGCATATGAACTTATCCAAGTTTTTCTTGTTAAAATAATCTATAAACCTTAGTTTTATTTGTTTATTCAATTTTGATTAGCTTCAGATTCAACTAAAAATATGGCATATATAAACCTAAATTCATGACATTTGAACATCTTATCTATAATTTTTTTCTAATGTTTGTATTAAAAACTCTATCTACCTCATTCAATGTCAATTCTAGAAAATTTATAAGACTAAATCTTTCAAAAATCAATTCAGATAAAATATAATTCTTATTTTTCAATAGTTATACAAACATCCTGCGCTTATTCCTGCTTGTTTATATGTCTGTCTTTGTTGTCTATGCAAAACCTTTAGAAATAAATACTTCTACACTAGTTTCTTGTATTTGTAATTTTCTTTTATTAGCAGGTAATCTTTCAATTTTCTTTACTGATATATTATTTTTCCCATAAAAATATTATAAAAATCAAATCTTTAATTATTTACATTCATATTTGAAAGAGCCTTGGCTTGCATTACTAAACCTACCATTATCATAGTAAAATCTACAACCGGTTCTGTCCACCAAACAGCCCCTGCTCCAAATACTCTTGGTAATATAAGTAAGGCTGGAAC
>JASBYN010000022.1 GCA_029983915.1 Finegoldia sp. | reverse complement strand
AAAGAAAATGATAGCTTATGGAATATAGCGTCGAATTTTAAACCTGATAGTATGTCTAATAGAGAATATATAAGTAAAATAAAAGAATATAATAGTTTTACAAAAAATAATAAAATCAATGTAGGCGAACGTTTGAACTTGCCTATAATAAAATAAGGACTTAGAATAAAAGACCTACTAGGTGAATAAAATCAACTAGTAGGTCTATATAAAATTCTTAGTCTTTTTTTTGATTCAAATTATTGAGAGGATTTTTATCTACAGCATTTCTAAGACTTTTATTATCTACATGAGTATAAATCTGAGTTGTAGCTACAGATTCATGACCTAAAATTTCTTGTAGTACTTTTATATCCACATCTGCATACTGATACATCAAAGTAGCAGCTGTGTGTCTTAATTTATGGACGCTATAGATTGATGTATCAAATCCTCCTATTTTTAGATAGTGATCAATTCTATATTGTATGGCTCGGTTGCTCATTCTTCTTTTTTTCTTGCTGATAAATAGGGCATCCTCTTCAATTTCTGGTCTGTATTTTAAGTATTCATCGATTGCAGCTAGGCACATATCATTTAGATAAATAGTTCTTTCTTTGTTACCTTTACCGATAACTCTTAAAATATTGCCTTTTATATGATCTATATTAATTCCGCTAAGTTCAGATAATCTCATACCGCAGTTTAGAAATAATACTGTAATGCAATAATCTCTAGTTCTGATTTCATCATTTTCTTCAGCAGATATTATTTTTAATAGTGCTAATGACTCATCTAGTGTAAGATATACGGGTTGTCTGATGCTTTTTTTGGGATAATCTAGTAGATCAGCGGGGTTATTGATGTCTAATTTTCTTATATTTACTAAATACTTGAAAAATGTTTTTATGCTTGAAGTTTTTCTACTTCTAGTAGAAGTTCCATCTAATCTATTATGATCTAAAAATCCCATGAAGGAGTGTAGGTCAATGACGTCTATAGATTTAAAAAAATCTAAGTTTACATTAGCTGAATCTATTTGAGCAATATCTTCAATTGATTTCAACTTAATATTTTTCTTTCTTGCTACTAAGTATTTTATCATCATATTAATATCGTAAGCGTATTCTTTTACTGTATTAGAAGATCGTCCTTTAATTGTTTCTAAATAGTCTAGAAATTCTAAAAGGACAGAAGGATAGTCATTCATAAGCACCTCTAAAAATTTTATTTCTAATGTCACAAAATAATAATTTTGTGACATTAGAATTGTATCAAAAATATTATCTATTGTCAAACACATCAATCAAAAAATGGCAAAATTAATTTGCCATTTTTTGATCTTGTATGAAATTCTTCAATTTATTTAATCCATTTTTTATATCTTCAATGCTTGCAGCATAACTCATCCTTATAAAATTATCATCACCAAATACAACTCCTGGTACGAATGCTATATTGTAATTACTCAATAAATAATCACATATCTCCAATGAGTTTTGTACCTTATCATTATAGAAATCACTCATTTTGATAAAAACGTAAAAAGCCCCTTCTGGTTTAATGTATTTTATGTTTAATTCATCTAGTTGCTCCATTATATAATTTCTTCTAGCTTTGAACTCATCTATCATATCATTTACTTCAACTGATTCACTTTTTAACGCTGTGAGGCCTGCTATTTGGCTTATAGTATTCGCATTTGATGTAATATGTCCTTGAAGTCTTTTTATTAGCTTAGATATGTCTCTACGGCTACAAGAATATCCCAATCTAAATCCAGTCATGGCATATGATTTAGAAAATCCATTTATTGTTATCGTTATGTCGTTAATTTCATCAGATAATGATGCTATACTTATAAACTTTTTGTCATATGATAATCTTTCGTAAATTTCATCTGAGATTATAAAAATTTTATTTTTAACAGCCCAATTTCCAATTTCAAGCAATTCTTCTTTTGAATATATGACTCCAGTTGGATTTGATGGATTGTTAAGTATTAAACATTTAGTGTTGTCAGTTTTATATTTATCTAATATATTTACATCTACTTTGTATTGTTCATTGTAAGGTATTGTAACAGTTTTACAGTCAGTTAGTTTGCACATTTCAGGATAACTTAACCAATAAGGTTTTGGGATTAGAACTTCATCATTTGGATTAGTTATTGCAAATAGTGAATTCACAATTGCTTGTTTTGCTCCAGTTGATACAACTATTGAGTCTTTATCACATTTTATTCCATTTACAGTATTTAATTTTTTGCTTATTTCTTCCCTTAATTCAGCTATTCCACTAGTATCAGTGTATCTAACTATCCCCTCATCTAAATATTCCATAGCACTATCTATGATATATCTAGGAGTTTTGAAGTCCGGCTCTCCTACCGTAAAATTGTAGACCTCTATCCCATCAGATTTCATTTTGTTTATTTTTGCGCTTAATTCCAGTGTCAATGATGGATTTATACTATTAATTTTATTTGATAACATGAAACTACCTCTCTATTGAATTTATAGATTTTACATATGATTATACAATACAACTTATTTTTATTGATGTCAATGTTTACTTAATTTGAAAACAAAAAAAGTCGATACTAAGATCGACTTGAATTGATTCTCAACTCATGTAATGTTTTTATTGATTCAAATGCTGATTTGTTTATCGCAAAATTTCCAAGAAGATATTTTCCATCAAATTCCCTACCATGACAATCACTTCCAGCAGTGTACAAAATTTTTCTAGATATAGCCAAGTTTAAATATTTTATAATATCGTCAAATGAATGTTTTGAGTTCACGACTTCTATTCCATCTATACCCATGTCTATAATTTCATTTACTATTTTATCATCATTTAGTGTAACTGGATGAGCCAAAACGCATACTCCTGATGCTGATTTGATGGTATCAATTATATATTGCAATGATGTAAATTCTTTAGGAACATAGCATTTTCCATTATAAGATAGATAATCGTTAAAAGCGTCATTTTTATTTTTGCAAATTCCAATATCAACTAAATATTGAGCTAGATGACTTCTAGAAAAGATTTTATCTTCACTATAGCTTAGGATTTTTTCTCTATCGATTTTGATATTGAGTTTATCAAATTTTTCTATGAATATGTCTAGTCTTTTACTTCTGTCTTCTCTAGCTAATTTAGATAATTCATATAGTTTTTCATTTGATTTATCTACAAAGTAACCTAAAATATGAACTTCTTTGTACTTATAAGTTATACCGAATTCTACGGCTTTTATAATATTTAATTTTTCACTGTTAAATGATTCTTCTAATAATATATCGTGATCACTAATAGCAACGCAATCTAAATTTATTTTTGAAGCATAATCGATTAATTTATTTACTTCGAGCATTCCATCGCTATTTGTCGAATGTGTATGCATATCTATCATAATAACATCTCCATATTAGAAGAAGGTCAACTTGTGTTGACCTTCTGATTCAATTCTTACTTAGCGTAATCTGATATCCTGCTTTCTCTTATTACATTTACTTTTATTTGTCCAGGATATTCAAGTTCGTTTTCAATTTTATGAGCTATTTCTTTTGCTAATACAACCATAGAACTTTCATCTATGACTTCAGGTTTAACCATTATTCTAAGTTCTCTACCTGCTTGTATTGCATAAGAACTATCAATACCATCAAATGAATTAGCTATTTCTTCAAGGTTTTCTAATCTTTGAATGTAGTTTTCCATAGATTCACGTCTTGCTCCAGGTCTTGCAGCAGATATTGCATCAGCAGCTTGTACTAAAACCGCTTCAATAGATGTAGGTTCAACGTCACCATGATGCGATTCAATACAATTTATAACCTCTTTAGGTTCATTGAATTTTTTAGCGGCATTTACACCTAATTCAACATGAGGGCCTTCAATCTCATGATCTATAGCCTTTCCTAAGTCGTGAAGCAATCCACCTCTTTTAGCTAATCTAACATTTACTCCTAATTCACTTGCAAGCATTCCGGCAATGTTAGCAACTTCAATAGAATGTTTCAATACATTTTGTCCGTAACTAGTTCTGTAATGCAATTTACCTAGAATTTTTATTAATTCAGGATGTAATCCATTTACATTAGTTTCATCACAAGCTTCTTCACCTTTTTCTCTTATAGTATTTTCTACTTCTTTCTTGGCTTTTTCTACCATTTCTTCTATCCTAGTAGGATGAATTCTACCATCAACTATAAGTTTTTCAAGAGCGATTCTGGCTATTTCTCTTCTAACAGGATCAAAAGCAGATAATACAACTGCTTCTGGAGTATCATCGATTATTAAATCAACCCCTGTCAAAGTTTCAAATGCTCTGATATTTCTACCTTCACGTCCTATGATTCTACCTTTCATATCGTCATTTGGTAAATTGACAACTGAAACAGTAGATTCAGCTACTTGGTCGGCAGCATATCTTTGAATTGATGTACTAATGATTTCTCTTGCAAATTTTTCAGATT
>JASBYN010000021.1 GCA_029983915.1 Finegoldia sp. | reverse complement strand
CCTTTAAAAGTCAGATTTTCTAAACTCATTTTTTCACCCCTTTAATAAAATAAAATGGTGCAGAGAAAGAGATTTGAACTCTCACGGGAAAATTCCCACTGCCCCCTCAAGACAGCGTGTCTACCATTCCACCACCCCTGCATAAAAGACCTGAAAAGGTCTTTAATATTTATTGATGATATTTTTTAGTAATTTGATGTAGTTTTTACCCCAAACTTTAAAATCTTTATGCATATTCTCTTTGAGAGTTTCCCCTTCATAAAAGATTTTATATATATTGTATTGTTTGTTCACTTTGACAACATAATACTTAGTTTCAGAAGAAGGTATATCGCTCAAAGTCTTTCCGTCTTTTGAAAAAGCTTCATCAGATAACCATTCTTTTACATTTCCTATACCACCATTATACGCTGCTATAGCCAAATCGTGATTTTTGAAATGATGGAGTAAATAAGATAAGTACGAAGTACCCATTTCTATATTTTTTTCTGGATTTTTCAAATCTTCCAAAGTAAAATTAGTGTTTCTCATGTTGTTGATACTTTCTGCAGTATCAGGCATAAGTTGCATCAAGCCTATAGCTCCTGCGTTTGATTTTATATTTGGATCAAATCCAGATTCGACTTCTATGACGCTCAAAACCAAAAGTGGATCTACGTTGTATTTTTTGGAATAAGTGTTGATTTCATCCACGTATTTTACAGGTCTAGACGCAGTGGCATATGCACTAACTCCAAATCCAATTACAAACAAGATCACAATTAGCGTCAATATTGTGATTAAAAATCTTTTAATGAATTTCATAATTTTTTCCTATCTATTAATTCGTCTATTCTATGCATTAACTCCGATTTTGACCCGTTATTTATAATAACCTCATCAAAATCAGTTGTCAACGTCTGATAGTCGTACTGTGAATTGATTTTTTTCATTGCCATATCGAAATCGACATCGTCTCTTTGCATCACTCTTTTGATTCGTATGTCCTTGTCGGAAATTACAACCCATTTCTCATCTATATCTATATGACTTTCTATCAATTCTTTCGTCTCTAAATACAGCGAAATCTCCAAGAAAATTACGCTTGATTTCACACTTCCAATCTGATTGATTACTCTTAATATTATATCAGTATGTGTTAATTCTTCAAGCTTTTTTAATAATTTTCTTGAAGAAAACACAATCTTAGCTAATTTTTTGCGATCTATTTCTCCATCTGAAGATAATATCTCTTCGCCAAATTCTTCTATCAATTTGTAGTATGTCTTTTCGCCTTTTTTGTAGATTTGATGTGATACTTCGTCAAAATCTATTACTTCAAATCCTTTTTCTCTCAATTTATCAGACACACTGCTTTTTCCACTGGCGATATTTCCAGTTATTGCGATTATTTTTTTATTTTGCATCATACCAAGTCTTCGAACTATTTACATCGACTTTTAAATCGACTTTCAAATCTACAGCATTAGTCATTACATCGCACATAATTTGCAAAACTTGATCTTTTTCTTCTTCAGGACAATCTACTATCAACTCGTCATGCACTTGTAAAATCATTTTTGCTTTCAAATTATTTTCTCTTAACTTGTTGTAAAGTTTCACCATGGCAACTTTTATTATATCTGCTGCTGAACCTTGAATAGGAGTATTCAACGCGACACGTTCTCCAAAACTTCTGACGTTGTAATTTTTCGAAGAAATTTCTGGAATGTATCTTCTTCTATTCATTATAGTTTCTACATAGCCTTGCTCTTTTGCGACATTTACGATATCTTCCATGTATTTTTTGATTCCCTTATAGGTATCCAAATAATTTTCGATATACGCTTTGGCTTCTTTTCTAGTGATGTTGAGGTCTTTACTCAAAGAATAATCGCTTATTCCGTACACTATACCAAAATTTACAGCTTTTGCATTGGATCTTTGTAGAGAAGTTACCTTGTCAAAATCCACTTTAAAAACTTCACTTGCAGTTTTTCTGTGAATATCTGCTCCGTTTTTGAACGCTTCTAGCATCACTTCGTCATTTGCCAAATCAGCCAATACTCTCAATTCTATCTGAGAATAATCGGCATCCAATAGAACTTTATCATTTCCAGCTACAAATGCTTTTCTGATTAATCTTCCTTCTTCAGTCCTTATAGGGATGTTTTGCAAATTTGGATTAGTGGAACTTATTCTTCCCGTTTGAGCTATTGTTTGTTGGAAAGTAGTGTGGATTTTTCCATCTTCTTTAATTAAATCTACCATTCCATCAATATAAGTAGTCTTTAATTTTGAAATAACTCTATATCTCAAAATATAGTCGACTATTTCATGTCTTCCAGATAGCTTTTCTAATACCTCTTGATCTGTAGAAGGACCTGTCTTATTTTTCTTAATTACAGGAAGTCCCAAATCGTCGAACAAAACTTCTGCTAATTGTTTTGAAGAATTTATGTTGATTTTCTTTCCTATAAGTTCTTCAACTTTTTGCTCGATAGATTTTATCTCTGTATCAAACAAATCTCCCATTTCTATCAAAGTCGATTTCTCTACATATACACCTGTGTATTCCATATCGCACAAAACTTTTATAAGAGGTAGTTCGACATCTCTATATAATTCCAACATACCTTCTTTTTCGATTTCATCTACACTTTTGTACAATTCATTAGTGAACATCATGTATTTTACGATGTAATTATAAATTTCCTTCTTGTCTGCATCCAATAAGTTTTTCTTGGATTTGCCCTTACCTGTAATATCTTCCAAACTTCTAAAATCATATCCTACAACCTTAGGATCAGATCTTTCCATACTATAGCTTGTCTTAGATGGATCCAACAAATATTCTATAATCACAATGTCGTCGTAATTATAAGAAATATCTATTCCATATCTCATCAAATGATAAATACAAGGTTTTATATCAAAAGATAATTTGTTTACTTTCTCAGATTCAAATTCTTCCTTGAATTTTTTTACCAAATCTACATTTTCAGTTATATACACCTTGTCAGTATATATAGAAAAAATCACAGGCTCATTATCCACGTACAATCCATCATTAAATAATGAAAAAGTGAATTTATTATTTTCTTTTATATAAGATTTGATTTCGTCGATATTTTCATCCAAACTTTCATACTTATAATTCTGTTCTTTTTTATCGTTTGGAAGCTTTTTGATAAAACTATTGAACTCTAGCTTTTCCAAAACCTTTATGAGTTTTTCATTATCTACCTCTTCAGGTTCGCAATCTAAAATATCAAAACCTATCAAATCCATTGGCACATTTGTATTGATAGTTCCTAGTTCTCTACTCAAATAAGCTATCTCTTCTCCATCTATTATCTTTTCTTTAGTCTTCTTTCCAGAAATTTCATCGATGTGCTCGTATAAACCTTCTATGCTCTTGTATTTTTGGATGTATTTCAAAGCAGTTTTCTCGCCAACTCCATTTATTCCAGGAATATTGTCAGATTTATCTCCCATAAGACCTTTCAAATCTATCATTTGCTTTGGAGTAAGACCATACTCTTCGTCCAAAGTTTTCACATCGTAAATCTTAGTCTCTGTAATTCCCCTTTTGGTCAATACTACTTTTGTATTATCATCTATAAGTTGTAGATAATCTCTATCTCCAGTTAATAGAAAAACCTCGTAATTTTCTTCAGATGCCCTTCTAGCCAAAGTACCTGCAATATCGTCAGCCTCATATCCTTTCAAGTCGATGTATTTCACATTCATCGCACTCAAAAGCTCTTTTAACAAATCAAATTGACCTAATAGTTCTTCTGGAGTATCTTGCCTATTGCCTTTGTATTCAGAATATTTTTCATGCCTAAAAGTAGGCTCTTTTCTATCAAAACACACCACTATAGAATCAGGATTCAATTTATCCATCACAGAATAATACATATTCATAAATCCAAAAACTCCATTAGTATGAATTCCAGCCTTTGTAGTCAAATTTTTAATAGCGTAAAATCCCCTAAATAACAACGAAGAACCGTCAATTATTAAAGCTTTTTTTGACATATTACAAATCCTTGTTTTCTTTTTCTATGTCCATTATCTTGTTGACTCTTCTCTCGTGGCGACCGCCTTCAAATTCATTTTCCAAAAAAGTTTTTATCAATAATTTAGCGACTTCATCTCCGACAACTCTCGCACCAAAACACAACACATTTGCGTTGTTGTGATTTCTGCTCATTTTTGCACTGTAAACATCTGATACACAAGCAGCTCTAATTCCTGAGAATTTATTTGCTGCCAAGCTCATTCCTATACCAGTACCACAAATTAAAATTCCCAAATCGCTTTTCTCATTTTGTATATCTTCGCATACTTTTCTAGCATAATCAGGATAATCCACTGAATCAGCTGAATCAGTCCCAAAATCATTTACCTCATATCCCAATTCTTTTATATATTCAACCATGGAATTTTTCAATTCAAATCCACCATGATCTGCTGCAATTGCTATTTTCATAAATACCTCCATGAATAATTTATCAATAATATTTTATAATATATATCAGTATTTATCAACGTAATACAAAATCTTCACTTAATTCATGTAAATTTATTTAATATTGAATCTCATTTCTTGAATAAAATTTGAATCTATGGTAAAATATACTTTACAAACATGGGGATGTCTTTGGTTTCGACAGGGATATCGAAGTTTGAATAGCGAGTCGTTTTCGTCTACAAACGTAAAAAAAGGACAACTAAATATAAACGCTGAAGATAATAACTTCGCATTAGCTGCCTAATAATGGCGGCCGATTCCGAATTTGAAAATTTTCCTGTGTTTTCATCGGAATCTCAAATTATAACAGGAAAATCTTATAAATCTTCCTCGAATTTATAAGATTAATTAGAGGATATATCAATCACGATTTTGTCAATTAAATTTTGATTGACGAATAAAACTTAATTGACTGCACTCGGAGAAGTTCTTATGGACATATTTTTGGACAGGAGTTCGACTCTCCTCATCTCCACCATATGATTTTAAAAGGCTAAAACTAATCAAATTGAGTTTTAGCCTTTTTTTGTCTTACTCACTTTTACTATAAAAATAAGAACAAATGGCAATTTAGCTATCTGTTCTTATAAGTAGTGATTATTTAATTTTAATCTCTATACCATTTTCAATCTCAAAACCATATTTTCGCTTTCGCTTAATTCTTTTTTGGTTATGCTTTCGACTCTACCATTTTTTATTTCTATAACTTCATCGTAAAAGTCGATGTTTTTAGGATCCATATGATGTGTGACTTCTATTACTGTAAGTTCTTTTTCGTTTAGGATGTTTCTGAGGATAAAATTGGATGTGTCATTGTCAAGGGAAGCTGTGGCTTCATCTAAAATTAGGATTTCACTTTTTCTAGCCAAAGCTCTTGCAAGTGCTATTCTTTGTTTTTCTCCTCCAGATAGGTTTAATCCATTTTCGAAAATTTTAGTTTGGATTGTGGCATTTTTTCTCTCTAGAACTTTATCGAGTCTTGTTTTTTTGATTATCTCGTCTAGCTCTTTTTCATTTAATTCATTGTATAAGCTGATATTTTCTTCAATTGTTCCATCAAACAAGTATACTTCTTGTTCTATTGTTGATATTAAATTATTCAAAGAATCTTCTGATATATCTCTGTAATTTATGCCGTCTATCGATATATTTCCCTCATAATTTCTGTAGTAGTTTTGAATCAGCTTACAAATCGTGCTTTTACCAG
>JASBYN010000020.1 GCA_029983915.1 Finegoldia sp. | reverse complement strand
TACTTTTAATGGATGCTATGGTTCCTGTGTACACAAAATCTTTTAGCACTATCAAAGATAATTTACATAGATTAGGGGATATAAGAAGAGCTGTATTTTCTTATAATCAGTATTCTTCTAGATATGATAAGTTGAAAAATGGCATTATAGAAAATGCTTTTAGACCTGAGCTGGGTTCTGGTGCATTGACTGATATAGGGGTGTATTTGATAGAATGTGCCGTTAATTTGTTTGGTGAACCTATAAATTTTATTGGAAATAATTATAGGTTATACACAGAAGCTATAGGGCAAGGTAGTGTCATTTTTACATATGACGATATGGATTGTGTCATTATGTATAGCAAAATTATAGATAGTTTTTCTCCGTGTCAAATCATTGGAGAAGAGGGAATTATAGAATTTTCTAACATTAATAGGCTATCCAGAGTTAAATTTATAGACCGAAATAAAAATGAAGAGATTCTCATAGACGATGATAGGCCGGCTATGAGCTATGAGATAGAGCATTTTATTTATTTGGTAAAAAATAATTTAACGGACTCATATGTTCATCCATTAAATTTTACGGGGTTATCTATTAAATTGATGGATGAGATTAATAATTTTTGATGTAAGGGGTGTAAAAGTGAAAGAGTTTTATAATAAGTATTTTATGAAACAAAAGATGATGCATCCTATAATGTTGGCGTTATTACCAATCGCTTTAGTAGCGACGTATTTTTATGGCCTTAGGGTATTGGTATTATTGCTTGTCAATATTGTAGTTGCATCCTTGGTAGAGTATCTTTCCAATAGCAAGATATTTAAAAGAAATAAAATATCTGAAGCTGCTATCGTGACAGCTTGTTTGTATACGATGACTTTACCTGTAGCAATTCCTTTGTGGATTTCCATTGTGGGAATAGCTTTTGGTATATTTTTTGGAAAGATGATTTTTGGGGGATTTGCGAAAAACGTGTTCAATCCTGCACTTGTAGGTCGTGTATTCATATACGTTAACTTTCCTCAACAAATGACAATTTTCTGGAACAAGGCGGCTTCGGGATTTCCAGGAGGTTTTGGAACTTATATGACTAACGCATTGGATTCTGTAACTCAGTCGACTCCTATGACTGCTTTTAAAATGCAATCTGTATATCAATCTGTATCTTCTACGTTTTTAGGTCAAATTCCAGGAGTTATCGGTGAGACTTCCAAAATTTTAGTTATATTGGCTGCAATTTATTTGATTTATAAGAAAATAGCTAGTTGGGAAATAATGGCAGCAAGTGTAGTTGGATTTTGTGCGTTGAGTTTGGTATTTAATGCATTGCATGTGGCATCTGTACCTAATCCTATTCAAGGAATGTTGATGGGAGGATTTTTATTCGGTACGGTATTCATGGCGACAGATCCTGTATCAGCTGCAAAAACTACTGCAGGTAAATGGATTTATGGAATTATAATAGGAATTGTCACTGTAATTATCAGAGGATTTGCTTTATTTGCAGGTGGAGTTATGTTTGCTATTCTTATTGGAAACACATTTGCTCCAATTATAGATTATTGTGTTAATAAAATCAAAGAAAATAAAAAGCAAAAATTAAATAAGGAGGCGCAAGTTAATGGCTAAGAAAAAATCAGTCGTATATCCTGTAGTTTTTATGCTGGTATTGTCACTTGTATTAACATTAGCGTTAGCTTTTTTGAATCAAATAACGACTCCTACAGTAGAATTCAATCAAGATATTGAATTAAAACAAAAAATATTGAACGTTTTTAATATTTTGCCAAAAGATACATCTGCTTCTAATATCGACAAGACATTCAAAGACAATGTAAAAGAAGAAGAATACAAAGGTAAAAAATTATACGTATTAGAACAAAATGGAGAAACTCAAGCGTATGCAGTTCCTATCGATGGACCTGGATTGTGGGGTTCTATCACAGGATATGTTGGAATTAGCAAAGACATGAAAAAAATAGTTGGAATAGAATTTATCAGTCAATCTGAAACTCCAGGATTAGGAGGACGTATCACTGAAGATTCTTACAAAGAACAATACAGAAATCTCGATATTTCAAATCCTGTAGATGGGAAAATAGTAATCAATAAGCCTGCTAATGGTGGAAATATAGATGCTATTAGTGGAGCAACTCAGACATCTACTTTCGTAGTGAATATGATCAACGAAGATGTCAGTGAATTTATTGAGAATGGAGGTAAATAATGGCTAATCAAAAAAAATATGGAAATATATTGAAGAGCGGATTGCTAGATGATAACCCAGTTCTTATTCAAGTCATAGGTATTTGTTCTACATTAGCTGTTACTAACTTGTGTATGAATTCATTGGTAATGGGACTAGCGTTGTCGTTTGTAACAGGATGTTCTTCATTTTTGATAAGTTTGTTGAGAAATGTAACACCGAAACATATTCGTATGATGGTGCAAGTATTTATAATTGCATTTTTCGTAATAATTGTAGATATTTTCTTGAGAGCTTATATGCCGGAAATGAGCAAAACTTTAGGGCCTTATGTAGGACTTATAATCACAAACTGTATAATAATGGGACGTGCAGAAGCATTTGCAATCAGCAACGATCCTATAAGTAGTTTCATAGATGGGATTTCTTCTGGATTGGGTTATACATTGGTTTTAGTATCGATAGCAATAATAAGAGAATTATTGGGATTTGGTTCGATATTTGGATTTAGAATTATGCCTCAATCATTTGTTCCATGGACTATGATGGTTATGCCACCTGCAGCATTCTTCATTTTACCTATAATAATGTGGATTGCCAACAACCATCTTAAAAGCGAGAAAGGAGATGCTAAATAATGACAATTAGCCCATTAGTAATATTTTTTGCATCGATCTTTACTTCGAACATGATATTCTCTAACTTTTTAGGAATGTGTTCTTTCATAGCTGTAAGTAAAGAAATTGAAACGGCAACAGGACTTGGAATAGCAGTAACATTTGTTTTGACTATAACAACTATCATAAACTTCTTCTTGTATAAATTAGTAGTCATGTTCAAGATAGAATATTTAAGATACATTATATTTATCATATCCATAGCTGCATTTGTGCAATTGTTGGAAATGATATTGGAAAAATACATTCCAAATCTATACTATGCTTTGGGAATATTCTTACCATTAATCACTGTAAACTGTGCGATTTTAGGGGTAAGTTTGTTCATGGTAATAAGAAATTACAATTTCTTGCAAACAGTTGGATTTGCGATAGGAAGCGGACTTGGATGGTTATTGGCTATAGTATCAATGGCTGGAATAAGATCTAAAATTAAAGACAAATCTATACCTGTTGGATTGCAAGGCTCACCTATAACTTTGATTATCACCGGAATAATGGCAATGGCATTCATAGGATTTTCCGGAATAGTACAAATATCGTAAGGAGGAGTTATGGGACAAATAATTATTACTACAGTAGTAGTCGCTGTTCTCTGTGCGATATTTGCATTATTATTATCTTTTGCAGATAAGTACATCGCAGATTACGGAGAAGTTAAATTGACTATAAACGACGACAAAGAATACACAGTAGATGGTGGAGATAGTTTATTATCAACTCTTAGAAATCAAAAAGTATTCATACCATCGGCGTGTGGCGGTAAAGGATCTTGTGGATATTGTAAAGTAAAAGTAATAGAAGGAGCAGGACCTGTACTAGCTACAGAAAAGCCTATGTTGACAGAAGAAGAGTTGAATTCTAACGTCAGATTATCTTGTCAAGTAAAAGTAAAAAAAGACATCTCAATTCAAATACCTGAAGAATTGTTCAACGTAAAAGAATATGAAACTACATTAGTAGAAAAACTTCCTTTGACAGATAGAATCACAAAATTTAGATTTGAACTTCCAGAAGGAGAAACTATTAAATTTAAACCTGGTCAATACATTCAATTAAAAGCAGAAGCATATCCAGCAGGAGACGGATATGAAGGATCAGATGAAGAAGTATTTAGAGCGTATTCAATAGCATCTAGTATAAGAGATGAAAGACACATTGAATTGTTGATAGGATATACAAAAGGTATATGTACAACTTATTGTCATAAAATATTAAAAGAAGGCGATAAAGTCACAATCAACGGACCTTATGGAGATTTCTACTATCACGATGAAGACACAGAAATAATACTAGGAGCAGCAGGAACGGGATTTGCACCTATAAGATCTATACTCAACCATATGAGAGACAACGACATCAAGAGAAAAGCTAGATTTTACTTCGGAGCTAAAACACCGGATGACTTATTCTTATTAGATGAATTGAAAGAATTTGAAGAAGACTTATATGATTTCAAATTTGTACCTGTCCTTTCAAGAGTCACTCCTGAAATGAATTGGCAAGGAGATACAGGACACGCAGATGATGCAATTAAAAAATATTGTAAAGATACTGGCAAAAACAGTTCAGCTTACTTGTGTGGATCGCCAAGAATGATAGAATCATTAGTAAAAGCTTTGAATGAAGTTGGAGTTACGGACGATAGAATATATTACGACAACTTCTAGAAATAAAAAATGGACCGATCAATCGGTCCATTTTTGCTATATAAATTTAGTTACAAACTTGTTTTCTTTTTGCTTAGGAATATCATCACTATAACCCAAAGCCAATGCACAAGTTATCTCGTATTTTTCATCTATATCTATAGAATTTAAAAAAGCTCTGATTGCTGGACTATCGTATGAATCAAAAAATTGATTTATCCATACATTTCCAACTCCTATCTCGCTAGCTCTCAACATCATGTTTTCCATAATACAGCCGCTGTCGAATTTTTTATTATTGTTATCATAAGGACTTAAAACCAATATCATATTCTTACAATTGTAGAATCCGTTATAATTTTCGTTGTTCAAATGCTTTCTAATAGAAGATAGTAAATTATTCAAAACATCGTCAGAACTAATAGCGACAATAATATTCTCCTGTAAATTTTTTCCTGTAGGAGATAAAGTTCCTGCCTCAACGATTTTTTTCATATCCTCAGTAGAAACTTTCTCTGAATTAAATCTTCTAATACTTCTTCTGTTCTTTATAATGTCCATAACATTCCTCCTTATGTTATAATTTTAATACTGGGGGAGATATTTTGCAAATTGTAAAAACAAAAGAAGATTGCCAAAATTTAATAAATATAGTCGCTGATACAGCGCAAATTCTTCTAGAAAGTGGAGCAGAAACTTACAGAGTAGAAGACACGGCTTTTAGAATGAGTGCAAGCATACAAAAAGTTAGAAAAATCAATGTATTTGTATCGTACACTTGTATAATAGTATGCCTCACATTTGATTTTGGAGATCTAATCACACTTAGAAGAACAATGCCTAAAGGGACGAACCTATGGAAAATCAACGAAATAAATAATTTCTCTAGAAATTTCGTCAAAGACAAATACACACTAGAAGAAGCAACTCAAATAATCAACACAATCAACGAAAGACAAATCAACAAATACCTTTATATAATAGGAGCATCGGCAGCATCTGGATTATTTGCTAATCTATTAGTAGGAGGAATACTAGAGCCGATACTGGCGTTTTTCATATCAATAGTAGAGATATTGCTCTGTAGATTTTTTCAAAAAAAGGAAAATCCTCAATTTGTAATCACTTACATAACAGTAGCATTTATGACACTTATCACAATGATAACTGTAAATTTATTTGGAAGACTTGGAATTGAATTGAAATTCGACAGCATAATAATAGGATGTATAATGCCGTTTGTGCCTGGAGTTTCCATAACAAATTCAGTACGAGACATACTAAGTGGCGATTTAGTATCGGGAATCAGCTCAATGATCAACGCAATAATCACAGCGCTTAGCATAGCTCTTGGAGTAGGTAGCGTATTGTACTTGGCACTATTGATGGAGGCGATATAATGATAAAAATAATTATAGAATCAATAATATCGGCATTTGCCACATTGGGATTTTCATTGTTTTATGACTCTCCTAAAAAATCTTACAAAGTAGTTTTCGTATCTGGATTCATAAGTTGGTTTTTGTACAAAAATTTGACCAACATACTCAACAACAAATTTGTTGCGATATTATTAGCATCTGCAGTAATAGGAATAATAGGAGAAATATCTTCCACCAAAATTCATATGCCAGTTACGGTGTTCGTAATACCGGGAATAATATCATTAGTTCCAGGAGCTGATATGTATTATACGATGTACTATATAATAGAGCAAAACAGCAAACTAGCACTTCATCATGCTGGAAACTCCATGGTATTTGCATGTAGCATAGCACTTGGAATACTAATAGCATCGCTATTTTCAAAATCAATACGACACAACACCAACGCACATGTATATAACAACTCGATATTTAAAATAAAAACGAAAAAGCACTTGACAAAAGGTGAATAACTTGATAATATAGAAAAGCACTTTAAGTTAAGTGCTTTTTAAATTGCTAAAAGCGAAGTAAAAAGAGTAAAAGAAAAATAAAAAAAGTTTTACAAAACACTTGACAAAAAAGAAGAAGCATAGTAAACTATAATAGTTCACTAAAGCAACAATTCAAATGACACTAATTTGAAGAAAAAGAAATTCAAAAAAAGTGTTGACAAGACTTAGAAAGTATGATAAACTTATAAAGTCGTTACGAAGTGCTGAAGTAAGTTGTCACTAAGACGACAAACAAATTTAACATAGAACCTTAAAAATTTAAATAAGTAAATACTTTGAGAAAGAAGTACAAACCAAAACAATAATTCGGTGAGAATATAAAAAAGCAAAAGTCAGCTGAAGAAGCTAAGACAAACAAACATTAAATTGAGAGTTTGATCCTGGCTCAGGACGAACGCTGGCGGCGTGCTTAACACATGCA
>JASBYN010000025.1 GCA_029983915.1 Finegoldia sp. | reverse complement strand
AAGACAGCATTAACAGATGCTGAAAAAGCAGCAGTTAAACAAGCAGTAGCAGATGCAAATGAAGCAATAAAAGATAAAATCAAAGACATTGCAGTATCTGATACAGGCGAAGTAACAATAACTTACAAAGACGGTTCAACAGACACAATATCTGCTGACAAATTAGTAAGTGAAAGAGAAAAAACATTAGCAGAAACAACAGAACCAAATGTACCACAAACAAAAGTGGAAGTTGAAGATGCTAACAAACTAACAGATACTGAAAAAGCAGCTATTAAACAAGCAGTAACAGATGCAAATGAAGCAATAAAAGATAGCATCAAAGAAATTGCAGTAAGTGATACCGGCGAAGTAACAATAACTTACACAGATAATTCAACAGACACAATCTCAGCAGACAAAGTTATTGCTGAAAGAGAAAAGAAACTAGCAGAAACAACAGAACCAAGCGTTCCAGGAGAAAAAGTTCAAGTTGAAAACAAGACAGCATTAACAGATGCTGAAAAAGCAGCAGTTAAACAAGCAGTAGCAGATGCAAATGAAGCAATAAAAGATAAAATCAAAGACATTGCAGTATCTGATACAGGCGAAGTAACAATAACTTACAAAGACGGTTCAACAGACACAATATCTGCTGACAAATTAGTAAGTGAAAGAGAAAAAACATTAGCAGAAACAACAGAACCAAATGTACCACAAACAAAAGTGGAAGTTGAAGATGCTAGTAAACTAACAGACGAAGAAAAAGCAGCAGTTAAACAAGCAGTAACAGATGCAAATGAAGCAATAAAAGATAAAATCAAAGACATTGCAGTATCTGGCACAGGCGAAGTAACAATCACTTACACAGATAATTCAAAAGATACAATCGAAGCTGGAAAACTAGTAAGTGAAAGAGAAAAAACATTAGGAGAAACAACAGAACCAAGTATCCCAGGAGAAAAAGTTCAAGTTGAAAACAAGACAGCATTAACAGATGAAGAAAAAGAAAAAGTTAAACAAGCAGTAGCAGATGTAAATGAAGCAATAAAAGATAAAATAAAAGAAATTGCAGTATCTGATGCTGGTCAAGTAACAATAACTTACACAGACGATTCAACAGACACGATAACTTCTGACAAATTAGTAAGTGAAAGAGAAAAGAAACTAGCAGAAACAACAGAACCAAGCGTTCCAGGAGAAAAAGTTCAAGTTGAAAACAAGACAGCATTAACAGATGCTGAAAAAGCAGCAGTTAAACAAGCAGTAGCAGATGCAAATGAAGCAATAAAAGATAAAATCAAAGACATTGTAGTATCTAATGATGGTCAAGTAACAATAACTTACAAAGACAATTCAACAGACACAATCTCAGCAGACCAAGTTATTTCTGAAAGAGAAAAAACACTAGCAGAAAAAACTGAAGTAGCTCTTCCAACTGAAAAACTAGAAGTAGCAGATACAAATAACTTGACAGATGCTGAAAAAGAAAAAGTAAAAGAAGCTATAATTGCAATAAATCCAAACTTACCAGAAGGAACACAAATTGTGGTAGATGAAAAAGGAAATGCAACAATAACTTACAGTGATGGTTCAGTAGACAAACTTAATGCAAGTGATTTAGTAAAAGGAAAACAACCAAGCTTAGCTGACCAAACAGAAGTAGTTGCTCCAACTGAAAAACTAGAAGTAGCAGATACAAATAACTTAACAGATGCTGAAAAACAAGCAGTAAAAGAAGCTATAATTGCAGCAAATCCAAACTTGCCAGAAGGAACAGACATTAGAGTATCTGATAAAGGTGAAGTAACAATAACTTACAGTGATGGATCATTTGATAAACTTAATCCAAGTGATTTAGTATTGCAAAAACAACCAAGTATAGCAGACCAAACAGAAGTAAATCTTCCAGCTGAAAAACTAGAAGTATCAGATGCTAATAACTTGACAGATGCTGAAAAAGAAAAAGTAAAAGAAGCTATAATTGCAGCAAATCCAAACTTGCCAGAAGGAACAGACATTAGAGTATCTGATAAAGGTGAAGTAACAATAACTTACAGTGATGGATCATTTGATAAACTTAATCCAAGTGATTTAGTATTGCAAAAACAACCAAGTATAGCAGACCAAACAGAAGTAAATCTTCCAGCTGAAAAACTAGAAGTATCAGATGCTAATAACTTGACAGATGCTGAAAAAGAAAAAGTAAAAGAAGCTATAATTGCAGCAAATCCAAACTTGCCAGAAGGAACAGACATTAGAGTATCTGATAAAGGTGAAGTAACAATAACATATAGTGATGGTTCAGTCGACAAACTTAATGCAAGTGATCTAGTGGAAGGAAAACAACCAAGTACAGCAGACCAAACAGAAGTAAATCTTCCAACTGAAAAATTGAAAGTAGCAGATACAAATAACTTGACAGATGGTGAAAAAGAAGCAGTAAAAGAAGCTATATTAAAAGCCAATCCAAACCTACAAGAAGGAACAAAGATAGAAATATCAGATAATGGAAATGCAACAATAACTTACAATGATGGATCATTTGATAAACTTAATGCAAGTGATTTAGTATTGCAAAAGCAACCAAGTATAGCAGAAACAACAGAACCAAGCGTTCCAGGAGAAAAAGTTCAAGTTGAAAACAAGACAGCATTAACAGATGCTGAAAAAGCAGCAGTTAAACAAGCAGTAGCAGATGCAAATGAAGCAATAAAAGATAAAATCAAAGACATTGCAGTAAGTGATACAGGTGAAATAACAATAACTTACACAGATAATTCAACAGACACAATAACTTCTGACAAATTAGTAAGTGAAAGAGAAAAAACATTAGCAGAAACAACAGAACCAAGCATTCCAGGAGAAAAAGTGGAAGTTGAAGATGCTAACAAACTAACAGATGGTGAAAAAGCAGCAGTTAAACAAGCAGTAGCAGATGCAAATGAAGCAATAAAAGATAAAATCAAAGACATTGTAGTATCTAATGATGGTCAAGTAACAATAACTTACAAAGACAATTCAACAGACACAATCTCAGCAGACCAAGTTATTTCTGAAAGAGAAAAAACACTAGCAGAAAAAACTGAAGTAGCTCTTCCAACTGAAAAACTAGAAGTAGCAGATGCTAACAGTTTAACAGCAGAAGAAAAAGCAAAAGTTGAGCAAGCGATAAAAGCTGTAAATCCAAACTTACCAGAAGGAACAAAGATAGAAATATCAGATGATGGAAATGCAACAATAACTTACAGTGATGGTTCAGTAGATAAACTTAATGCAAGTGATTTAGTATTGCAAAAACAACCAAGTATAGCAGACCAAACAGAAGTAAATCTTCCAGCTGAAAAACTAGAAGTATCAGATGCTAATAACTTGACAGATGCTGAAAAAGAAAAAGTAAAAGAAGCTATAATTGCAGCAAATCCAAACTTGCCAGAAGGAACACAAATTGTGGTAGATGAAAAAGGAAATGCAACAATAACTTATACAGATAATTCAATAGACACGATAACTTCTGACAAATTAGTAAGTGAAAAAGCACTAAGCCTAGCAGATCAAATAGAAGTAGTAGCTCCAACAGATAAAGTAGAAGTAGCAGATACCAACAACTTGACAGAAGCTGAAAAAGAAGCAGTAAAAGAAGCTATATTAAAAGCGAATCCAAACCTACCAGAAGGAACAAAGATAGAAATATCAGATAATGGAAATGCAACAATAACTTACAAAGATAGTTCAGTGGATATGATTGAATCAGACAAATTAGTAGAGACTGATAACGGTGGAGAAACTGACAACGATGGAGAAACTGACAACGGTGGAAACACTGACAACAATGGTGGAAACACTGAATCAAAATCTGATGAACAAAAATCTGATAAGAAATCTAACAAGGCTCCAGATACATCTGATGTATCTAATGTAGGAATGTATGCTAGTGGGATAGCAATGGCAGCATCTGCACTTGCATTCATGCAATCAAAGAAAAGAAGAAAATAATTAGATTGCTACAAAAGATCAGATTAATGTAGATGAACGTGTTTCATATATGTTGAAAAATATAAATCTATAAGATTTTAGAGAAATTTTGACTAGTTCAAAATTTCTCTTTTTTTCTGCATAATATGATATAATACAGTAAAATAATAGTAGAGGTAAGAAATGAAATCAAAATCGAGTTTAATTAGAAAGATAATCACAGTTTTTTTGATATGTGTAATTGCTTTTTCTGGATATAAAATAGCCACGATAAAATTAAGCGAATCCAAAGAAAAGGCTAGATTTGTGGAACTAAAAAAGGAAATAGATATAAAAGATGAGGACAGTCAAAATTCTGATAATTTAAAAAAAGAAAAGATAAAATCTAGATATGAAAAAATTCACAGTCAAAATTCGGATTATATAGGATGGCTAAAAATAGATGATACACCTATTGATTATCCTGTTATGTATACGCCAGAAGATATAGAATTTTATTTGCGAAGAGATTTTGATAAGAAGTGGTCTTTTAGTGGAACTCCTTTTATTGGAAAGGGAAGTGACGTTCAAAGCAAATCATTTATAATATATTCTCATAATATGAAAAATGATACCATGTTTGGAACGTTGGAAAGATATCAGGATATTGAATACAAAAAATCTCATCCTGTAATAAATTTTGAAACTGAAAATGAATCTAGAAAATACGAGGTAATAGCAGCTTTTTCTGCTGATTTAGATAAAGAACATTTTGATTATTATAATCAAGTTGGAGATTGGACAGAAGAACAATTTAAAAATTATATAGATAATATATCGAGGATTTCATATTATGGAAATATTGAAAATTTATCGTACAATGACCAAATAGTACAATTATCTACTTGCAGCTATTTTGCAGAAAGCGGTAGATTCGTAGTAGTGGCAAAAAGAATACGATAAAAGTAATAGCGTGCCAAAAATAATTAAATTTTGGCACGCTATATTATTTTCTAAAAACGTCTTTTATGTTTTGCTTTTCAGGAAGGTATTTCCAATATCTTTTGGGCATGTTGTTTTGCATTAGTTTTGGGTTTTTGCGTTCTGAAATTCCTACGCTGTTATAAAATTCAATCCAACAGTCTTCGAAAAATTTTTCCGATAAGCTTTCTTTTGTGAACATTTTTTGCACGTCGTAGAAGTTCAATTTGTGGTCGGAGTATATGGAGCATTTGCTTCTAGTTTTGTCGTAGATGACAAATTTTTCGTTGGTCAATCTTCTGATGAAATGATACGATATGGCTTGAAGTATGTCGTTTTTGGGCTCAAATTCTGCAAACAAGAACCCTTCTTGTATTTCTTTGAATCGAAGAAGTCCTTTATATGAGTGAATTTCTCTGGATGAGAATTTGCAAAGTCTGTTGAATTTTGCAGCTATGATATCAGATGAGTTTAGGTAATTATATCCGTATTTGTACATGTTTTTGACTGTTTTGGCTATTATGGCTGATTTTTCGTGATCTTCTGATAGGTAAACTAGGTTGATTCTGGTGTAAAATGCGTATCCAAAGTTTTTTATGAGCGATTTTTTTACTCGAGTAAATTTTTCTGTATCTGTTTGTACGAATATGTCGTCATTTAGAAAATCAAGCTGGTTGTTTTTTATTGATATATTGGCTTGTTCTAAGAATTTGTATTGTTCAAATATTATAGTGAATAGTCCTTCAAGGCTTCCGTCATAAGTGTATTTCATGATTACTCCAAAAAACTAAGTTGAGAGGCATGCTGACCTTCTTGTACTCTCAAAATATCTATCAATTGTTCTTTTGTAGTGTATTTTGTTCCTCGATATATTCCGTTGACTAGAATGAAGTTTTTGGCTTTTTTGGTTGAGATTTTGAGGTTTTTGAGGTCATCATACGATAGGTTGGAAAATTTTCTTGCGTTGATTATTCTTCTTGCATATGTCGGACCAAATCCTGGTACTCTCAGTAGGTCGTTATATGATGCTTTGTTGATTTCTAGTGGGAATTTATCTGCGTTTTGGACTGCCCAGAATGCTTTTGGGTCTAGTGTGAGATCGAAGAACGGGTTATTTTTGTTCAGAATTTCGTGTGATTTGAAGTTGTAGTATCTCATTAGCCAATCAGCTTGGTAGAGTCTGTGTTCTCGCAATAATGGGACTTTTTTTATTCCTTGTGTAAATTTTGATTTGATTACTGGAACGAATCCTGAGTAGAACACTCTTTTTAGTTTGTAGTTTTCGTATAATGAGCTTGCTTTGTTGATTATTGTGAGGTCGCTTTCTCCGCCTGCTCCGATTATCATTTGGGTGGATTGTCCTGCAGGTAAAAATATTGGCGTACTTTTGAATTTTTTCTTGTCAAATTTATATTGATTTATGGATTCTTTTATATAGTCCATGGGTTGTTCTATTGATTCGTATGTTTTTTGAGGGGCTAACATTTTGAGGCTGGTTTTTGTGGGAAGTTCGATGTTGATACTCATACGGTCTACTAGTTCTCCTAATCTGTGTATCAATTCTTGACTTGCTCCAGGGATTGCCTTCATGTGAATGTAGCCGTTGAAATTTTTTTCGTTGCGTAAAATTTCTGCCACTCTGATTAATTTAAGCATTGTGTGATCCGGGCTTTTTACTACTCCACTAGATAAGAAAAGTCCTTCTATGTAGTTTCTCTTGTAAAAATTAATGGTCAACTCTGCCACTTCTTCTGGACTAAATTCTGCTCTTTCTATTTGGTTTTCACATCTATTGATGCAATATTCGCAAGAATATATGCATTTATTCGTAAGTAAGATTTTTAGTAGCGATATGCATCTTCCATCTTCAGACCAACTGTGACATATTCCACAATTTTGTGCAGCTCCAATTCCGTTTTTCTTGTTAGCTCGTGAGGAACCACTTGATGAGCAACTGACATCGTATTTGGCTGCATCTGAGAGTATAGCAAGTTTTTGTTTTAATTCCATAAAATCACCTAGAAATATTTTACAACAAAACAAATATTCGGTCAAGTATGTTTGTTGTTAGAGTATAGTTATTGTGATAAAATTAAATTAAAAAGATGATTAAAATTTTTATCAAGAGGTTAATATGAAAAAAAAGAATTTGATTTTGGTAAGTGGTATGGCGTTGTTTTCTATGTTCTTTGGAGCGGGAAATTTGATTTTTCCACCGTACCTTGGGTATAGAGTAGGAGATCAGTTTTTTGTTGCGATACTTGGATTTTTATTGAGTTCAGTGGGACTGGTTTTCATGGGGCTATTATCTACTACAAAATGTGGAGGAACTATTGAAAAAATGGGAGACACCATAAGAGGCAGTAAATTAGGGATTTAATTCCTTAAAAAAATCGGCATGATTAGTAGAAATACTAGTTATGCCGATTTTTCTGTATTTTGATTGATATCTAATACTCCAATGTAGTTCCATTGTATCCAGATGGTTTGTTTCTTTGTTCTTGAACCTTCTACCTTTTGAGACTGTTCCACATAAATCTTATCTACGAAAGTTCTAATTATCTCTGCATTCAGTCCTTTGATATCTGTATATTTTTTTACTAGCATTATAAAGGACTCGACATTTAGACTTTGATTAGTAGTTTCAAAAATAAAGCTTTCAAGAGTTTGTATCTTTTTAGTAAGCTCAGCTTGTTCCTTGTCATAAGATGATGACATTATCCTAAATCTTTCATCAGAAATTTTACCATCAAGGTTATCTTCATACAGCTTTTGAACTATGGTATCAAGTTTTGTAATTCTCGCTTTTGCTTGTTCTAATTCTCTATGGCTATTTTTGAGTTTATGATTTAGTTCTTTTTCACTCTTTTTCATAACAAGGGCTACAAACTCATCTTCATGATTTCTTGCAAAAGCAGTAATGTTTTTTAACTCATGAAGGAGAATACTTTCAACCTGAACATTCTTAATTTGATGAGAAGTACACATCCCTTTATGTTTTCTATAACTAGCACACACAAAATATTCCTTATCGTGCACCCAGCCTTTACCTCGAACTTGGTAGAGCTTTTTGCCACAATCTGCGCAGTAAAGCATTCCTGATAAAATTGGCATTTCTCCTAAATTATTTCTAACACGCCTGCCATCTCTGAGTCTTTGAACAATATCAAAGGTTTCCTGATCTATAATAGCTTCATGTGTATTTTTAAAGATTAACCACTCATCTTTAGGATTCCATATTTTCTTTTTGTTTTTATAAGATTTTCTAGTGGTTTTAAAGCTTACTGTATGACCTAAATACTCTGGTTTTTCTAATATTCTAGTTATAGTCACAGGTTGCCAATTTCCTTTTATTTCTGATTTACTTGCAGGAGTTTTAATGCCGAGGCTATTAAGATGTTCTGTTGGAGTAGGAATATTTCTATTTATAAGTTCATTTGCAATCTGACTTGGACCATATCCATTTAAAAATTTCTTTTACAACTTCAGCAGCTACATCATCTACAATCCATTTATTTTTATCTTCCTTATCTTTTAGGTAGCCATAAGGTGGATTTGTGCATATATGTTTACCACTTTCGCCTTTAGCCTTCATAACGGCACGAATCTTTCTGCTTGTATCTTTGGCATAAAATTCATTAAAGATATTGATAAAAGGCGTCATATCATTATCCATCTGGTTTTCGCTATCAACACCGTTATTGATTGCAATAAACCTGATGTCTGCATTTGGAAATACCATTTCTGTATACATCCCAACTTGGAGATAATCTCTTCCTAGTCTGGACATATCTTTTACGATAATTGTTCCAATTTTCCCTTCGTCAATATAAGAATTAAGCCTTTGCCAGTCCGGTCTGTTAAAGGTTGTTCCGGAATATCCGTCATCTACAAAGAAGTGGGTATTTTTAAAGCCGTTATCATCGGCATACTTTTTTAGCATATTTTTCTGATTGATGATGGAATTACTGTCACCTTGTAGTTCATCATCTCTTGATAATCTACAGTAAAGAGCCGTTATTTTTTCACCTCCATCCAAGTTATATGAAGGCTGTCTATATTCATTTTTCATAATTGTTTTCCTCCTTTCTGACAGCCTTCAAGCGGTCACTACATATTCCCGTATAACTTAGATAATATCAAGCTGTTTAAGCGTTATTTATGCTCTTAACATTGCTTAATATCAGGTGCTTTATTATATCTTCAGCACTTTGTTTTGCCGACTTACTCTCAAGAGAGTTAACTGTAAATTCCGTATCTCCAATTGTCACAACTTCTGTTCTGACAGGAGCATCTCTAATATTTTCATCCATATTGGCGCCTTATTCTGAAATTTTTATGACCTTTATAGCTTCAGGTCTAACAAGTTTTCCGTCTAGATATTCATAGGAAAGATAGCCAATTTGACCATCTAAGGCATATAGTTCGTTTAGTACCCTTACAGTAGGGCTATGTCTTTCTATAATCCAGTAGTTTGAAAAATCTCCAAAGGCAATAACTTTTGCTCCTTTTTGAACTAAAGGCATGGCATTATCTATAACCACAGGTTTTCCCATAAGGAAAGAATCAAAATCTGACCATAGATAGCCTCCTGATGAGTCTTTAAGAGTTTGAAGATAAAGAGCCATTTCATCATTCATAAGCCAAGTTCCATTTTCTCTATATTTTGAATCAAGTGAGAAGTATAGTTTTTTCACATCATCAAGTGTCAGTGTTTCTGTCTCCACACCAATTTCAGCACCATCTGTATTTGCAAGTATTAGTTTTTCCATCTCCGGTAATAAATGCCTTTGATTCAAATGGAATAAACTTTTTTGCTAGCTCAGTTGTAATAAATTCCTCCAAATCAAAATTCATATCAGAAGTAAAATCAGTACCAAGTCTAATAAGATTGGCAAGTGTAAAGTCTGATACTTCTATCCTTCTAAAGTTATCTTTAATTACAGGATTTTTTATAAATTCAATAGTGTAATTTTTCATCCATTCAATGTAGTCATCACTCTCATAAATATATATTCTACTTTCTAAAGAATGATTTTTTACAACAGTAGTAAGTTTTCTAAGCTTGCTCATTTCATGAAGTTTTTTCTGTAATTTGCTTAAAGTGGTTGAAGGTAGTTCATAAGAACCTGTATTTGACATTCTCATTTTTCTTCCTATTTTTTCTAAATATCCGTTGGGGTTACGCATTGTATTCCAAAAGGTATCGTAGTATTCATTACTGGATAATCTAAACTCTTTTTCATAATCTTTATTATTAATCATAATTTCCCCTCCCTATTTTTCTTTGTTACAGTGCGGACAATGATACCAAGAATGAGTGTGCCCATCAGAACCAAGGCTATATACTTTCATGGTTCTACTGCATTTTGGACATCTAATTTCAAACTGCATAGTATCGTTGATATGGTAATAGTCCATCGTATGAAGCTGATAAAATTGAATAATATGACCCCTATTTGTTTGTTCAAGTTGGTAGGTTAAATAGAACTTTAACCTTTCACTTGCAGCTTATTCCGTTAAATACTCTTTTTTTGCTTCAAATATATTTCCATTCCTATAATTTGATAATCTAAATACTGCCATTTTTTATCCTCCTAAAATTTATTTTTTCTTGCTTTAAAAACCTTTCCATTATGATTTTTTGAATTTCTTTAATACCCTGTTTGAATCTCCCTTTTTGTGCGTAAGACCCAACGCCCGTTCCCCAAGGGATAGATTCGTAGAGATTGATAGCCCCCTAGGCCTTAGTACAAGGATTTAAAGACACCGGTACTCTTGTGATATTTGTTCTCAAATCTTTTTTTCATCATCCTCAGTCCATTTATGCATTCTTCCAGCCTTTAGAAAATTTTCTAAATCTGTATAGGATAAGAAGTATGCTGAGAACATATTTCCAATAACGCAATATCTCGCAGGGTTTGCCTGTCTTGAAATACACACCGTCAAAGGAAGTCCTTGTTTGTTAGAAAAGGTATCTAAAATCTCATAATGGTCTGTACCTTCTTCCATTTTTTCTAAAAAGCTAAAATCGATTTTGTGTTTTGTTTTACGCATTTTTACCTCCATAATTATCACAGTGTTTTAGGTTAAGAAAGAAACAATCATAAGCACCACCTCCTTTAAGTGGGGCATATGTGGCAATTTAATATGGTAATTTCCTATATTAAAGAAATACATAAATAACCTATATTACTTGCCACTAATTGCCCCCTAAGAAATCTTCAAATTCATCTCTTAACCTAAAGCCTTTAAGCAGTGTGGTTTTCTCTCCACCAGCCTTTGGCCTTTTTCTAACAACCTCAGCAAACTTTCTAAGTTCATGATTGAAGTTTCTGCTGTTTTCAAAGTGGCAACCATTATTCTCACACCACCTTTTGTAGTGGTCATAGATTGTAGCAGTTCTAACTCCAGCAGTGTCATCTGCAATTAGCTTATCTTCAGCAAATTGAGTGATTTTATCACTGTCATGAGCATAGTTTAAGGTTGCATCTGTTACGCATTTGGGAGGCTTAAATCCATCTTTTTTAAGTAGGTAAAAGCCTTCAACAAGCCAGTTTAGGATGGCACTTTTAGCTATATCCTTTAAAAACTCATCCTTTAAGTTTTTATCCTGTTCATCATCTTCAAAATGTCTGTCAAAAGTAATAATATGCACACGATTACTTGAAAATATGGTCATGTCACTTATGACAGGAAGGTAGTTGGTATTTACATAAAGTTTGAACTGGGAATTAAAATCAAAGCTATTTTCATGAAGGAATCTTGCATTTAATGTATCTTTTCCTGTCATGTTTTTTACCTGTGCGGCATTTAAGCAAAGTCCACGTCTAGGCTCTGCGATATTAGCAAAACGAATTCCTGCAAGTCTTGCAATATCTTCTGATGGCTGAGAGCTGCTATTGTTACTTTTTACAGCGATAGTTTCCGGTCTTACAGCTTTGCCATAATCACCCATAACGGATAGAACACTTTCCATAAGAGTTCCTTTGCCATTTCTAGTGGTTTCACCATAAAGAAAAAACATACACTCATACTTAGTTTCACCTGTTAAAGCATAGCCAAGAGCCTTTTTAAGAAATATGGTTTTTTCCATATCAAAATTCATTATTTCATCTACAAAAGTTGTAAATCTTGGATGCTTAGCCATTGGATCATAGTCAACCATTGAAACCTTTGTAATATAGTCATCTGCACTGTGCTCACGAAAGAGCTCATGCTCCAAATCAAGTGTTCCATTCCTACAGTTGAAGAGATAAATATTTTTATCAAATTTCGTCATGGAAACAGGATAGACACTTTGAGCTTCTTTGATACAAGTTTCTCTACATCTTCTGGTGCTCCATTGATTCCATAATTTCACTGCAAAGGCTCTCTTTACTTCATTCTTGATGGTACCTGCATACTGAATTAACGATAGTGCTAAATCCTTACAAAACTCCATAGTTTTTAAATTTCCTATATCCTTTGTCCGTTTAATTCCATCATAGAAAAACCACATCTTTCTTTCAGGAACAAATCTGAGAATGTCCTTGAATATATCAGCAAAAAGTCTGCCATTACCTAAATCGCCACTTAGGTAGACGTTATTATCTTCAGGCTTTATTTCATGAAGTTTTGTTAATATGTCATTAAAATCCTCATTAGCTGTCCTATGCCATAGTGGTTTGTAGAAGGTCTTGCATTTGGCTACAGTATTTTTTATCGTGATATTTCCATAAGTATCAGAGCCTCTATGTTCATCCCACTTTGGTCTGTACAGACCGGACTCTCTAAAAATCCTATCTATTTGCTCAGCATCTCCACCACAGTAAAAGGCGAGGATAGAGCTAAGAGCAGCATCAGCTTCACTATGAGATGGATAATCTGAAAAATCTCCTTTCCAAAGTTTATTGAACTTCGTACTATTAGATGCATTACTTGCCTTTTCAATGACAGATTCATCGCTAAGATAAGAAATGTGATTACTATGATTTAAGGTGATGTTATCCACTTTCTTTTTCATATATTTTTCTAACAGCCATTTAAGTCCTAAGTCATCATCAGAAAGTGCTTTATCTTGATATACATCTCCTGTCACAGTTAGATATCGATTAGTAGATAGAGCACTATATACTTCAATATCACCACGCTTCATGTAGTATTTCCCTTTATCAAATGTAGTGTCAGATTTCATAAGAATATGAAGTCCTGTTTTACTAGGGCTATATTCAATGTATGTTTTAGGGAAATGACTAATAATTTCTTTAGCCCAATCTGTAATCACTTCATTTTCTATACAGTGGTCAAGGTCAATACCTATTAGATTATCTACCAGTTTTATTCCAAGTCCGTCATAACTATTTATCTTTGAGAATGCTTCATCAAAGCAGGTAAAATCATCTATCCTATTGACGAAAGCTTTCTTACCGCTCACTGCACTATATGGTGGTTTTGTAAGTCTGCCATTTTTATCTTTTTCATATTTCCAAAGACAGAAAATCTTTTTTTCTTTTAACTCTTTGGGTAAATTTTCATAAGTCATATATTTTTTCTCCTTTGCTTTCTCTAATATTGAAAGGACACAGAACTTG
>JASBYN010000019.1 GCA_029983915.1 Finegoldia sp. | reverse complement strand
CTCTCTTTTGGTTTTCTAAGTCCATAGCTCCTGCGCTAGTTCAGACAAAACATTCTGTAGATGAGAAAACTACTTCAGTGTTAGGAACAGTGTTTACACATGTTTCAATTGCAAGACCTGGAATTCCGTCACGGTCTCCAATTATGATAACTTTTTTATTTTCTAAAAATCCCATAATTATCCTTTCTTAAATTTGTTTAATTAGTGTTAAATTACAAATAATTTGTTAATTGTCGTTTGATTAATAAGTTTTAGCTGTTAATCTACCGAAACCAGTTTCGTTAGTAGCACCAGTAATAGCTTGGATTTCTACTTCGATAGAACCGTCTTCTTGTAATGCTCCATCAGAACCACCAGCGATAGTGTCAACGAATTGGATGTGACCAATTACTTTGTCCATCTTTGGTAAAGTGATGAATTGGTTAGCATTACCACCAGTTACTACTGCGTTTGCAGATGGGTCAGCGTCAGCTAATGATTGAGAAGCACCGTCACGTCCTGCATATTCATCAGTGATGATAACAGTCTTGATACCTTTAGCTTCAATCTTCTTACAGTTCATGATTAAGTCAGTATCTGGGTTACCGAAACCTTCTTGTGATACGATAGCAGCATCTGCTCCTAAGAATTCACAAAGTTTAGCAGCCATGTCAGAGTGTCTTACTTTATCCATCAAATATACATTTTCGTTTGTAATTACAACTCCTAAGAAGTTGATTGATTTTCCGTGTTCTTTATATAATTCTTTGATTACACCATTGTTTAAGTGAACGTAAGTTGGGTTTTTGTCGCAAGCACTTACGCAGTTACCTGAACAAATAGCTCCGTCCATGATTTCTGTTGGGTATAAGAAAGTTGGGATAATTTTCTTAGCGTCAACTCCGTATACATAAGTGTCATGTAATAGACCTTGAGTTTGTAACATGTAAACATATACAACTTTTGGTAATTCTGGGTATTGTTTAACTTGTTCTAAGATAGGAAGAGTTTCGAATGTTTCCCATTCGTCAGCTTCTAATTCTTTAGCTAATCTACCGATGAAGTCAGTGATTCTTAAACCAACCATTCTAACTCCAGCTTCGTGATTGTGTTGTTTAACACCTTCAACTGGTTCAACTGTTACTACTAAGTTAACTGTTTTAGAGAATGGAGTATATTCAGCACCTATTCCTGACATGTCGATGATACCTTCTTGGAATCCTACGATTTTACCTGTTGTAACAACAGCTATGTCTTTAAGTGCGATAGTTTTTCCTGATCCTACTGGGTCAACTTTATTTAATATTCCTGGGAATATTTCTCCACCTTCAACTTTAACTCTTGGTTCGTTAACATCCTTAACTGGAGTTATACGAGTGCTTTCGCCTGGATGAGCGATATCAAAATCAATTGATTCTAAGTGTTCATCATCAGCAACACCTGATACATCTGCTAATTCTTTCTTATTAAGATACAAAATGTGGTCTTCGATTCTTGACTCACCTTCATCAAAGATGATGTCTTTAATAAAAATCTTACCTAATTCAAGACGCATATCTTAACCTCCTATATATTTTTTATTTAAACTCAAAGGGGATAGACCCCTTTGAGTTTTTAACTAATTAATTTACTATTAACTAATGAATATTAGTTGTAGTGTCTTTGGATCATTGCTTCTATGTTTTCTAATGTAGCATCGTCTTTATTGATTTCATCAATTTTTTGACCATCTTTGTACATTAACATAGTTGGTAATCCTAATACTTGTTGTTTAATAGCAACTCTTCTAGCTGAAGTAATGTTCAATGAACAGAATTTGATTTTGTCACCGTATTTTTCAGCTAATTCGTGAACGCCTGGCATAAGTGCTTTACATGGTTCACAACCATCACTCCAGAAATCAACAAATACTAATCCTTCAGATTCTAAAACTTCTGGTTCAAAATTCTTCTTATCTAATTCTAACATTTCAAATGCCTCCTAAAAATTTTATATTAATATATTCTCTCCAAAGTTTGGGTTATAATGTCATAATCAACGACTCTGAAATCGTCTAATATTTCAGCAGGCCAACGCTTTGGCTTGGATATATTCATAAACTTAGTTGCAGTATTGATACTTTCTTCGATTAATTCCAAAGAAGTAATATCAAATTTGTCACCTTTCTTCAAAATAACCGTTCTGAATACAGTTTCATTTGGTTTTACTGATCCGTAAAGTGGGTGAGTAACTAGGTGGTAATTTTGATGAATTAAGTCACGTGCTTTTTTCAATATTCCAATGTAATCGGTGTCAAAAAATTGAACTGTTACATCAGTTCTTTTAATAGCATCTTTAAAAAATTCATTGTTTGTAATTAGTAACATATAATCCCCGCCTGTTTTTAATTCATTATATAATGTTTCCTAGTTCAATATTATTATATAACAAAAATTACCAAATGTAATCATATATAGAAAATCATAATAACCACTAATAAAATATAACAATCTACTTTAGTTATCGATGAGGAGTAATTGTTAAAACAAAAACACTTCATGACAAACAAAATCACAGATTGCTGTTATTTGAAATCCTATATAATAGACATTTATCTGCACTTATATTATAATTTAACCATATGTTAATGTCAAATATAGGACAATATATCGATATGGAGGCGTTATGGAAATTAATATTAAGGAAATGTTCAAAAAACTTCCACAAGTTTCAGAAATTTTAGAATCTGAAGAAATTTTATCTTTGAGTGAAGAATACCCAGAAAGTTTGATAAAAGATTCTGTAAGAGAATCTATAGAAGATTTTAGAAATAGAATTATAAATAAGGAACAATTTGATTTTGATAATAAAGATGTAATAGAGCTTGCAAAAAAATTAATGGATAAGAATTTTTCACCATCTTTGAAGCCAGTTATCAATGCTACGGGAGTTATTTTACATACGAATCTTGGAAGATCTTTGCTTAATCAAAAAGTTGTGAATAATTTATGTACTATTGCAGGAAATTATTCTAATTTGGAATATGATTTGGAAAAGGGCAAGAGAGGATCTAGATATGTTCATGCAGTTGAATTATTAAAGAGAATAACTAAGGCAGAAGATGCTGTTGTTGTAAACAACAATGCTTCGGCAGTTTTTTTGGTTTTGAATACTTTGTGTGAAAATAAGGAAGTAATTATAAGTAGAGGAGAACTAGTAGAGGTAGGTGGATCTTTTAGAATATCATCTATAATGGAAAAATCCGGAGCTAAATTGGTAGAAGTTGGAGCTACGAATAAAACACATTTGTACGATTATGAACAAAATATAAATGAAAATACTTCTGCAATTATGAAAGTGCATACTTCAAATTATTCTGTAGTTGGATTTAGCGAAAGTGTTAGTGGGGATGAGCTAAGAGATATTTGCGATGAAAAAGGCATATATTTAATAGAAGATTTGGGCTCAGGTTCTCTAATAGATTTGTCTAGATTTGGATTGAGCTACGAGAGAACTGTCAAGGATTGTGTAAATGAAGGAATAGATTTGGTTTCATTTTCTGGAGATAAAATCTTAGGAGGACCACAAGCAGGAATTATCGTAGGAAAGAAAGAGTTGATTTCAAAAATAAAGAAGAATCAATTGTTGAGAGCTTTTAGGGTGGATAAATTCACTTTGGGAGCTTTGGAAGAAACTTTGAAGTTCTATCTTGACGAGAAAAAAGCTATTGAAAACATACCTACTTTAAAAATGATATCTATGTCTATAGAAGAGATTAAAGCTAAGGCTGAAAAATTGAAATCCATGATAGAAAAAGAAGTGGATTTGAATATGGAAATTGTGGAATCAAAAAGCGAAGTCGGTGGAGGTTCATATCCTCTAGATAGGTTGAAATCTTATTCTATAGCTATCAAACCTGAATTCAAAGTATCAGAATTTGAGAGAAAATTGAGATTATCTGATGCTCACATAATAGGAACTGTCCACGATGACACTTTCTTCATAGATTTGAGATGTGTTTTTGAAGAAGATTTTTCAACTATAGTGAATACTATAAAAGAAGCAATTAAATAGCATTTTATTATCCTCTGTGATTTAGTGATTTTCTATCATTATATATATTATAGGGGATTTTTTAATTGAATCATGTATTGTCTTGTAGAATAGTTGAAGATGGTTTGTATAATAATATGATTTGTGATAAAATATACTTGCAAGACGAATATTGATAGGCCTTGCTTTTTTATTTCATATGATTTGAAAATGATTAGTAGGAAACAATACTTGTATAAAATTTAGGAGGTTGATAATGAAACATAAGTACAATGTAGGCCAGGTCATCACTTACGCTGGTGCTTTTATAGCTTTGCTGATAGGATCAGGGTTTGCGACAGGCCAAGAAATTTTGCAGTTTTTTTCGTCGTATAGTTTATATGGTTTAATAGGGATAATGATATGTTTTGGATTGTTCACATTTGCAGGACTTTCATTTTTGAATGATGGATACTACAACAAATTTAAAAAACCTAATGACATTTACAAACACATGTGTGGGGATAAGGTAGGAAAAATATTTGATTATTATGCTGTATTTTTTATCTTTTTATCTTATACAGTAATGATTGCAGGAGCACAAGCGACAGCGGTACAACATTTTCATGCACCAAAATTTGTAGGTGGGGCAATAATGGCAGCTGTAGTTATGATAGTTGTTTTGTTGGGATTAGGTAAGATAGTAGATGTAATAGGTAAAATCGGTCCTGTAATTGCGATAATGGCTATCGTAATAGGGTTGATATCTATCTTCACTAATATCGATAATTTGACAAATAATTTAGCTTTGATGGATAAATTAGTCAAAAATGGAGAGATAAAAGTTGCCAGCAATAACTTCTTGTTATCAGCAGGATCTTATGTTGGATTTAATATGATATGGTTAGTTGCGTTCTTGGCAGAAGTCGGCAACAAAGCAAAAAGTTTGAAAGATGCAGAAGCTGGAGTTTTTGTAGGAGCGACTGGTTTTTCTGTTGCGATATTCATAATGAGCATAGCGATTACATTATCTATACAAGATTTGTATAATTCACAAATTCCAGTATTGGTTTTGGCAGGAAAGATAAATCCTATATTGGCTACAATATTTTCTATATTCATAATGTTGGGGATATTTACGACATCAGTTCCATTATTGTGGACTGTAAGTGGAAGATTCTTTGAAGAAGGAACTAAACAATACAAAATTCTAACATTGGTAGCAGGAATAGTAGGGGCAATAATAGGCTTGACATTGAAATTTGACTCATTGGTAAATGTAGTCTATGTAGTCAACGGATACATTGGAATGGCACTACTAGCTTGGATGATATTTAGAGCTGCATCTGGAAGAAGCAAAAAAGCAAATATGGAAGCAGCTAAAAGAAACAACATAGAATATAAAGACTAATAGTTGTAGAGTCCTAAAATTGTTTAGGGCTCTTTTTTTGTACTTAATATGAAGATTTTATGTACTTATACTAGTATTTATAGAAAATCCCAATCTATCAGATAAAAAAATAACAATATAATGTAATGAAAAAGTCGGGTTTCAAAACCCGACTTTAAAATATTAGTTGATTAAATCTTATAAGAATTTACAATATTCGCTTCTGATATCATTCATTTCTTCAGCGATTTCATCAACGTCAAGAACCATTTCCATCATGCCTACTTGTTCATCGTAAACTTCAGGGTCAAATTGTTCTTTACATTCTTCTTCAACAACATGGTAAACTAACAATCCAAGTTCAACGCCTGCTAATGGGCCTGCGAATGTTGGATCACCTGCTGTAACTGTTTCAGCTGCAAGACCTGCAGCTTCAGCTTCTGCGGCACCTAGAAGAACCACTACGTTTTCAGCTCCGTATTGATCAGCGAAGTCTTTAACTCTCTTTTGGTTTTCTAAGTCCATAGCTCCTGCGCTAGTTCAGACAAAACATTCAGTAGATGAAAAAACTACTTCAGTATTAGGTACAGTATTTACACATGTTTCAATTGCAAGACCTGGAATTCCGTCACGGTCTCCAATGATTATAACTTTTTTATTTTCTAAAAAACCCATAATACATCTCCTTTTAATATAATATTTTACTCTCATTCAAACGAATGATTTACACCAAATCGAACAATACTGTTCTTTTGACACATTAATAATATCACAATAAAAAAAATTTGCAAATTTCAACTTGGAAATCTGCAAATCTTTTATAGAATATTTCAATAAGTGAAATTTAGAACTTATCTACGTATTTTTCAGCTTGAGTAGCAGCGATAGCACCGTCAGCAGCAGCTGTGATTACTTGACGTAATGTTTTTTGTCTAACATCACCAGCTACATAAACGCCTTCTACGTTAGTGTGCATGTTTTCGTCAGCTAATACATATCCACGATCGTCTAAATCTACTTTTCCTTTGAAAACGTCAGAATAAGGGATAGTACCTATGAAAACAAATACTCCCATAGTTCCGTCATCTTCGTCACAGTGATAATCTTCTTCTTCACCAGTTACATTGTCAACCATTATGATTGATTCCAATATTCCTTCACCGTTGATTTCTTTGATAGAAGTATTGTATCTGATTGATAAATTATCACATTGCATAGCTTCTTCTTCAGCTGTCTTATCGCAAGTTAATTTATCTTTTCTTACTAATAAAGTAACTTTTCTAGCGAATTTTGTTAGGTAAGTAGCTTCTTCTACAGCAGAGTTACCGCCACCAACTACGAATACTTCTAAGTCAGTAAAGAAGTCTGCATCACAAGTTGCACAGTAAGATACACCTTTACCAGTGAATTCTTTTTCACCAGGGCATCCTAATTTTCTAGGAGCAGCACCTGTTGCTATAATAACTGATTTAGCTTCAAGAACATCTCCGCTTCTCAAAGTAACCTTTTTAACTTTGTCTGAAAAATCAACATCTACAACGTCAGCTCTTCTGATTTCTACGCCGAAGTTTTCGATTTGATCTGCCATTTTTTTGATCAAACTTGGACCAGATTCTCCAACAATTCCACCTGGATAGTTTTCTATAGAATCAGTAGTTGTGATTTGACCTCCAGTTTTTTGTTTTTCCAAAATTAAAGTATTCATTTTGGCACGTGCAGCATATATACCAGCTGATAAACCAGCAGGACCTGCACCGATAATAATTAGATCGTACATTTAAATTCACTCCTTAAAATTCTTTTGAGTCAAAACTCTAATAATAATAATACCATAAAACCTCAAAAAAATCACCAGAGACTACCAACATAAAACAAAAAAAGAAATTAAAATGATTTTGTTAAATACAATTTACTTTTTCACTAGAATTCAGTGACTTACAGTGATATTTTTAAGATTTTTAATAAATTTACAATAAATAGTTGTAAAATTTTAAAAATATTAATAAATTAGTTGATTTTTTTCTAAATAATAGTATAATTAAATTATGAGATATGAAAATATTTTCATCACATAGCTTAAATGCGAATGCTTAGTATTAAATATGAATTTATACTTACTTAATTTTATGCAATATTAATATTTAATTATTCAATTATTGTAATGCCATCGTTATAATATTTTAATTGAGGATTTGCGTTTTCTGTGAGCTACAAGTGGTGGAGCTTGATAAAGGTTTTCAAATATCTCGAAATATTATTATATAGGAGGAAAATGTAATGGATTTAAACAAAGTAATAGTTTCCATTAATAGTTTTTTGAGCAATAATATTTTGTTATTTGCACTTCTTGGCTGTGGTATTTTCTATACAGTTTACACAGGAGGAGTTCAGTTCAGAAAATTAGGTGCAGCGTTCAAGCAAACATTTGGAGGAGTATTCTCTAAAGAAAAAAAATCTGACGACGGAGTATCTTCTTTCCAAGCTTTAGCAGTAGCTATAGCAGCACAAGTAGGAACAGGAAACGTAGCAGGGGTTGCTACAGCTATCATGGCTGGTGGTCCTGGTGCAATATTCTGGATGTGGCTTGCAGCTATATTAGGTATGGCAACAATATTTGCCGAAGCTGTTTTAGCACAAAAATTTAGAGAGAAAGATGAAGAAGGTAACTTCATAGGTGGTCCAGCATACTACATAAAAAACGGTATCGGACCTAATCATCCTAAATTAGCAAAAGTTTTATCTACATTATTTGCTATATTGATAGTAATAGCATTAGGATTTGTAGGTAACATAGTTCAATCAAACTCTATCGCTACAAGTGTAGTAGCTGCTACAGGAAATACATTAAAACCATTAGTAGTTGGTATTATAGTAGCTGTATTAGCAGGTGCAGTATTTATCGGTGGTATCAAGAGAATCGCAAACTTTGCAGAATTAGTAGTTCCAATTATGGCATTAATCTACATCGTATGTGCTATCATAATCATGGTTAAATTCCACGATCAAATACTTCCATCATTAAAACTTATATTCTACGCAGCATTTAATCCACAAGCAGCACTTGGTGGAGCTTTAGGTATAACAGTTAAAGCGGCAGCCACTAAAGGTGTTGGTAGAGGATTGTTCTCTAATGAAGCTGGTATGGGTTCTACACCACACGCTCACGCTACAGCTCAAGTAGCTCACCCTGTATTACAAGGTTATACAGCTATGGTTGGTGTATTCATCGATACTATCATAATTTGTACAGTAACAGCTCTTATCATCTTAGTAACAGGAGCTCACAACTACGGATTAAAAGCAGCATTAGTAACTCAAAAAGCATTCACACTTGCATTTGGTAATGTAGGTACAGTATTGCTAGCAGTAGCATTAGGATTCTTCGCATTTACAACAATCATCGGTTGGTACTATTTCGGAGAAACAAACATCAGATTCTTATTTGGTAAAAAAGGATTATGGCCTTACAGAATTATAGTTTTACTATGTATCGTTGCAGGTTCATTCCAAGAAGTAGACTTAGTTTGGAACACAGCAGACTTGACTAACTCTTTGATGGTAGTACCTAACATTATAGGTATCATAATGCTTCATAAATATGTAAAGAACATGAACAAACATTACGAAACTAATGGAAAAGAAGGTTCATTATAATAATAAAATAAGACAAGATTAATTTATAAGAGGTAAAAAGCATCACATTTGTGGTGCTTTTTATTTTGAAAATAAATTGTAAATCATTTATAAAATAAAAAAAGAGCAAATACAATACATCTCAAATTTTGATTATCGATTAAATTTGGAATACATTGAATTTGCTTTTTGCATTTTGTATTAAATTATGTAAGCACACCCGAGTCTGTTAAGAATAACAAAAGCGATACTCGATAGTTAGCTCAAAATAGGCACCCTCACAACACACAGAAATTACTGCTTATGGCTGCTACCTTCCGATCCTGACCAGGTTCACAGGTTCCTATTGCGTGAGACCCATTTCTCAACACCACTTTTCAAGCTCATACTTTCACTATTGATACCTCGCTCGGGAATTCGATCCTGCTGTAGCGATTGCAGGTAACAGGGCATCGCTAATTCCCCATCTAGTGCATGGCGGAGAATAAGGGATTCGAACCCTTGAAACACGTTAATGTTTACATGATTTCCAATCATGCTCCTTCGGCCAACTCGGACAACTCTCCACATATCATATTTTTAAATTATAGTATTATTTCAAGAGTTTGTCAAGTAAAGATTAAGAAAAAACAAAACCCATGAGAATATTCTCATGGGCTTTAGAGCTTTGTATTTAGTTATTTTTTCTTAACTTTGTTAACGATAGAAAGTAAGATTACTGAACCTAATATTGCAACTAATACACTGTATAAATTAAATCCGTTGACTCCGCTTTTTCCAATTATGCTCATAACCCAACCACCTATAATGGCACCGATTATTCCGACAACTACGTTAGCAAAGCCACCCATGCTTGCATCATTTCCTGTGATTTTTGATCCAATCCATCCAGCTAATGCTCCTACTATAATCCATGATAAAAATCCCATATATAAATCTCCTTTCGAATTATTATTTCATTATTTTATATACCCTTTGTTTTTGAAAGTCAAACATATTTAAATCACATACATATAGTCTTTGTATCTACATATGTAAAATTTATGTAAAATACAAGAAATTTTATTGTAAATTTTACAAGAAAACTAGTAAAATATAGTAAAATAGATAAAGAGGTGTTGTAATGATTTATGCAATCATAGATATAGGATCAAATACTATTAGATTATCAGTTTATAAAGTAAATGGAGATTCTGTAAAGAATCTTTTCAATGAAAAATCCACTGCTTCTCTTGCAGCTTACATAGAAAAGGGAGAAATGAAAGAGCAAGGCATAAAGAAATTAATACATGTCTTGAGAGAGTTCAAAAATTTGATTTCAAATTTTGAAGATATATCAGAAACTTATGCAATAGCTACAGCTTCTATAAGAAATTCTTGTAATAGAAGAGAAATTATCGAAAGAGTCAAAATCGAAGTTGGAATTGATATTGAAATAATAAGTGGAGAAGAAGAAGCAAAACTTTCTTTTATAGGAGCTGCGGTAGATGCTAAGAGCGGAATATTGACAGATATAGGAGGAGGAAGTAGCGAGATAGTTGTATTTGAGCAAGGTAAAGTCGTAAAGGCAGCTAGCTTAAATATAGGTTCACTTGTGGCTTTTGAAAATTATTCTAGTAATTTATTCATAAATAACGATGAGAAAAAATTGTTGGAAGATGAAATTAAATTGATGATGGCTTCCAATAATCTAAATAGAACGAGATACGATGTAATATGCGCTGTGGGTGGTTCAGCTAGAGCTTGTTTGAAACTATATAATGACTATTATAATAAGGAAGCAGAAAATGTAGTGATAACATTAGATGGATTGAAAAAGCTAATCAAGGATGTCATGGAAATGACAGATAGAAACAAGCTAGATCTTATACTAAATGTGAAAGCTGATAGAATTCACACTTTAATACCAGGAATGATAATACTTTACAGGATTTCGAAGTATTTTTATGCAGATATTATAAAGATAAGCATGACAGGAATAAGAGAAGGATATGTTTATCATAAAATTTTAGGAAGGGGATAAAATGAAAGACATTTCTTACACTCAAAATAGAGAGTTATCTTGGTTAAAATTTAATGAGAGAGTGCTTGAAGAAGCATCAGATAAAAGCGTTGAATTGTTCGAAAGATTGAAATTCTTTTCTATATTTGACACTAATTTTGAAGAGTTTTTCATGGTAAGAGTTGGAAGTTTGACAGATCTCAACGACATGAAGAAAAAAGTCATAGATAACAAATCTTTAATGACTGCAAAAGAACAACTAGATGCTATTATGGAACATTCTAAGGAATTATACGAAAAAAAGGATTGTATATTTGAAGATTTAAGAAAAGATTTAGAGCTTGAAGATGTTAAAATTTGTAAAATATCTGAATTAGACGAGAGAGAGCAAAAATTAGTTTACTACTATTTTAATTCTAGCATAGCCCCAATTTTGAGTTTTCAAATTGTGGATAGAGTGCATCCTTTTCCACAAATACCAAATTTAGCTATAGTAGTATTATTCCAATTGGTATCTCAATCAAAAGATAAAAAGCAATTTATGGGATTGATTCAAGTTCCAGATAAGATCAAAAGGTATTTCAAAATCTCAGATACAAAAGTAGTTTTGATAGAAGATATTATCAAAGAGTTTGGACAAGAGATTTTTGATAATTACGATTGTACATCAAAAAATATCATATCAGTAACTAGAAATGCAGATATAGAATACGATGATGAAGATTTTGAATTAGATGACGATTTTAGATCGTACATGAAGAAAATGATAAAACTCAGAAAAAGACTTAGACCAGTAAGACTTGAAATAGATGAAGTTCCAAATGACGAAGTAAAAGAATTCTTGTTGAAAAATCTGAATTTGAGTGAACATAGAATGTTCGTCACTAAAAGTCCTATGAGATGTGGATTCATGTTTGATTTCATATACGATATGCCTGAAGAATTCATAGAAAAGAACACATACGAGCCATTTTCTCCACAAGAATCTGAAATTATAGAAAACAATAAATCTATGATGCAACAAGTATACGACAGAGATTTGTTCTTATCATTCCCATACGAATCAATAGATCCATTCATAAAACTATTGAATGAAGCTGCTGAAGATGAATCTGTCTTATCAATCAAAATTACTATTTATAGATTGGCAAAAAATTCTGAGATAACAAAGGCTTTGATAAAAGCTGCAGAAAACGGCAAAGAAGTCGTAGTACTTATGGAATTGAGAGCTAGATTTGATGAAGAAAATAATATCTTGTGGTCATCTAGATTGGAAAATGCAGGATGTAGGATAATTTACGGATTTGATCACTACAAATGTCACTCAAAAGTTTGTCTTATCACTACTATAAAAGACAGCAAAATATCTTATATCACACAAATAGGAACTGGAAATTACAACGAAAAGACTTCTAAACTATACACTGACTTTTCGTACATGACTACAAATCAAGAAATAGGAGCAGATGCCAAAGAACTATTCGACAATTTCTTGATAGGAAATCTTGACGGCGAGTACAAACACTTGATGGTAAGCCCACATTCTATGCAAGTAGGATTAGATAAATTGATCAATGAGCAAATAGAAAAAGCAAAATCTGGAGAAGATGCTTATATAAGACTCAAAATGAATTCTATTTCTGATAGAATTTTGATAGATAAATTATCGGAAGCATCATGTGAAGGAGTCAAGATAGATTTATTGGTAAGAGGTATATGCTGTATAGTTCCAGAAGTCAAAGGAAAGACTGAAAATATAAGCGTCTACCAAATAGTAGGTAGATTTTTGGAACACCATAGAGTATACCAATTTGGGAAGAACGATGACTGCAAATTATACATCTCTTCTGCAGATTTTATGACTAGAAACATAAGAAAGCGTGTAGAAGTAGCAGTTCCAATTTACGATGAATATGTAAAATCTAGAATATTGAAATTCTTAGACTGTATGTTCAGCGATGATGTCAAAATTAGAAGATTGAAATCCGATACAAATTACGTAAAAGTAGAAAACAAAGAAAACAAAATAGCACAAGAAGTTTTGATTGAAGAAGCCAAAAAAAGAGCTCTCAACAAAAATTCTGAACAACATGACGACGATAGATTATTGGGTGGAGCTAGCTCAGCTAAAAAAGCAGATAAAAAAGATTCAGATACAAAAGAACTTGGATTATGGGGAAAGATCAAGAATTTCTTCAAAAACTTGACACACTAATAAAATATATGAGAATATTTATGTATAAATTTTAGAGGGGTGTTATAATGACAGAAAGAAAAGTTCCTAATTTTTTGGTTGAATCAAATACAGGAAGTAATATAAAAAATATAATTGGCATTGTAAGCGGAAAAGGTGGAGTAGGAAAAAGTCTTGTCACTTGCCTTTTAGCTAATGAAATGGCAAAAAAAGGATATAAAGTAGGTATTATGGATGGAGATATTACTGGACCTTCAGTTCCAAAATATTTTGGATTGACAGAAAAAGCCACTGCAGATTCTGAAGGACACATAAACCCAGTAATCACTGAAAACGGAATAAAAGTAATATCTATGAACTTGATGTTGCCAAAAGACGATGACGCTGTAATTTGGAGAGGACCAGTTATAGCAGGAGTTGTAAAGCAATTCTATCAAGATGTAAATTGGGGAGATTTAGATTATTTATTCATAGATATGCCTCCAGGAACAGGGGATGTCCCTTTGACAGTATTCCAATCAATCCCTATCAAAGGAATAGTCGTAGCTATGTCACCATCTGGACTTGTAGAAATCATAGTCAAAAAAGCAGTCCATATGGCAAAAATGATGGGTAAGAAAATAATAGGAATCGTAGAAAACATGAGCTATTTGGAATGTCCTGAATGCAAAACACATATAGAAGTTTTCGGAACAAGTACAGTAGAAAAAATAGCCCAAGAAGAAAAAATAGATATAGCTTGCAAACTTCCTATAGATCCTAAAATTTCAAAATTGACAGAAGAAGGAAGAATAAGCGAAGTTGAAGTAAATTATCTAAAATCGATAACTGATGAATTAGAAAATTTATAATTTAATTTTACCGGTTTGATTATTCAAGCCGGTTTTTTGGTATAAAAATTTATCTAGTATGAGTGAGGATAAGATTAAAATTCTAATAATAATTTCTGAAAAAAACGCCTAAATTTCAATATGCAACTGCTGGTTGCGTAAATTCAAATCAAAGTTTGTAGAATGCAATTATAAATTTTCGTATAATTTAATCATCAAATACGAGGAGGGTAAAAATGATATTAAGTGAAAAGATAGTTCTTCTAAGAAAAAAGAATAATTTAACTCAAGAAGAGCTTGCAGAACAATTAGGAGTTAGTAGACAGTCGGTATCAAAATGGGAAATGGGAGTTTCCCAAACAAAAGGATATTAAGGAATAACCTGTGTTTACCTGCTTGCAAAATACTGATGTATAATAGAATGACACTTAAAAGATAGTGCCTTTTTCTATGCCTAATAAATTTTCATTAGATAACTGAAAAAGAATGACTGTTCATTTTTAGCGTGATATAATTTATGCTAGAGAAAATGATAAATTTAAATTTGGAGAAACTTATGATGAAAAAAAATGATAATGACATTATGTATGTTCATTTGTGCGTTTACTTTAGTTGCGTGTTCTGGACAACAAACAAACGAACCACTTACTTTAGGTGTCAATGCGATAATAACAGAAATCGATAAAGAAAATAAAATCATAACCACAAAAGATAGTGGAGAAGATTGTCTTATTGATTGTTCCAAAATTCCTATGATTTATTGTAATTATGATACACAAGATGTGGTAGATATAACTCTTGATGATTTACAGGTGGGGGACGAAATTATTTTGACTATTCGGAGTTCGGAAATAGAAAATCTACAAAAGGAAGATGATAATAAAGGGAAAATAGCAGTTGAACAATTACAATTAGGTACACAGAGAATTAGATAATTTCCAGCTTGCAGAACTGAAAATGTGAATTTGTTTGATGTTAGTAATACGAGAATTTGAAGTTTCAGAGGTAAAGATAATTGGTATCTTCATATAAAGGGAAATGTAATTGTTAAAATAGAAAATTAAAAGAAGCTAAAAATTAATTTATAAAGGATGGATGAGAAATGATGTATGGTATTATCGCTGTTGCACTGATATTTAT
>JASBYN010000018.1 GCA_029983915.1 Finegoldia sp. | reverse complement strand
TCTTCTTTTTCGTCTTCGTTCTCGTTTACTTCAGGTGCTTCTTCTTTTTCGTCTTTATCCTCGTTTACTTCAGGTGTTTCTTCTTTTTCGTCTTTATCCTCGTTTACTTCAGGTGTTTCTTCTTTTTCGTCTTCGTCACGGTTTACTTCAGGAGTTTTTTCTTCTTCAACTTTCTTTACATTTATATCAAATACATAGTTTATTCCTTCATCTGATGTGAAGTCTACTACCATATCTTCTGCATTATCAAATTCATATCCTTCTGGTATATATTGTTTGATATCTTCTAATGTTAATGTTCTTGATTTTTCTCCATCTTTTTGAGTTAATTCGAATAAAGCTGTTGATTCATTTAAGAAATTTCCATCTTGATCGAAGAAGTTTAACGCTACTTGTTTTGTTACTTTTTCTTCTGATTTGTCATATATTAATCTATCAGCAGTTATAGAATCTTTTGATTCATCTGGATAAGTTATAGTTGCATTTCCTCGTTCATCAATATCTACTTTTGTATCATTTCCAAATTTATCAGCATTTTTATCCTTCAATATCCTGCCTACTTCATTTCTTTCTTCTTCTGATAATTTCGCTTTATTTTTTACTTTTGTTTTATCACCTAATTCAGGAGTTATTTTATCCGCTTGTGATTGTACTACTGTGATAGTCACTTCTGACTCCACAAATTTAATTGTACTATAATCATCGGACATATATGCTCCTGTTATTTTTAACTTTATTTTGGCAGTACCATCAGCTCCCCAGCTTTTTATATGAGGTATTCCAACTAAATTTCCAATTGAGTCTATTTTTAACCCACTATTTTCTTCTGAATATACTATTTCTATTGGATGTTTCGGTTTAGCATGCGTTGTAATTGTAGATATTCCTCCTTTTACGTTCACGCCATTTAATACTTGTATATTTTCTTTAGGTTCAATCATTCTAGGTAATACAATTACATCGAGTTCAATTTCCGAAAACGATCCATCTGCAAAAGTTACTATAATTTTTCTTTCTGTACTTCCCACTTTAAAAGTATCTGGACTTCCATCTTTCCATTCAACTTTTATGTCTTCAGGTAAATTTTCTAAATTAACTATGGCACTTGATGGATCTATTTTTTGCCCTTTATCCACTTCGATATAAGTTTTAGATATTATATCGTATATTTCTGACTGTGCTTGTTTGTTGACAATTACAGTGACATTAGCTGATTCAGTACTACCATCTTTATATTTAACTTTTACTCTTTGCTTTGCAGTTCCTGATGTTCTAGAGTCGATAGGTTTACCATCAAATTCTATAATTGTTCCTTCAGGTACAGAATTTGATTCAAGAGCATCTTTGATATCTTTTTCTGATACTGGATCATTGAATTTTTTCTGAATTGTTCTAAATTTAGGGTTGTACTGTGTCGCCTGATTAGCAGATCTTTTTACACGAACTATTATAGTCACTGGATCATTTGTCAATGCTTTACCTGTTTTTGCATCTTTGACCATTACATGTAATTGAATAGCTCTTTCTGTTTCTGCTTCTCCACCCCAGTATACTTCTGGTGTACCTACAAGATTTCCATTTTTATCTATCGTTATTCCTTGTACTTCTTCAGATTCAACTACAATTGGCTTGTCAGATGATATTACTTTCGTATTTTCTAAGAAGTTCTGTCCGTATCCGATTTCAATATGCTCTTCTACTGTCCAATTTATTTCTTCGTCAGTTTTTTTGTCTAAATCTTCATCGGCTTTTTTATCTGTATTAGCCTCTTCTTTTAATCCATCTGTTTTTTTATTGTCCTTATCTTCTAATGCTACTTCTGTAGATTCTTTCTCTAACTTTTCTTCTGGTTGTGCATTGTCTACATTGTCCATAATTTCTGTATCATTCATACTCAAATCTTCTGCATTCACAACTACTGGAGTTGTCAATACTAGATATCCTATCATACAAGATACCATTCCTACTGTTAATTTTCTCATTCCATATTTAGGTTTTTCTCTGTTACATCTCTCTCTTTTTTGTGAGATAAGCTTTCTAAGTTTATCCAAATTTTTATCCTCCTTTTTGGCAACTCGTTCGCGATATTCTAAGGTAGTGATTTTTCGACTATCTATTATCGTTATTAAAATATGTCATCTGGAGTTCAGTTCAATATTTTTAATATCAAAAACAACACCTGAGATCGCCTGGATATGGATTTACCTATCCTATTTAATTGTTAATCGGCAAAGATAACGCATATCATTTTTACCGCTCATTAATGATACCATAATTTATACCAAAAAGCTATACTTTTTTTAATAAAAAAAACGAGAATAATTTTATTTATTCTCGTCTCAATCTAAATGTGCGTGGTGCTTTTTTCATGGTGATTATATATCCAACTACGATGTAGATTACAGCTATTATTAGAACTAAAATGCCTATGTTTTGATTTTTGAGTTTTATTTGTGAAAATACCAATCCCCAAAACAAAAGTGTCTCAAATGAGGTCAAGATATTGTAGCTATATTTCTTGGATTTTAGTCCAACTGTGAATGGTTGGATTAGAAAATACAGATACAAATTTTTGACGCTTGAAAATACATATAGAATGAGCACTGTGATGAGGATTTTCGCAAAATTCATGGGTGTAAGTACATGTTCTATTGTTACCCAGGACAAAAGCGATATGAGTACTAGCACCATTTGGATGAAATTATCGTGCAAATTTTGTCGTATTCTGATTTTGAGTGTCTGACGAACTGTGTCATCCTTTTTGTATATCATTTGTTTCATCAAATATCTGTCTAGGTTTATGAATATAAATCTATTAAATGATTCGCTTATGCTTATCAGTCCAAATATATACAACAAAAATATAGGAAATATTTTCCATATTAGATGTGTGTTTTCATCTGATATATTTAATGGCATTGATTTTAGTAATACCGCTATGGCTACTCCTACTATTGCTACTATTATCGATTTTATGAGTATTGTTTTTTTATATTTTTGATGAAATCTGTATCTGAATATTTTGTTGATGTATTGTATTCCAGAATATTCTTCAAATATTTTGGTGTCAGTTGTGGATATTTTTTCGTCGTCGATTTTATATGGTAGTGCGTCGATTTCGTTTAGGTCGATTTCAGAGTCTATTATAGATTGGTTTGTGATTTCTAGTTTGGAAATTTTTTCTATTTTGTCTGTCTTTCGAATTAAAATATCTCCAATGATGTAAGCTACTATTCCAAGTGCAAGTGCATAGTATGAATAAAATATTTCTATCAAGAAATTCATTTTGAATATTCCTACAAAAGATATTGCAAAGCCCAATGCTACCCACAATCCTATGAACACGTAGTTTTTAGTGTAGTGCTTTTTGTGATTGGTTTTGTACAATGCTACTGCCAAGTATTTTGATATTTTCCTGATTCCAAGGTTGAATGCTGTATAATTTAGTGCATAAATTGGATTTATGTCTAAAATTTTGAACATTATTGCAAGTGATATTCCCGTTATGATGAATTCGCAATCTTGTATATAATCCATTATCATCATGTATTTTTTGGTGTTTAGTTTGAGAGATTTAATACAAATCGAATCCGTCTGATCGTAGCTGATGTATGTGAAGTGGTGAATGACTACGGCTAGTACAACTCCGATGTAAAATAGTGCTACTAAGACGTTGAAATTCAACGGATTTTCTTTTATTCCACCGACTATTTTGTTAGCTATTAAAAGTACAAAAAGGCAATATATTACTTTTTTTAATATGGTTTTGATGATATATGCAAAGTAAGATAATGCTGTGAATCCTCCATTCAATAGGACGCTTTTGTATATGTCACTTGGAATTATCTTGTTAAATATTTTTATGCTTCTTATTTTATAGATTAGATTGTTCAATTTCAATGTCAAGATGAGTTGTATATATGTGGAAATGTAATTATTCATCAGAATCATCCTTCAATATATCGTACAAATATGAGTTGAATTGTTCGTCGTTTTTATCTAAATCTATTTTCTGTAATTTTTTGTGGTGCAATAGAACGATTTGCTCGCTCATTTCTTTGGCTAAATCTAGCATGTGTGTCGATAGTATTATAATTCTTCCTTGGGATTTCAATTCTAATAGAAGCTTTTTGATTTGAGTGCTTATTACTAAATCCAAGCTAGTCAATGGCTCATCTAATAATAGTACTTTTGGTCTGGATATGAATAATGTTATAAGCGAGATTTTGCTTTTCATTCCATGTGAATAATCTTTTATGAGTCTATTTCTATCTTTTTCTGAAAAATCCATCACGTCTAGATAATCGTCCACTGTTTTGGGATCATTAGGGGAATTTATTTCTCTGTAGAATTTGATGTATTCATATCCTGTCAAAAATTCCGGCAAGAAATTTTCGGAAAATAGCATCCCTACGTTTTCTTTGTCTAGTGGTATTTTATTGCCATTATCTTCTAGGTAAAATTTCCCTGAATCGTAATTTATTTCGTCGTATAGTACGTTGAATAGAGTTGTCTTTCCGGCTCCATTTCTTCCAAGTACAGATGTGATTACTCCTTCTTCAAATTCGTAGTTTACTTCTTGTAGTACTGTCTTTTCGTCGTATTTTTTGGTCAAATTTTCAATTACTAACTTCATATTGCCTCCTATCTCCAATTAACATTATTTTATCATATATGTGTGTTTAGAAAAAATTATACATTTGTAATAAAAAAAATCCGCGAATATTCGCAGATTTTTGTATAATTTAATGATAAAACATGATTTTGTGGTTGATCAATGTCTGACCAACAGCCAAAATCGTAGCAATTAATCCACATACTACAAATAATATGCACAAAAATTTTCTAAATGTGTTCTTTTCTCGAAATAATTTATCGAGTATTTTGTAGATGATAATTCCCACTATAGCTCCAAATGTGTTGCTAAGTACATCGGTGATATCTGAATATCCTATTGATAAAATGTATTGAAAAGTTTCCAAAGCTACAGATGAAATCATCGCTATGATAGCTACTGTCCACAATTTTTTCTCTTTTATCGCAGATAGTATCATGCCAAAAGGTAAAAACACTATAACATTTTGAATTACTTCTTGTACATTGTAAGTGGGATTGAGAAGTAGTCCCAATCTAAATGGAATTAGATTTATATATCTTACTTTTTCCAACTCTTTTATATCAAATTCCAATTTGAATAATATTATCCATACCAAAAATACTAGATAATACGCAAATATTATTTTAAAAATCTTCTTCATATCTATCCAAAAAGCTTAAAAATCACTTCCATTGGAACTAAGAACAAATACGGTGTAGTTATTATCGCAATTGTCAACGATATTTTCTTGATTTGACTGTCGGTAAGTTCTGTGTTTCTGAAAGAAAATTTTCTGTTGAATAGATACACTAGAAATCCTGCAAATGCCACGACTAAAATCATGACTATAGTTGCGTATATGCTTTCAAATGGATTGTTCAATAACGGTGTGGAAACTTTTTGTGTCCACCAAGCTTCTGCATGAGGCATTAGACTGTTGGTGCCAAATGTGAATACCAAAAGCAATCCAGAAGCTATCAAATCAGCCAAAAACCCAAATATTATCGTCTTTGCTAGTGATTTTTTCAAGACTTCCGATATTTTTTCAACTTTTGCTATTTTGTATCCTAAAATACTCACCAAAAAATCTACTATAATGTTGAGTGGAATTACTGCAATCCAGGATTTAGGAATCAACAAAACTGCCCATACTGGAAAAATCAAATTGTACAATCTTATCGATTTTGATTTGCTTTTCATTTTAATTTCTCATTTACAGAATTTAATTTTTGTTCAAACGATGCGTCTTTGTCTCGTCTATCGTCTATTTTTATGACAGAGTAGACTCTGTCACATCCTTCTTCAAATACAGATTCTTGCATATCTCTGACGGCTTTTAACAATTCGTCGATGTCTCCTTGCATCACTGTACCCATTGGATTCAATTCCACTTTTATTTTTTCTTTGTTGTTCACGTTATCGTATGCTTTTGCTATATATTTCGACAAACTTGTAGTTTGAGTTCCTATTGGAACCAATGTTAATTCTAAAATTGCCATTTTTTTCTCCTTTTCATGTTATATACATATTATATCATTTATTTTTTGGAGAAATAGTTTCGTTGACAAATCTTATTATTTTCGTAATAATAGCTTATCGTATAATTTGTCGACCATTATAGCTCCAAATGGCGCTGTGATTAAAATTGAGATCACTGCTACTGTCAGTGCCATTTGCCCTATAGGAAGTCCCATCGACAAAGGAATCGCCCCTATCGCAGCTTGTACTGTCGCCTTCGGAGTGTATGCTATCATCGTGAATATTCTTTCTCTCTTAGATAATTGCGTGTTCGATACTGAAATATACACTCCCAACATTCTGATAATCAATGCAACTATTACCAAAACCACAACCATTATTCCAGAATTCAAAGCGTACGATACATTGACAGTAGCTCCTACCAATACGAACAAAAATATTTCAGCTGCTACCCACAATTTGTTATATCGTACAGATAATCTCTCTGCCAAATCGTTGTATATTTTTTTGATTACCATTGAAAATGCCATTATCGATATCAAGCCCGAACAAGGTATCGGAGAAATTTTTTCCAACTCTAAAAGCAAGAACGACACGCTAAGTACCAGCAAAACTTTGATGGTATCTCTAATGTGAAATTTTTTGAAAAATTTTACAAAGCAAAATCCTACTCCACTTCCCAATGCTGCTCCAACTGCGATTGAAATTGGAATAGCCAAAAATTTTACAAAACTAATGTCGCCTGTTTTCGACAATTCTACTAGAGATGTGAACACGACAATGCAAAAAACATCATCACAACTAGCACCTGCCAATATCAACTGTGGAATTTTGTGAGTTTGTCCGTAGCCTTCTTCTATCAATTTAATCATTCTAGGCACTATAACTGCAGGAGATACTGCTGCTATTATAGATCCTATTATAAATGCGTCAAGTCTCGATACATTCAAAAATATCGGTGCAAAAATTCCCACTGCCACTATCTCGAAAACAGCTGGCACAAAACACATCAAAATCGCAGGCCTACCGATTTTCACCAAATCTTCTATATCCAGTGACAATCCTGCACGAGTCAATATGATTACAAGTGCTATCGTGCGAAGTTCAGATGAGATATTCAATATCTTTTCATCTATAAGTCCCAATGCAAAAGGTCCTATAGCTATTCCTATCAATAAAAAAGACAAAATATGAGGCAATTTTATCTTCTCAAAAATGTATTTTCCCATTAAAGAAAAAATCAAAATAAAACTTATACTTTTTAACATATACCCTCCATTTTTACAATAAAAAAGCTGATAACTCTGCACAAACAGAAGTCATCAGCAAAATTCTTTGCGTTTTAGTAAAACAAGGAAGAACTTCATTTCCTACAAATATTCTTCTTATATTATTTCCATGAAAAATCAAACTTACCACAAGCTTTGTTGTAGTTGAAAATCAAACGGTACTTTTCAGATTCATTCAAATACTCATTTGAATTTGAATTCACCTTATCCAAATTGAATATAGTGTTGCCGATAGAATCCACAAGTGATACAGTCACATTGCCGCTTTCAAGTTCGTTTTCCAAATTAAAATCGTAAAAACCGCTTTTTCTAACCTTGAAAACTTTCTTCGCTCTTCCACTACATCTTTTCAAATTAGCGTGAATGCTATCTTCAAAAATTCCATTCGTTTGGTAATTAAATAAGGACGACATGCTCCTCACATAACCAAAACCGTTTATATACATAATGTAAATCAATATTCCAACCAATGTTGCTGTCGCTAAAAATATCATTAAATTCAGCCAACTGGGTAAATCCATAATTTATTCCTCCATAATTCAAAATTTTACGAATATAATATACCACAACCGCAAAAAAATTACAACTGTGGAATCAATTTATCTCTTTGCATACCAATTTTGATTTATCGTCTTCACTTAAAATTTTAAATCCCAATTTCAAAAACAAATTTATCGAAGGATTGCCTATAGCTATTTCATCGTATAGCTTCGTTATTCCAAGTTCTTTGGCTTTTCTGATCAAAAATTCCAACGACTTTTTACCATATCCATTGCCCCTGTATTCATCTTTTATTATGATGCTTACAATGTTTTTCCCGTCTTCTGGATAAATACAACATTCACCCACAGGTTTATTCTGTACCATAATATAGTAATAATGTCTGTCGTCGTTTTGTGTCCATTTGTCGTAGAAAGATTTCCACTTTTCTTTTGGAAAATCTATTGTGCCACCGTAATCTCTATTGAAATCCATAGTCTTTTCATCTGCGAGCAATTCTTGTCTGAAAATCAATTCTTCAAACGAAGGCACTATACAATCCAATTCATAATCGTCATCTATCATCGAATACAAGCAAATGTCGCAAATTCCCGTGTTGTTCAATTCAGATTTTCTCAAACATCCTTCGTATTTCATGTGAGATTTTTTCATTACTTTTCCACTTCCCACATTCATCTTATCGTGTCTGGCTTGAACTCTTACTGCATTTTTGTTTTCAAAAAGATACTCTATCGCAGCTTTCAACGCTTCAGTCATATATCCTTTATTCCAATATTCATATCCAAGACAATAACCTATTGAATATGTTTTGGGCTTTTTATTGATTAAATCACACGATATAGTTCCTATATTTTTATCATTTAAATCGCAGATTGCAAACTGGATATTATCTTTCAAATTCATCCATTTTTTTATCATTTTTTCAGAATCTGATATACTCGTATGAGCTTTCCAAGTCAAAAACTTTGTCACTCTGTCATCTTTTGCCCAATTCTCATACATGTTTTGTACATCTTCTATTCTGAATTTTCTAAGTATAAGATTTTTCGTATGTATCATAATTTCCTCCTCTACTTTAATATATATTATACCTTAAATCATATTACCATTTTATTATCTGTTTTATTGTACAATTTTATGTTGAAAATAATATCGTTTTATATTAAAATTATTTATTAATGGAGGATATTATGAGACCTTATATTGTAGGAGTGGCCGGCGGAAGTGCGTCCGGTAAGACAGAAATAGTTAGAGCTTTGAAAAAGCATTTTGATGATAAAATAGAGATTATAGAACACGACAATTATTATTATGCTCACGATGATTTATCTATGGAACAGAGAGCTTCGTTGAATTACGATCATCCGTCTTCTTTTGAGACGAATCTTTTGATAGAGCATTTAAAGAAGATTTCCAACAACGAAGAAATCGACATTCCAACTTACGATTTTACGATTCACACTAGAAGTAGCGAGACTGTACACAAGACTCCTAAACCTATTGTGATCGTAGAGGGAATTTTGGTTTTGGAAAATGAACAGTTGAGAAATTTGATGGATATGAAAGTGTTCGTGGATTGTGATAATGATGTTAGATTGAAGAGAAGAATAACTAGAGATGTTGTGGAAAGACAGAGAACTATAGAATCTATTTTGACTCAATACATGGATACTGTAAAACCAATGCATGAGCTTTTTGTAGAGCCTAGCAAAAAATATGCAGATTTGATAATTCCAAAAGGCGGCAAAAACAAGATCGCCATAGATGTTCTTATCAATCATTTGTCAACAAAGTATTGACTAAATCACCATAATAGTATAAAATTTTAATAATTAAATACAAGGCTTTGATTGTGACCAGTACCAAATTTTTGGGAATTACAACACATGAGCTTTGAGGGTAGTTTCATACTTTACATGGGACATGAGCTTTTGAAAAGAAAGGTGGTACCGCGAATTTTCGCCCTTTCATTTCAAGAGTTTTTTTATTTTAGGAGGATTATATGGTTAATTACGAATTTGAGCACGAAAATGTTTTTGATGAATTAGTGGCTCGTGGATATTTTGAACAAGCTACATATGAAGATGAGCTTAGGGAATTGTTGGGAAAAGAGAAGGTTCCGTTTTATATCGGATTTGATGCTACTGCTGATAGTTTGACTATTGGCCATTTCATTCAGTTGATGGTAATGATGAGAATGCAAGCTCATGGTCATATTCCAATTTGCCTTTTAGGTGGAGGAACTACTATGATAGGAGACCCTTCTGGAAGAAATGATATGAGAAGTATCATGACAAAAGAAACTATCGAGCACAATGCCAATAGATTTTACGAGCAAATGTCTAGATTCATAGATTTTTCAGATGATAAGGCTTTTGTAGAAAACAACAAGGATTGGTTGTTGAACTTGAATTTCTTGGAATTCATGAGAGAAATCGGGGTTCATTTTTCTGTAAATCAAATGTTGACTTTGGAAAGTTACAAAAACAGAATGAAAAATGGACTTACTTTCTTCGAATTTAGTTATATGTTGATGCAATCTTACGATTATTTGGTTCTTTACAGAAAATACGGATGTAAATTGCAAATGGGTGGTTCTGATCAATGGTCTAATATTTTGGGCGGATACGATTTGGTTAGAAAATTGGAAAACGACAAGGTATATGCGATGACTTTCAAGTTATTGACTACTGCTGACGGCGTAAAGATGGGAAAATCTCAAAAAGGCGCTGTATGGTTGGATGAAAACAAGACATCTGTGTACGATTTGTTCCAATACATGAGAAATGTAGACGACAGAGATGTAGAAAAATTCTTGTTGCTTTTGACTTTCTTACCTACTGATGAATGTAAAAAATTGGGAAGTTTGGAAGGAAGCGAAATCAACAAAGCTAAGGAAGTTTTGGCTTTTGAAGTGTGCAAATTAGTTCATGGAGAAGAAAAGGCTAATGAAGCTTTGCAAACTTCGAGAAGTCTATTCAATTCAAATGCATCAGATGAAAATATGCCAACTACTGAAATGAAGGCTTTGGACTTTGAAAATGGAATTGGATTGTTGAATTTGTTGACTATGACAAAATTGACTTCTTCTAATAGCGAAGCTCGTAGACTAGTTATGCAAAATGGAATTTCCGTGAATGACAAGAAAGAAAACGACCCTAAGAGGACAATAACTATAGAAGATTTCGACAATTCAGAATTGATAATTAAAAAGGGTAAGAAAATCTACCACAGAGTTAAATTAGTATAGTGAATGCGCCGTCATATGACGGCGTATTTTATTTGATGTGTACAAATCATTCGCTATTGTATGGTATAATTTATTTGAATTTATAATTATATATGGAGAAATAAATGAAAAAATTATTCAAATTTTTAACCAGTAGACTTATGATATTGGGGATTGTTTTTATAATTCAAATTTCTTTGTTGGCGTATTTGATACTTAGTTTTCAAAGAAATTTCGTATACATTTACGCTCTCAACATTGTAGTATCTTTTGCTTTTACTATAATGATTGTAAATACGGATGTCTATCCCAGTTTCAAATTGGGTTGGCTGATTCCAATTTGGATTTTCCCTTTATTTGGAGCTGTATTCTATTTGTTCTTCAGGAAAAATAGATTCGTCCGTGCTCAACAAAGGAGAATGGATAGTACAAGCGTATCGTTCAACAATCACATACTTTCCAATGGCAACATGATCGACGAACTTCAAGGCGATGATAAGTCGATTGCGACCTACATCAATTCAACAGCTCACGCTCCTGTATTTTGCAATACAAATTCGAAATATTTGAAAAACGGAGAAGTGTTTTTCGAAACTCTGATAGAGGATTTGAAAAATGCGACTGATTATATTTTCTTGGAATTTTTCATAATAGAAGAAGGATTTATGTTCAACAATATTTTGGATATTCTAGAAAAAAAGGTGAAAGAAGGAGTAGATGTCAGAATTCTATACGACGATTTTGGATGTATGACGAAACTTTCCCGTAGGTATTATAAGAAGTTGAGAGACAAAGGAATAAAGGTGCATGTTTTCAATCCTATAAAAGTGCTTCCTATGCCTCGTCACAACAACAGAGATCATAGAAAAATAATAGTGATAGATGGAAAAATCGGATATACCGGTGGGTTTAATCTAGCAGATGAATACATGAACAAAGTCGAAAAATTCGGTTATTGGAAAGACACCGGCGTTAGGGTTTTTGGAGACGCTGTATGGTCTTTTACGATAATGTTTTTGTCCTTGTGGGAATTGTACGACGACAATCCTATAGACTACGAATATTATTTTGGAAAAACAATGAAGGCAACGTCATTTAACGACGGGTTCTGCCAACTTTACACTGATTCGCCATTGGACGAGGTGGATGTCGGCAAGGGAACTTATATGCAGATAGTATCGAAATCCAAGAAGTATTTTTATATAACTACTCCGTATTTGATTCCATCTGATGATATGTTGACTTCTCTAAGAAATGCATCATTCAGTGGAGTGGATGTTAGAATAATAACTCCAGGTATTCCAGATAAAAAGCTTGTCTATCTAGTGACTAGAACTTATTATAAGCCTCTACTAGAAGCAGGAGTCAGAATTTTCGAGTATTCTCCAGGATTCATGCACGCAAAAAGTTGCGTCAGTGACGATCAAAGATGTGTAATAGGATCTATAAATTTGGATTTTAGATCGTTGTATTTGCACTTTGAAAATGGAGCTATGTATTACGATTCACATATTGTAAAAGACTTGAAGCAAGATTTCCTAGAATCACAAGCTCAATGTCAAGAAATATTTTTGAGACAAATCGAATCGCAAAATATTTTCAGAAAATTTTTGTCTGCAATTCTCAAAGTATTTTCACCGATGATATAAATGAAAAGGTATAATTTTTTAGATGCCATAAGGGGATTGGCTGTCGTAAATATGGTGTTGTACCATTTTTTATTCGATTTAGTGGAGATGGAAAATATCAAGATAGATTGGTTCGTATCGACTCCCGGTGTGATTTGGGAGAGGTTTATATGCATTACATTTATTGTGGTGTCGGGATTTTGTTTCAATCTATCGAAGAATAAAAAAAAGCAGATACTTACTCTATCCGTAGTTGCCATTTTATTGAGTGTAGCGACGTTTTTATTCGACAGGGATTTGTTCATCGTGTTTGGTATCATTCACCTACTTGCACTATCTTGCTTTTTGACTGTGTTCGTAGACAAATTGAAAGCCGACAAAAAAATACTTTTTGTGGTTAGCATTATTCTTTTCATAATCACATACAATATTGTAAAATCTCCGATGAATATATCGACTAATGCGTTTAGCTTTATAGGATTTTACAACAACCAATTTGCCAGCGGCGATTACTTTCCTATGATACCTTGGAGTTTTTTGTACTTAGTTGGATATTCCCTCTACCATTTGGTAGATATAAATTTCGACATAAGAGAGAATTTTTTATGCACTATCGGCAAGAAGAGTTTAATTATCTATTTATTACATCAACCAATTATTTTATTGATTATACAAATTATTAAACTATTAGGAGGATTTTATGGGTAAATTTAAAAAATCTATAGTAATGTATCACGACAATTCAGGTCAAGACGATATTTTCGAAGTTTTGGGCAAAATAAGTCCCAATATATTGCAATTGTCAAACGAGACTGTGTTTTTCAAAAGCGAAAACAAGGGCGATTTTTACAACAAATGCGAAGAATTACAAGATTTTGATTTAGTGATAGTAGTCGGAGGCGATGGAACTATCAACGAAGTAATCAACGGATTATATCACTTCGATTTATCCCCTACAATAGGCGTGATTCCAGCAGGATCATTCAATGATTTCTCCAAAACTTTGAATTTAGAACCAGATCCTGTAGGTGCAAGCGAGCAATTATTAAATGCGACAGCTGTAGAATACGACTGCATACTCAACGATGACAAACTAGCTTTGAATTTCTGGACTGTAGGGCTAGTTTCCAACAACGCAGAGAAAATGAAAGACGCCAACAAAGAGACATTTGGAGTGTTGAGTTATATACCTAAAACAATAGAAACTCTTACTGAAGATAATTCTTTTGATTATGTAATGAAAATCGACGGCAAAGAATACTCTGGAAATGCAAGCATGGTATTCGTAGCAAACGGCAAATACTCAGGCTCTTTTGAATTGCCTATAGACAGCGTGAGTGCAAATGATGGCAAATTAAATGTGTTCATATTAAAGCAATCTAATTTGTCTGCATTAAAAGCATTATTCAACAAAACAGATGAAGATAATTTCAACCAAGAAAATGAAGATTTGTTCACTACTGAAGCAGAAGAAATAGAATTCATATCACCTGAAAATCTAACAGTAGATACAGATGGAGAATTATATCAAACTACTCCTTCAAAATTAAAAGTAATTAATAAAAGATTCAAATTTTTGACCAATACACAAAAATAAAAGCTAGCGGTGACGCTAGCTTTTATTTTCGATCTAATTCACATATTTCACATATAAAAAGAGACCATATGAATGGTCCCCTGTTTAATCTAAGGTTAAAAAACAATATTAAGGGAGGAGATTGTTTCTTGAGATTAAACTTATTTTGTTTACACTTATATAATAGTGTATAATTGTGTGGTAATTATGTGTATTAATTCCACATTTTATTGGATATCTTATGTAATTCAACATAAATGCGATATTTTAGCCATTTTCTAGCTATTATATTAATTATGGTATTATTTTTTATTTTTAGATTTTTAATTCCTACTTTTTTAGTTATATTTGTTTTGTCAAAATTTTAAGCAGTTTATTTTACAATTAAAATTTGGTATTTATTGTTGACTTATAATCAAACTAGACCTATAATCGAGTTATCATAAGATTGTAATGAAAGGGGTTTTTATGAAAATAACAGACGTATTGAAATACAAAAACATTGAATTTAAAAATAGAATTGTAATGCCTCCTATGGCAACTTCAAAATCAGATGACGATGGCCACATCACAGATGATGTATTGAAATATTACGACGAAAAAACTTCATCGAAAATTTTCTCTTGTGTAATAGTCGAGCACAGTTACGTAGATATTCAAGGGAAAGCGAGCAAAAGCCAAAGCTCAATGGCTTCTGACAGCGACATAGAAGGCATGAGTAAATTATCTTCTTTGATCAAGAAAAATGGTTCACTTGCCGTATGTCAGATTTCTCACGCTGGAAGTGGAGCAAAAAAAGAAATCACAGGAATGGATATAGTATCTGCATCTAACATGGAAAATCCTGCATTTAAAAACGGTCAAATTGCCAAAGAACTAAGCGTAGAAGAAATTCATGAGATAAAAGATAAGTTTGTAAATGCAGCTATAAGAGCAAAAAAAGCTGGATTTGACGCAGTGGAAATTCACAGTGCCCATGCTTATTTATTAGATCAATTCCTATCTCCTATCACCAACAAAAGAACAGACGAATACGGTGGAGATGTTTACGGAAGAATAAAACTTCACCTAGAAATTATACGAGGTATAAAAGAAGCATTAGGAGAAGATTACCCAGTATTTATAAGAATGGGAGCTGGTGACTTCATGGAAGGTGGACTGACAGAAGAAGACTCAGTAAAAGCCTCTATAGAATTCGAAAAAGCAGGAGTAGATGTCATAGATATTTCCGGTGGAATGTGTTTCTATAAAACAAAAGAAACTTACCCAGGATTTTTTGACACCATTTCCAAACCAATTTTCGACAAAGTAAACGTGCCAGTCATTTTGACAGGTGGAGTGACTAAAGGAACTGACATAGTGGATATTTTAGATAGAAACGTATGTGATTTAGTCGGAATAGGTAGAAGTGTATTCAAAGACTCAAACTGGATAGAAAAAGAAGTAGGCCCACTTTTGAATAAATAAATTATCCGTATTTGAAAATCTCGGGTTCGACTCCTCTATCCACTGCCAAAGTGCATTCAAATTAATCAAAATCAACTAATCAAAAAAGCACGCCATCAAATTACAATGTAAATGTTAGCGTGCTTTTTCTATGATTTATCATCTAAAAAATAATTCCTATCCAAAACAAAAAATGGATTATAGTTTTTATCAAACTACAATCCATTTTTTTGGCGAACGATAGAGGATTCGAACCCCCGGCCTTCTGGTCCGTAGCCAGACGCTCTATCCAGCTG
>JASBYN010000017.1 GCA_029983915.1 Finegoldia sp. | reverse complement strand
CTTCCTGGCATTTACCAAGAAGTATGATGTCCATGAAAAGTGCATCCTTTCTTTGCTTAATATCTTCATCATTCATAAAAGGAAATAGGAAATGAGGCGTGACAGGAATTGCACCATTTTTATATGCCAACTCTGCATAATGAATAGCATTCTTAATGTTTAAATCTTTATCACCACTATAAGGAGCACAGATATATACAAGTGGTTTAAAAGCCTTATTCTTTTCCGTTTGTATTCTTGCATTAGATTTCCCCATTACAATCCTCCTGTTCAATAAGTGGATACACTCCGTTTTGTTTCATAAGTTCATAAATGAAAAGTCTCCCTTTTTGTGTCCAGTAAGTATGAACTCTTGAGTGATACTCCCCATCATTTCCCAGATAGTTATGTGTTTTGGTACTGGTATATCCCTTATCTGCATACTTTTGGTACAAAAGCCAAATATCCGACTGTTTGAACTGAATCCCAAGTTCATGTAGAAAATTGTTCATCCACTGAGCTGACTTTCCATAATCTTTTGCAATTGCCCTCATAGAAAGTAGGTCTTTACAGTTAAGAACCACATCGTAGTAGCTTGCTTTTGGTTTCATCTCCGAAATCTGCTGATTTTGTACAGCAACTGTATCTAGAAGTTCTAAGTTTTGATGTTTCAATACTTCAAGCTGATGATTTGCAAATTGCAAGGCTCTTGCCATCACAGCCTCCGGTGAGTTCCATGCCTCCTCCACTTCGATGAAATACTTACGAAACTTTCTACCGATTTCAGTCCTTTGAATCATGCATAGCTGTTTTGCCATATCAATGGTAAGCAAATGGTCTGTTAGGCCTTTACCCGGAAGCCCATCAGACCTATTTCTCAAAATTGAGCAATAGTCATGTCCTTCAGAAAATCCGTATTCACACATTCTTGGAAACCAATCTGCATACTTGGTGTTAATGCCAAGTGCATCGTGCAAATCACGTCCGTTTACTGTTGGGGTTTTTCTGTCATAATTGATTCTGATTAATTCGTCCATAGCGAATCCTCCTTTAAAAATTAAAAAAATATAGACAGAAGGAAAATGTCCTTCTGTCTATAAGCGAAGATTCGTCTTAATTCGAACCCCTTTTTTTAATCTTTTTTATAAAATTCACATTCGTATCCATCTGCTCTTAAAAGTAGCCCCTTTGCCCAAGGTGGCGTTCTTCCCATTTGCTCACATACTGCATCAAGGCTCATTCTTTTATCTGCTTCTATAATTATTTCATCATGAACATGAGCAACGATCCTGTAAAAACTCAAATTTTTCATAGCGTAAACCAAAATATCTCTTGAGATAGCTTGAATTATATTTTCCACAAACTTTGGACCATAGCTTTCTAGCCTTTCCCACTTTTTTGTGCTTCCCACTCCTTCATAGGTAACAGACTCTCCTCCGAACATATTCTCAACTATTCTTGGTTTTACATAGGCAAGTTTCCTTCCGGAAGGAAGTGTAATAAAAAGAAAGCCACTTTTATAACTAAATTTTATGCCTCTAGTTTCAGTAGTAATCCTTTCTTTAATACAGTTTTTTACTGCCTTGTCTACCTCCCACCAAAGGCTAGTTACCATAGGATTAGAGTTTCTCCAAGCATCTACAAGTGGCTGAAGTTCATCTTCTTCTAGCCCCATCTCAAGAGCTCCCATAGCTTTTAATGCTCCAACTGATCCCCCGTATCCAAGTGCTAATTCTGCAATTTTCCCTTTCTGCCTTAACTGTCCGTTTATCCCATGCTTTTCAACCGGAACTCCAAACATCTGACTGGCTGATGAGCAGTATATGTCTTTCCCATCTTCAAAGACTTTCATTCTCCATTTTTCACCTGCAAGCCATGCAAGAACTCTTGCTTCAATCGCTAAAAAATCCGCTACTATAAATTTATGATTATCCTGTGGAACAAAGGCTGTCCTTATAAGCTGTGATAGGGTGTCTGGGATATCCTCATACAGCATTTCAAGAGCCTGAACATTTTTCTGCTTTAATAAACTCCTAGCCTCCGCTAAATCAGGTAGATGGTTTTGTGGCAGGTTTTGCAGCTGAACCAGCCTTCCTGCAAACCTACCTGTTCGATTTGCTCCATAGAAACGAAACATACCTCTTTCTCTGTTATCTTTACAGGCAGAATTTTTCATAGCTGTATACTTTTTTACCGATGACTTTGATAGTTGCTGCCTTAAATGTAAAACCTCGACTAATTCATCCGGTGCTGTCTTTATCTCTTTTGCCACCTCCTTTTTACCTAGAGATTCCATTTCAAGTCCGTTTTTAGATAACCAGCCTTTCATCTGAAGTACAGAGTTTGGATTTTCAAGCCCCGTTATATCAGATAGTCTTTCCATAAGATTTTCTTTAACCTGTGTGTCAAGCTGAATTGCGGAATCGACAAGCATAGGGTCAATAGCTATACCTCTATCGTTGATTTCTTGGTCAAGATAAAACTCATCCCAAATTTCATCAGAAACCGGAAACTTTGAAAGTTTTGCTTGAATCCCCATCTCCACTTCAATATCTCGCTTATTGTATGATTTGAACATTCTCCACTTTTCTTTATCATGAAAATATCTATTTCTAGTTCTTTTGCCGTTAGTCTTTGTCGGACTACATGGCTTACAAAAATAATTGATGAGATTTTTTCCTTCACTTAACTTTTGCTTATCAAGACCAAGTACAGCACCTACCCCTTCAAGTGATAAAGGAAGCCCAAGTGTAGCCGACCAAATCATCGTGCATTTCCAAGAGCTAGGGTTTAAAAACATGGATTTTGATGTACTAAGTTTATGATTATCATAAAAATTATCCGAGCTATCTTCTCTGTCCCTTAAATACCTTGATAAACATATCCTTTCAAATTGTGCGTTAAATGTCCATTTTTCGATGTTCTCGTCTGTGAGTGCAGCTAAAATTCCCTTAGGTATATTCTCACCTTTCGCCAAATCTATAACTTTGATGTCATTTCCATCCACACTGTAGGCAAACAGTAGAATTTCAAAATCATCTGACTCAGCATATTTATATACGCCTGCTTTTCTTAAATCCACACTGCTAAATGTTTCTATGTCAATGCTGATAGATTTCAATATTTTCACCTCCAACAAAAATATGGGTGGCAGATTAGTGCCACCCTTCCTTCTATCTATCTTTTCATCTTATTTCTAATATCTAGATACAGGCTTACAAGTGTCTTTACTACAAAATCAAAGAGCCATGTACCGATAAAGATAGCAACAAACCAATCAATTAGAGTCATGATTCTTATCCTCCTGCTTTTTCTTTTTTCGTTTATCAAACCAGTCTTTAAAGATAATCCACCATGAAGCAAGTATTACTCCCATAACAGCTCCAAAACAAACTGATAGCATTAAATTTTGCATTTGTGTCATCATGTGCCTCCTAAGCTAAGAAATCATCATCTTCAAGACTTGTAAAATCATCAGCAGCATTAGTTCTTCCACCAAGCATCTCACCATCTCTAATCTTCTGAATGTTGCCTAAACCACAGGCCACACCCTTATTTCCATTAGAATTAAAGGCATAAAAGTTAAGAGATACCCTAGCATAACAGCCTGAATATACTTCACTTCTATCAAGGATAGGTTTCACCGCCTTGTCAACAATCTGTGGTGGTGTCACACTGTTAGCATTGATGAAATAATGTCCTTTATATGCTTCATCATCACGCTCAGTATCGCCATCTCTAAGTGGAAGCTTAATTACTTTTTTATTGGGCTTTTTACCTCCAAATTTACCAATACCTTCTTCGATTGCAGCATCAATTGCTTTTTCAATCTGCTCCAAAGTTTCTATATCATCCTTTGGAATTAATACAGAAACACTATATCTTTCAGGACCGCCATTTATTGATTTAGGCTCCCAGCCATTAAAATATGAAAGTCTTGTGTCTTTACCTGTAATTACCTTTGTTTTGTTCATTATCATTTTAATTTTCCTCCGTTATTTCATTAAATTCATTTTTAACATCTTCTAGCTTAATAACCGGTCTCTTATCTCCTATAGGTACAAGTGTCGGCTTACCTTTTGGCTTTATGATTAAGTCTCCCAAAAGGTCATCAAACTTTTTCTTTCCCATCAGTTTTTGCATTTCCGTTAAGGTAATTAGACTGGATTTGAAAATATCTGTGTAGCCATTTTCTTTTGCTTTCTCTATAACAGCCTCCTCATCCTTATACTTCCTAACAGACCTTCCTTCTACAACCTTAAATCCAGACCACTCTTTGCCATGATTTAATGCCATATCAAGGGCATAATTTTGAATGTCTGCTGCCCACTTGGTTAAATCCGGTATAACCTTTAGAATCTCTTCAATTTCTTCATCACTTATGAGGGGTGGCAACTTAAATTCATCTTCTGCGAGCCTTAGCTTTTCTTCTGCTCTTGCTCTGCAACGAACTGTAGCCCTACAGAACCTACACCATTCTCCACACCTATATTCACCTTCCCCTTTAAGAGCTAATTCAGCTTTAGGTTTTAATACATTCTCAGCCCAGTCTCTTAGTTCCTTTACTGTAGTTTTCCATGTTGAAACATTCTCTCTTCTTGGCTGAAAAATACTCATGCTTACATTCGTAATGTCATAAAGGTTACCATAGGTTTCAAGTGCTCCAAGTGCATAGCATTTCATCTGCGGATTGTCATAGGCATCTACTAAAATGCCTTGTCCGTATTTGAAATCAACTATGTGAATTTCATCATCTGAAATTATCAAACAGTCTGCTGTTCCAAAACCATCCGGTACATATCTGGAAAAGTCCACCTTTTCTTCTACGAGGATAAGAGGATCCTTACAACGCTGTTTTGCAATTTCCAGCTGTTCAATTACAAAATCCACATAAGCATCGGTGCATTCCTGCATTTCATCACTATCGTAATCAGATACAGGTCTTTTACTTCTAAGTTTTAAGGATTTACGAAGTTTGTGTTCACAAAAAGCGTGTGCTGCTGTTCCTTCTTCTGCTGCCTCGGATGTCTTGTTTTCAAATTCTTGCTCGAGCATTGCACTTGGAGTACAGTTTAACCACCTGTGTGAAGCCGATGGGGATAAAATAGAATGTACTTTACTCAACTTTTATCTCCTTCGCATCCTCTAATAAATTCTGGTAATTTTTAGGGGCTACATCTGATAGTTTCGTGCCACCATATTTTTCAATCAGTTTTTTAACTTCGCCCGCTAAACCATGTTGACTGATTTTTGCAAGCACTGCCCTTACATCTTCAAGTGATATATCTTTTTCTTCACTTTCAGAAGCCTTTACATCTTCTTCCTTTGTTAAAGCTTCAATCGAATCTGCCAGTTTTCGCATTTGCTTTGCTACATCAAGTATTAATTTTCTGTCCATCTTATTCACCTCCATTTCTAAGTTCTCTAATTTCAACGGTCTGAACAGAATCACCGCTAGATAAAACAAGTACATTAACCTTAGGTCCAAATAGGAGGTCTATAATTTTTCTTCTCATGCTAAGACTCTTGCTTTTAACCACAGGCTCTGCCATACCATCTGCTTGTGCAACTTTGATACATACTTTGTGTTTCATATTGCATTCTCCTTTCCGAGGGGCTTTTCTATCGCCCTCTGTGTATATGCAAAAAAAGAAGGGGATTCGAACCCCCTCTTCTTAAATCTTTTTTTGCAGATTTTTATATATTTTTTCCAGCCTATTTCTAATGGCTGCTTCTGATACTCCATCTTCAATGGCAATAGCAGTATTGGTCATATTTTTGAAAAATTTTTTATATATTGTATCTTGCTGTTTTTCTGTAAGTGTAGATAATGCTGATTTAAGATTACTAATCTTTGTTTCCAATTCTTCCTCTTTAATAGCCTCCATCAACTTCTCAAGCGGGTCTGCTGATGAGTCTGCAAGATATGAATTTCTGCTTTCAAGCTCTGAACCTTCGTCATCTGAATATCCTTCAAATCTAACTGGCACATGATAATCTTCCCTACGCTCTGCATCCACTTCTTCATCATCATAGGTATGAAGTAACATAATCATCTCTTCTGTTACACCGTCTTCTCCCGGGGTTATTACAATTTTCTTGCCATCTGCTGTGTAATATACATAGTTAACACGATTCTTTTCCGCTGTTTTAAATTTTCTACTCATAAAATTCCTGTCCTTTCTGCTGTTAGCAGATAGGTCTGGAATACAAAATAGGCCGATACTATATGAAGTACCGACCTTGATATACCTAAAAATAGCCATAGGAAAATAGAGGTACTTCACATAGCGCCTCATGGTTAAATCCATGAGTGCCAAATGATGTATCCCAGTTGCCCTATAGCTAATCAGGCTCTGTGATATTTTGTTTTTGTAGGCTGATTATTCAAATCAGTCTCTACTTTTCTATATATAAGGTTATTTTTTTCAGAGCTCACCTTTTGCTCTTTTTTGTTCTAATAGCGAAGTAATATCCCTCCTCATTTCTCATTCATAATTTGTCCATTGTGATTCCTCCTTAGGTTTAAAATAAAAGTACATATACACAGAACATTAAGATAAAATCAATGCAAGTCTAATATTCATCTTTTAATGCAAAAATTGGTGTTTGCCAATATTTGATTGTAAAAACTTACAGAAACTGATATAATATGTGTATGTCCTGCAATATATATCTAGTATATAAAATTGATATTCTTCAAATTGGACACTTTGGAACAAGCTGGGACAAATAGGACAAAATTGAGGAGAGCAGAAAATGTTATTTACAGAACTAATGCATTCAATTCATCCTCATTTAATGAAGGATGCTGATGTACCTTCTTTTACTAGAAATATCATTCAAATGCTTTGTGATATTCCAGAAGAAGATTGGTACACAAAAAAAGACCCATCATCTGATAAAAGTTACAGAGATGAGTCTTTAAGAAAATATCATAATAGAGGCATATCAAAAAAACTTGCTAAGGCAATGTTAGGAAGACTTACAGAGGATAATTTTATTGATTCTATCCATGATCCTAACAGAAGCGATATTGTTCTTAGTGGATTAGCAAGTGATGTTTCCCCTTTCTGCCCAGACAATGATGTCAATGAATCTAATGTTGGCGAAGTCCTATTTGATTTATTTCATAAATCACTACAGTTTATTGTGAATCCAGAACTAGAAAATGATAGAAAAATAGCAAATGCTACATCTCTATCGACCTCTCTAAAAGGCAAATTTGGAAGCGGACTTCTTGATGATTGTAAATGTACTTGTTCTATTCCTTTATGTGGAAAACATCTTCAGACTATAGATAGCCTCAACCAAAGTGTCAATAACTATGAAATTATAAAAATTGATGAAAAATCAAACTCTAAATATGAAAATTTAATTGCTGTATGTCATGACTGTTTTCAAGCATACACACTTAAACACACAGCCAAAGAATGCAAAGCACTAAAATCTGTTAAGAAACTACAGTCTGACTCTAGAATTTCTAGAAATACCCTAGATGAAATATCTATAAATAAAGGGATTGCCTTAGTGATAGAAAATTTAACAAATGCCAAACCTAAAGATTTTCTTCCACTTAATTATGATCCTGTAAATGTCCCTGAAAAAATAGATGAAAATACAAACTATTTTCTCATGACTGAAGTAATGCAAAATGTAATACGCTATTACCCTTTTATTGACAACACTATGAAAACACTTTCTAAAAATAATACATACAGTGACGATTTTGTCAGAGCTCAAATAAAAGAATCTTATAAAAAGTTAGAAAGTAAAAATTTAGTACAAGAGCAAATATATCAAGAATTAGCCAATGGAATTCAGCGTATAACAAAACAAGATATCAGATATTGTTATATTGTAGTTTCATATTTTGTACAATCTTGTGAGGTGTTTCATGCTATTACCAAATAAATTATTTTCATATAATGACAGCATACTTTCAAAGTTACCAGTCATATTAAATAACTTAGCTACCCCACTTTCTCCAAAGCAGCTTTACTATGAAATTAATGCTGTTATAACACCAATTGAGTTTATGGAAGCTTTGGACTGTTTATATGCTTTGGGAAAGATAGATATTACTAAGGAAGGGAGGTTATATATATGCTAAAAGAAATATACAGTGAACAATTAGTAACAAAAAATCGTCCAGACGGAATTATAAAATTTCATACAGGACTTAATGTAGTTCTCGGTAGTAAAGTCGGTACTACTTCTATTGGTAAATCAACAACCCTTCTTCTTATAGATTTTGCATTTGGTGGTAACACTTATGCTGGAAGTAACGCTGTAAAGGAATTAGGTAACCACACTATATACTTCACTTTTTCTTTTAATGGCAACGATTATAACTTTGCTAGATCAACTGAAACCCCTGGTGATATAGCTTGGTTAGATAAAGATAAAAATATTCTAAAAGTAGATAATAAAGATGCATTTATTTCATGGTTAGCAAGTAACTATGAAATGGATCTTCCGGGTCTTAAATTTAGAAATACCATTAGTCGTTTTTTTAGAATATATGGTAAGTCCAATTATTCAGAAACAAGACCACTTCAGACTCGTAGCGGAACTGAATCACAGAAGGATGCATTAGATGTTCTAATTTCTCTCTTTAACAAACATGAAGAAATCCGTGCTTTTAAAGAACAAGAAAAACTTGCAGAAGCAAAAATATCTGCTTACAGAGCAGCAAGAAAATTTGAATTTGTACCGTCTTCTGTAGACGGTATGAAAAAATATCAAGCCAACATTGATGAAATCGCAGTTCTTCAGAGAGATAGAGCTTCATTGGAGCTATCTCATAATGAAGAAGTTAATAAAGAAGAAATAGATAAGGCAAATCAAGCAAATTCTTTAAGGGTTATGCTTTCTGATGCCCGCAGAGCTCTTAGACAAAAAGAAAATGACTTGCATCTCATCAATTTAAATATCAGTCAGGGCATATACCCTACTGAAGCTGACTTAAAAAGTCTTTCCGAATTCTTTCCTGATGTAAATCTAAAGAAGCTAATGGATATAGAAAAATTTCATAACAAAATTCAAACTATACTTAAAGATGAATTGTCCGAAGCTAAATCTAAAGCTGAAGAAGAAATTAAACCATTGCAAGAATTAGTGGAATCAATTCAGAAACAAATTGAAGCAATCAAACCTTCTATGGCCTTTAGTCAGGAATTTCTGTCTGCATACACACAAATAGACAGAAGAATTCATAAATTGGAAGATGAAAATGAAGCTTTTGCAACTAAAAGTCGTTTAGATAGAGAAAAAGCTCAGGCTAGTGAACGTTTAAAAGAACATACACGAATTATTCTTCATGAAATTCAGCACAGTATAAATACTTTACTAATTGAAATTAGTAGATATGTTTCCAACGGACTGGATAATCCACCAGATTTAGCAATAAAAGAATATAACAGCTATAATTTTGAAACACCACATGACACCGGAACTGGAACAAACTATAAGGGAATGCTTTATTATGATTTAAGCATTTTAAGGCTTACTCCTCTTCCGGCTATGGCACATGACTCACTGCTATTTCCGTTTATCTCAGATGAACATATATGTAAATTATTACAGCTTTATGCTGCTGAAAAGGAAAAGCAAATATTTATTGCTTTTGACCATGAAGAAAATTATGGCACAGAAACTAACAACCTATTGAGAAAACACATGGTGCTAAAACTTGATGCCGGAGAAAAAGCTTTGTATGGACGTCAATGGGGACGAAAGGATGCAAGTAATGAAAATTCAATATAATAAACTTTGGAAGTTACTAATTGATAAAAATATGAAAAGAGTTGACCTAAGAAGAGTTACAGGCATAAGTGCTAATTCTATAGCAAAACTTGGAAAAAACGAACCCGTTAGAATGGATGTATTAATGAAAATAGCGGAGGCTTTGGATTGCAAAGTTGAAGACTTATTTGAAACATTTAAGGAGGAAAAATAAAATGCAAATTAACTCATTACAAGAATTGTTTGAAATCTCAAAAGAAAAATTAGAAGGGCAACATGGTACTATAACAATAACTTTTGCCAACAGAAGCCATGTATATACTGGTAATGATGTTATCGGAAATTGCCTGCAAGAATGGCTCCCAGACTGGTTTAGATTTTTAGGCGTTGATATTAAATCTGGAGAAGGTACACAAGTATTTCCTGATTTTGTTGCTCAGTTTGGGTCACAAACCTATGATATGGAAGTCAAAGCTTGGAATATAAATAATGCTCCAGCTTTTGACTTAGCTAATTTCCAGAGTTTTGTAGAAACAACCTATAATTCTCCTGGAAAATTAAATGCTCAATATTTTATTCTAGGATATAAACCGGAAGATGATGGATTTTCCCAGGGATTTACAGTTCAAAAAGTATTTCTTAAGCACATATGGGAAATCACATCTTCAACTGCAAAATATCCTATAGGACTTCAAGTTAAAAGAAATATGCCTTATGCAATGAGACCTTACAATTTTAATCGTAATCCAGATGGATCATTTGCAACAAAAATCGACTTTATAAAAGCAGTTAAGAAAGCATTTGAAATGTTCCCAAATCCTGCACTCCCATTCACTCCAGATGAATGGTTTGATAAAGTTTCAAGATATTAAAGTAATCTAAAAGAGGTATTGATTATTAGTCGATACCTCTTTTATCTTATCTATTCACATGATTCGAGCAGTTTTAATGAAACAGCTTTTATTACAGGAATACAAACTGTATTCCCTAGCAAATCAAAAGCCTCATTTTTCTTCAATTTATCAAGAGAATAATCATCTGGGAAACCAAATAACTTTAGTCCTTCTTTGACTGTTAAAGAACGTATTCCATTTCCAACCGGTACAGCTAATTTCTGTACATCTGTAGCTACAAGTGTAGGAGTAACTTCATCTGGTGATAAAACCTTAGTAAACTCAAATGATAACTTACCAGTTACTATATTATATCCTTTTTCCAATGTTGGATCTGGAACTCTTTTATTACCAATTAACTGTTTAGGATACTCATATGCAATATAACCTTTTTCTACCAAATCTACTAGCATTTCATGCAAATTGGGGTGTGGGTAAAATGTGTGAATCATTTCTTCCGTTAATGGCATTCCATCCATCCACTTTATACCTATTAAATCCGCCCATTTTTTATTCCTACGTTGTTTTAATAAAATGTCTAATAATTCTTTTTGCTCAATACTAACTTCTCCTTTAATACCAATGTCCCAACTATGTACATTGTTATCACCACCTCTTTTATCTTTTATTGCCTTTCCATATAAATCTTCAACTGAATAATGAGATAAAAGTTTTCTCGTGAAATCTGTATCTACTGGAGGTACTCCTTCGTCTATAATATCTCGTAATTGCACATGCATTTCTTTAAAATTATCAAGGGGTTTTACCTTCCCATCTCTATAACCTATAAAATAAATTCTATTTCTCGACTGTGCTAATCCAAAATCTTTACCATTTAAAACCTTGGTTTCAACGCTGTATCCTAACTCCTTCAATGTATTTTTTATTACTTTGAAGGTTTTCCCTTTATCATGAGATACCAATCCCTCTACATTTTCAAGGACAAATCCTTTAGGTTTCTTTTCCATAAGAATTTTTGCTATATCAAAGAAAAGAGTTCCTCTAGTATCTTGAAATCCTAACCCCAGCCCAGCTTGAGAAAAAGCTTGACAGGGAAAACCTGCCAGTAAGAACTCAAAATTTGGTAAACTTGATGGTTTGATTTTTGTTATATCACATTTTGCATCTTCACCAAAATAGTTCTTATATGAAGTAATTGCCGCCGGCTTTATATCGCTTGAAAATACACATTTGCCTTTCAAGCCCATTTCTTTTAAAGCCTGTTCAAAGCCTATTCTTATTCCTCCAAGACCACAGAATAAATCAATATATTTAATTTCATCAGAATCTGCCTTTAAATCTTCTCTAAGATAGGTAAGACCTAAATCTATCAAATCTCTACATTTTTGGGAAAATGCTGTACTTGCAGGTAATGGTGCTTTTTCAACCATTTCTATATCTTTTTCATTTAAATAAATAGTTACTGCTTTCTTTTTATTTTCAAGGACTTTTCTTCCTGAACCTTCTCGTATTCCACCGTGCATTCAACCACCTCCGCTTATTGTTGTTATTATACCATAAGGGCATTGTTTTTTCAAGATTTACAAATCCCTAATTAAAATTTTCTTACAAAATCATCATATTTCCTCCCAAAATATAATAGAGGGTATTTTTTACTCTAAATATAAAAATGGAGGTAAAAACATATGATAATTGATTACTTACTCATTGGTATGAGGGTTCGTGAGATAAGGTTAAGTGCTAAGTTCACGCAGGAGATGCTTGCAGAACTATCGGATTTATCACCAGTATATATATCAAACATTGAAAACAACAAGAAAAAGCCGAGTCTAGAATCCGTAGTAAAAATATCAAATGCCCTTGGCATTACAGTAGACGAACTTTTAACCGGAAATCTACTGTCTCACCCATCTGACTATCAGACAGATATCGATGCACTTATGTATGACTGTGACAAATATGAAAAGCGTTTATTTTACGAAATTCTAAAGTTCACAAAGCATATCATCCGTTCCAACCAATGGTATATAGGTAAAAGATAAGCCTATTTATCAAGAAACCATAAACTGGGGGTTAGTCTCTTAACCTCTGGTTTATGGTTTTTCCATTATGAAAATAATATGATAAATATAAATTTCATAGGAAAGGAATCACGCTAATGAACGAAAATGAAGTAAGACTTAAAACAACTGCAGTCAAAAAACAAAAAATAAGAGAAAGGTATAAGGGAATCGACTCGGATAAACTTGATGTAATTCCAGCTGTTCCTGTAGAGGATATTTTCAGCTTAACTGCGTCTAAAAGAGTTGCTGTCTATGCTAGGGTATCTACAGATGATCCAAGTCAAACTTCATCCTATGAACTTCAGAAAAATCATTACACCGATATGATAAAAAGATACCCTAACTGGAATCTTGTAGATATTTATGCTGATGAAGGAATCTCAGGCACTTCTCTTCAGCATCGAGATTCTTTTATGAGAATGATATCAGATTGTGAAAATGGAAATATAGACTTAATCGTAACAAAAAGTGTGGCCAGATTCGCAAGAAATATTGTCGACTGCATTGGTTATGTAAGAAAACTAAAACATATGACCCCTCCCATCGGTATCTTCTTTGAAACAGAAAACATTCATACCTTAAATCCTCACAGCGAAATGACTCTTGCCTTTATGGCCACCATAGCCCAAGAAGAAAGCCATACTAAAAGTGAAGTCATGAACTCATCCATAGAAATGCGTTTTAAGAGAGGCATTTTCCTAACTCCCCCGCTACTTGGTTATGACCATGATGAAGATGGAAACCTTGTTATAAATGAAGATGAAGCAAAAATTGTCCGTCTCATCTTCTTTATGTACCTATACGGATATAGTTGCCAAATCATAGCAGAAACTCTAACACAATACGGCTGTAAAACTAAAAAAGGAAATACAAGTTGGTCTTCCGGTAGTATATTACAAATTCTTCAAAATGAAAAACACTGTGGAGATGTTCTTGCTAGAAAAACCTATACACCAAACTTCTTAGACCATAAATCCAAGAAAAATAAAAAGAACAGAAATCAATATAGGCAAATAGGTCATCATGAAAGTATCGTATCGAGAGATGACTTCATAGCTGTTCAGCATCTTATAAACAACTCAAAATATGGAAACAAGGGTATCCTCCCCTCTCTTCATGTGGTAAAGGAAGGATCACTTCTTGGCTTTGTATCTATCAATCCCAGATGGGCAGGATTTAAGCCTAAAGAATACACTGAAGCCTGTTTATCAGCTTATGAAGAATTAGATGAGGAATATATCCAAAATAACAAGATAACCGCTCTAGAGGGCGATTTCGACCTCAGAGGATATGAAATAGCACATGGCCAGTTCTTCAATTCAAGTGGTCGAGCAGCAATCAACATTTCTTCAAGTGAGATTAGCTTTTCTGCAGAAACTGTAAGAAAGTTTGGAGATATTTCTCATGTAGAGCTTCTGATACATCCTGAGAAAATGATACTTGCTGTAAGGGCTTCTACTCCATCCAATAATCAAGCTGTTATATGGTCAAAAAAGAAAAATGGGAAAACACTACCAAAGATTATTCGTGGCAAAGCATTTCTCCCTACAATTTTTAGACTTCTAAACTGGAAAACAAAATGCAAATATAAAATGCTCGGCATCCTTCATGAAAAGGAGAATGAGAAAGTTCTCCTATTTGACCTAAAAGACACGGAGATAATAATGCCCAGTTCTTTCGTAACACCATCAAAAGAAACCTCCATGAAACCTTTTACTTCCGGTACTGGGCAAAAGGTACTTGCCTATCCTGCAAACTGGAGTGAGGGTTTCGGCAAAAAATACTATAGCCATGCAAAGGAAAAGGAAATTGAAGAAGACGCTTTATCTGAATGGGATGTTACTACAGAGGGCTTGCCATATAAAGAACCGGAACTAAAGGTAACAGACAGAAATACCTTAGATAAAGAAATCAAAAATATAATGAGTGAAATGGAGGTTAATACTGATGCCTGAACAAAAATTTTCGAAAAAAATCGACAATAAAAAGAATCTTCCGGAAATAGAAGTAACCGAAACAGAGTCTTTCAACTATGATGGCTTTCAAGTAGTCCGTGGGGAATTTTTTTCTCATGTCTTTGAACCGTCATTTACCCTAAATAAAAGCAAGGTTTCTGTAAATAAAGCGTGCATCCGCAAATTACCCGATATAGAGTATGTTCAGATTTTGGTTAATTCAAGTGAAAAGAAACTTGCTGTAAGACCATGTCTTGAAGAAGAGAAAGACTCTGTGAAATGGTGCTCTTCCGGAGAAAAAAAAATCCCAAGCAAATAACCTGCAGAATATTCTATGCCAAAGTTATAGAACTGATGGGCTGGAATCCCGATAACAGATATAAGCTGCTTGGGAAACTGATGAAATCAAATGATGAGTACCTTTTTATCTTTGATTTAAATAATCCTGAAATATATAAGCCAAAAGTAAGAAGTGATGGTAAATCCGTCATTTCAAGAACACCTTCCTACCCTTCAAACTGGCAAAACCAGTTCGGTGTTACAGTCGAAGAACATAAAAAGAATTTGCAAGTAAATATATTTGATGGTGTTGCCGTATTTGGAATACTTGAACCTAGTAATGAATCCCAATCAGAAAGCGAGGTATAGCATGAATGCTTATGAAAATCAAAAGCCCGTTATATGTATAGATTTGAAGAAAAACAGAATCAGGATACACAAGGCCACTCTTCATATGATAGGTGATCCTGCTTTTATAAACCTTTTGGTAAATCCCAAAGAAAAACTTATCGCTATAAAAAAGTCCTCTGCTAAAGATAAATCCGCCCTTAGAATAAGGAGTAATCAATTAAATGATGGAAACTGTGTTGAGTTTGGCTGTAGAGACCTTCTTTTACTTCTAAAGGATATCGATGATTCTTGGAAAATAAACTCTTCTTATAGGATATATGGAAAATACAACAAGGGAGAAGCCTTAGCACAATTTTCTCTGAAAGATTCCATACCAACGGAGGAAATACTCTGATATGAATAATATAGAATGGGATTTCCCGAAATTAGAAAAAGATGAAGAATTCATGTTCCTTATTCAGCCTTGCTCAGAATCCACTTATGAAAAACTTGAAGAAAGTGTAGTAAATGACGGCTGCCTATCTCCAATCACTATATGGAATGGAATCATAGTCGACGGTCACAAAAGATATGATATTTGCAAAATATGGGGTATACCCTTTAACTTAAAACAATTACAGGTATATACAAAAGCAGAAGTATATTATCAGATATGTTCTGAACAGCTAAAACGAGAAGACCTCACAAGAGAAATGCGTAAATATCTCATAGGAAGAGCCTATCAAGCTGAGGTTGAAAAGAACGCCAATTTATATGTGCGTTCTAATGAAATGAAAGACAGCAAAAGTCATCCCTTTATTCCTCCTAAAGCCTATAACAAACAAGAAATCTCTCATAAGATTGGAAATACATTTCATATAGCACCTGGTACAGTCTTTAAATATGAAACCTATACCAAAATAATAAATAGTCTAAGAGACAAAGACCTTAACCTAGCGGAAAATATATTATCTGGTAAAATACGAGTTTCTCATGAAAATATGGTAGAACTTAATAGACTTCCTGCTCATGAAGTAAAAAGTCTAAATCAATATATCACTGAAAATGGTATTGCACATATAAATTATGCTGTAATAAGGCAGTCACTTCAATGGAAATATACCTATACGGAAAAGTCTGAAACTCGCAGAAGAAAACAGGAACCTTCAAAACTTGCTGCCATAAAAAAGATGCCTAAATATGATCCAGACTCAAGTCTATCCAGTCTTGTTTTCACTTCCCCTTCATGGAGAAGCATTATCGACCGAGCAAGAATAGACACAGATTTTTCAAAGGCATCTAAAAATACTAAAGAAAAAGTATTATACCAGCTTAAACTACTTAAATTATCGATAAAGGAACTAGAAGATGTTATAAAGGAGGATACTACAAATGGAAGACCTACTGAACTATGTGCCGAATGTTCACTTCGAGCAGATACCAATAAAGAACCTGGTTTCTAACCAAAATTATCAAAGAAATTTATCCACCAGACACGTTCAACGAGCAGCTGCTAACTTCGACTTATATCAGGTAAATCCTGTAAAAGTAAGCCGTAGAGATGGAATAAACTATGTTTTTAATGGTCAGCATACCATTGAGATTATTGCCCTTGTTTCAGGCTCTAGAGAAACACCTGTATGGTGCATGATTTATGATGAACTGGAGTATACCGAAGAAGCTGATATCTTTGCAAATCAAATGAAATATGTAAAGCCCCTGCTGCCCTATGAAACTTTTATGGCAAGTATAGAGGCAGGAAGTGATAAGCATCTCATCATTCAGGATTTAGTTGAATCCTATAACCTTACTCTATCATCCGCTAAAATACCCGGTGGCATCTGCGCTATTTCCACTTTAGAAACTATATATGATAAACATGGCTTTCATGTCTTAGACCATGTCCTAAGGCTCCTAATTGGCACTTGGGAGGGTGAGCCTAATTCTCTTAGTGCAAATATGCTAAATGGTGTAGCAAGGCTTGTAGCAGCCTATGGAGACCAAATAAAGGATACCGTTTTTAAAGAAAGACTTGGCAGAGTATCCATCAAAACTCTAAGTCAGACCGCCAAAGACAGACGTGTTGGCTCTCTTGGCTATGCTGAGGCTATTCTCATTTTCTATAACAAACGCTCCAAGGTTCATCTCACTTGGGATAAGCTATATGCTAAAAAACCAACTAGGAAAAATAAAGCTGATGATTTGATAGAGTATGAACCACAGGAAGATGATGCATCTGATGATGAGTAGTATAAAGGCTCCGCTTTAAAATTCACGAAGCCTTTTGTTTTTATCAATTTTTTATAGTAATAATCAGTTTTCCGTTTTGACAATCAACATGATATCTCTGCCCTACCTTAAATCCAAATTTTTCTAACCATTTCCCTTTCATCATGATGGTAGGTGTATCATTATACCGATTATTGCTCATTCCATATACTTTCAATGTCCGATTATTCTTCTCCATAATCAACTCCTTTTCTAAAATACTATCGTTAAATTATGCACCCACTAAAAAATTTCTGGTGATGCAATTTATATGTAATTATTTTTGTTTCAGGATTCTTAACTATTTTATGTCTCTTAAACTTACTCAAAGCCTTTGAAATACAAGTATTTCACATAAGCACCCTAAAATATCATTGTATCCATTTGCGTGTGGCGTTGTTCATTCCCGCCACGAATAAAAAATTTGCAGGATAAGAAAGCGATGCATTTACCCTAGTTATCGTGATTTTCTTCGTCTCCAATGGTTGTCTCAAAACTTCGATTGTCGATTTTGAAAACTCAGGAAGTTCATCTAGAAATAACGCTCCGTTGTGTGCCAAACTTATTTCCCCTGGTTTTGGAACTCGTCCTCCTCCTATAAGGCTAACTTGGCTTGCCGTATGGTGAGGAGATCTAAATGGTCTTGTAGTGATTATGTTTTTTTCTCCAAGCAATCCTGCTACTGAATATATTTTCGTAGTTTCCATTATTTCATCGAAACTCATGTCTGGTAATATTGTACTCAATCTCATTGCCGACATTGTTTTGCCACTTCCCGGTGGCCCTATCATCAGTAAATTGTGAAATCCCGCTGCAGATATTTCCATGGCTCTTTTCAAAAATTTTTGACCTTTTATATCTGAAAAATCGACATCGTATGATACTTCTTGTTTCATGATGTCAATATCTTCCAGTATTTCCGTCTCTTTTTCTCCGTTCAATATTTCTATCAATTGCGATAAGCTTTCGACGCATACTTTTTCTATTCCTTTTACCATGGAGCATTCTTGTGCGTTTGATTTTGGTATGTAAACTCTTTTATATCCCAATTCTTTTAGGCTAAGCACCATGCACAAACATCCTTGCACTGCATTGAGCCTTCCGTCCAATAAAAGTTCTCCTACAAATGCCCATTCTTCTGAAAAATTCTCGACTACTCCCATCGATTGCAATATCGATATAGCTATTGCCAAATCCAATTGTGAGCCTTCTTTTCTTAAGTTTGCAGGTGCTAAGTTGATCGTAATTCTCTTCACTGGAAATCTTATACCAGTATTTTCAATTGCAGATCTGACTCTCTCTTTTGATTCTTTTATGGATGCATCGGGTAATCCAACTATATTGAAAGATCTCAAACCGTTTGCCAGATCGCATTCACATTCTACTACATATCCTTTCAATCCTTCTAAACAGCAGGTATTTACTTTTGAGTACATTATTCACCTCGTCAATTAATCTCAATTTGATTATATCACGAATTTACTTATCGAAATAAAAAATCGATGTGAAATTATTTCACATCGAATCTTTTAAAAATTATTATTCTTGAGATTTTTTGAATATTTCAGTAACTACTGGATCTTTTTCCATGTTTTCCATAAATCTCTTTACATTTGGATATTCTTTCCAGCTTTTTGGAGTCATTGAAGACCAGCCTGCTAAGATGTATACATACGCATCTGCTACTGTCTTTTTGTTTTTATAAACGTGATCGTCATCTCCGATTATGCTATCCAAATGTTGCATAACTTCGTCTATTTGTGCGTAAGCTGCTTCTTTTACTTTGTCTTGTTCTGTTTCATCAGTAGATGTTGTGAAAATTCTAGGCACAAACATTGGTTTGAATGCAGGATGGAAATCACCTGTCATGAATGACAAAATTTCATTGAATTGTATTTCATTTTCCAATCCTTCGTCAGCTCCCAAATCTTTTTCTGGATATTTGTCTACTATATATTTCAAAATAGCCAATACTTCGGTTCTTATTTCTCCATTTCCTAGATCTACGGCTGGAACAGCTCCCAATGGATTTATCTTCTTGTATTCAGGAGATCCCATCTTTACTTTTTCTACTTCATAATCAGCCCCACTCCATTCAAGTGATATCCAACAAGCTACAGAGCAAGTACCTGGTGCATAATATAATTTCATATTTTCCTCCTAATTTAAAAATTTGGGAAAATTATCCCTACGTAGTGATAATATACCCCATTTAATACAAATTTAATCACATTTAATGTTTTTTTGATAATTTTTCCCATTCATCTCGCAATACTCCGTACTTGACGCTATCGTAATACACGCCTTTCCAGTATCGCACTTTTCTGATTTGAGCTTCTTTTTGAAATCCCATTTTTTCTGCTGCTTTCATCATTCTAACATTCCCACTCCAAGTTGTAAGCCCTAAGTGTTCTATGTTTTCGTAATCTTGAAATGTTTTTGTAGTCCACAACTTCATTACACTTGTTCCGTAGCCATGGCTCCAATAATTTTCATCGTATATCACTATTCCTATTTCCATCCATCTAGTTTTTTCATCTTTCCAATTTCTAGAGACCATTCCAACGGGTTTTTCGTCAATCAAAATACACCTACAATTTTCTTTTAACAAAAATTTCCAGTCTTCTGAATTTCTAAAAGATTCTAAGTCTTGGTATTGTGTATAATCTTCAAAATACGGCCCGTTCCATTTACTCCATTCTGGATTTTCATCTCTATAGCTTATATTCCAGATATCTTCTATGTATTTTTCTTCGAATCTGACTAGTTTTATATAGCTCATTTCGCCCTCCATTTAATTCAAATATACCCAAATTTTAAAAATTTCAATATTTGTGGTATACTACGTGTAGAGTGTTTGAACACGAAGGGGTACACCACCGCGGGTGTAGGTTTCCTTCGTGTTCTTTTTTTTGGGGGTGAATTATGATAATTGTAAATTCCAAAGAAGTAAAATACGATAATGACTTGAATTTGAAAGAATTATTGGAAAAATTAAATTACAATGTTAGTCTGACTTGTTGTGAAGTGAATAAAAAGCTTGTGAAAAAATCAGACTACGAAAATTTTATCGTACACGACAACGATACAATCGAGGTTTTTTCATTTGTCGGAGGAGGTTAAATGAACGAAGGTATTTTTGATAGACAATTACAAGAACACACTGAAATTTTTCAAAAATCCAAGCTACTTATTCTTGGATGCGGTGGCCTTGGAACAAATATATGTTTTATGCTGGCAAAATCAGGTGTCAACAATATAAAAATCGTGGACTACGATACTGTAGAATACTCGAATTTGAATCGTCAAATCTACAGGATGAAAGATGTGGGAAGATATAAGGTAGATTGTTTTAGAGAAATTTGCGATGAGTTTTTCCCTTTCGCAAATATAATTACTGAAAACATCAAAATCGATGACGATAACATAGACGGTTTGATAGATGATCACGACATAGTGATAGAGGCTTTGGATGATGCCAATACTAAATCAATCGTGGTGGAGCATTTCATAGGCAAAAGCAAAAAATTGATAACGGCATCTGGAATTGGCGGCATAAAAAAATTAGATATTCAAGTAAAAAAAATGGACAACATTATAGTATGTGGCGATTTCAAAACAGATACATCTCAAGGATTGTATTATCCCAATGTGATGATGGAAGCTGCCACTCAAGCTATAATCGCACTTAATTTATTATTGGAGGAAAATTATGGACAAACTGATATTAGGTGATAAATCTTTTGATTCGAGATTTATATTGGGTTCTGGAAAATACGACCCAAATTTGATAAAAGCGTGCGTGGAAAGTGCTGGTTGTGAGATGATCACAGTCGCCCTCAGAAGAGCTAACACAGACGATACCAAAAACATTTTGAATTTCATTCCGGAAAATGTGACTATAATTCCAAATACTTCAGGAGCTAGAAATGCAGATGAAGCGATCAGAATAGCGAGACTTTCCCGTGAAATTGGTTGCGGAAATTTTGTAAAAATCGAGATAATGAGAGATAGCAAATACTTATTGCCAGACAACGTAGAGACATTAAAAGCTACAAAAATTTTAGCTGACGAAGGATTTATCGTAATGCCGTATATGTATCCTGATTTGAATTTTGCGAGAGATTTGAAAGATGCTGGTGCAAGTTGCATAATGCCTTTAGGTTCTCCAATCGGATCTAATAAAGGACTTAGTACGAAAGATTTCATACAAATAATTATAAACGAGGTCGATTTGCCTGTAATAGTAGATGCTGGAATCGGCAAACCATCACAAGCTTGTACGGCTATGGAAATGGGTGCTAGTGCAATAATGGCAAATACTGCGATTGCCACAAGTGGCGATATCAATAAAATGGCTGAAGCTTTTTCGTTGGCAATAAAAGCCGGAAGATTAGCTCATCTAGCAAAACCAGGCAGAGTTTTGGAAAATGGAGCAGATCCTTCTTCTCCATTGAGAGATTTTTTTAAGTAAGGAGAATTATGGAAGATTTTAAATATTTTAAATACATGCAAGATATTCATTCAGATGTTCGCGAGAAATTAAATCAAAGTTTAAAATCGGTATTGCAAATGAAAGTCACAGATCAAGATGTGAAGAGAACTATCTCCAAAATCGACAACAACGAAGCCTTGGATTATTCTGATTATTATATTCTTTTAAGTGACAATGCTATGAATTTCATGGATGAGCTTTCAGAAATTTCGAGAAAACTTAGATATCAATATTTTGGAAACAACGTGTATTTGTTTAGTCCTTTATATATTGCAAATTATTGTGAAAATAGCTGCAAATATTGTGGTTTTAGAGCAAAATCGGATATAATAAGAGCAAGACTAAATTTGGATGAGATAGAAAACGAAATGATCCAACTTAGAGATGAAAAGATAGAAGATGTTTTGATTTTGACCGGAGAATCAGAAAAATTTTCATCTGTGGATTACATTTGTGATAGCGTGAGATTGGCTAAAAAGTATTTCAAATCAGTTGGAATTGAAATATATCCTGTAAATGTAGATGATTACAAAAAATTACACGAGGCAGGATGCGATTTTGTGACTGTATTTCAAGAAACTTACAATCCTGTAAATTACAAATTTTATCACCCAACAGGTCACAAATCTTCGTTGCCTTATAGATTTGATACACAAGAAAGAGCTTTGATGGCAGGAATGAGAGCTGTAGGATTTGGAGCATTATTCGGTTTGTCCGATCCTATAGAAGATTGTTTTTGTCTGGGAGTGCATGCGATGTTGATTCAAAAGAAATATCCTCATGCAGAAATCAGCATATCATTTCCACGAATCAGACCTACAAAAGGCGCTGAAAGTTTGAATATAAAAGAAGTTTCAGAGAAAAAACTAATGCAATTTATAATTGCAACCAGGATATTCTTGCCATTTGCTCAGATAACAATATCCACGAGGGAATCGAAAGATTTCAGGGATTTGTCATTGGCTTATGCGACTACAAAAATATCCGCAAGTGTCGATACTGGAATTGGAAGGAGAAATGACGAAAAGGATAAGGGAGACGAGCAATTTTTGATAAACGATACTAGAACTGTATCAGATGTGGAGAGAGATCTCAAAAATATAAATATGTATCCGGTATATAGCGATTATATAGATGTAGAATAATTTAAGGAGAATAATATTGAACAGAAAAATCAACAAAATGGTACAATGTGCAGTATTAGCTGCATTGTGCTTTATAACTTTTACTTATCTTCAAATAAAAATCCCAGTTCCAGGTGGTGATTTTACTTCGATACATTTTGGAAATGTATTTTTGGTATTGGCAGCTCTTTTGCTTGGTGGATTTTACGGAGGACTTGCAGGTGCTATCGGAATGACAATTGCAGATATAATGGATCCAGTGTATATACTTGGAGCTCCGAAAACCTTCGTACTTAAACTTTGCATAGGTCTTATCGTAGGACTTATAGCTCACAAATCAAAAAAGATCAACGAATCAGATGACAAAAAATACGTCATGAAATGGTCTATTATCGCTTCATCAGTTGCGATGCTATTCAATACCATAGCAGATCCAGTTGTTGGTTATTTCTACAAATTATACGTATTGGGTCAACCACAAGAATTTGCAAAAGCATTGGCGAAAATCAGTGCAGGAGTTACATTCTTCAACGCTGTAGTCACAGTAATAGTTGCAAACATTCTTTTCGTAGCAATACGCCCAATTTTAAAAAAGATGGATTTATTAAATTAAAAATCAAAAAACATAGAACTTCTCGTGAGTTCTATGTTTTTTAGCTTATAGCTATGAATACGGCAAACAAAATTATGCTCAATAAAGCTATCAATATGCTTTTTCTGGCCTTTGAAATATTTGCCAACATTTTTTCTTTCTCTACTTTTGTGAATCCCCTATTGTTTTTCTTCACAAAAATCCTATCCAAATCGACTTTTCTATTTGAATTTGTGATAATTTGCATAGCTTTGTTCGTAGTGACATTTCGTCTCAACTTTGCAAACGACAATATCTTGTGCACAGAATAAATTCCGTAAATCACAGATGCGACAAAAATAGCTAAAAATATGTATGCTACTATCTTCATATAATCACCTCACTCATACAGTATAAAATAATCGAAAACATTATACAACCATAAAAAAATCTACCGTCGAAAATCGACGATAGACTTTTAATATTTCATAGCTCTAAAAGAATTCAATATCGCAAGCACTGTCACACCGACATCTGCAAATATCGCAGCCCACATAGTTGTAATTCCAAAAGCCGAAAGAACGAGCACTACTATCTTCACAACTATCGCAAATATCGCATTTTGCTTTGCGATCCTCAAAGTTTTGTTAGAAATTTTGATTGCTTGAGATATTTTAGTGAGTTCATCCGTCATTATAACGACATCACTTGCTTCTATAGCTGCATCACTTCCGATTTGTCCCATAGAAACTCCGACATCACTCAAAGCAAGTACAGGAGCATCGTTGATACCATCTCCAACGAACAAAACTTTTCTACCACTATCTATCAAATTTTTTACAAATTCTACCTTATCTTGCGGAAGTAACTTAGCCTTGTAATTTGGAATAGATAATTTTTCTGCCACATCTTTTGCAGTCTTTTCGTTATCGCCTGTTAGCATATAAATATCATTTATTCCCAATTTTTTCATGTTTTCAATCGCAGCTTTGCTGTCTTGTTTGATTTCATCAGAAATTCTAATATAACCTCTATATACTTTGTCTATAGCGACGTAGACCAATGTATCATTTGACGAAGACTTTTCAAAATCAATCCCAGCCAACAATTTCTCATTTCCTGCCAAGACTTCTTTTCCATCTACAATTGCCTTTATACCTGAACCCGATATATTTTCCGAAGACTCCAATTTATTGAAGTCGGATTTATCGTAATAACTCAATATAGAATTTGCAATCGGATGATTGGACGAGCTTTCTGCAATCGACACATATTCCAACAATTCTTCCTTTGAAATTCCTTTTGGATTTACTTCAACTACCTTGAATTCTCCCTTAGTCAAAGTTCCAGTCTTATCCATTACGATAGTATCGATTTGTGCCAACATTTCAATGTAATTGCTTCCCTTTACCAAAATTCCAGCTTTGCTGCTAGCTCCGATACCAGAGAAAAAGCTAAGTGGAATACTGATTACAAATGCACATGGACACGATATTACCAAAAACGTCAACGCCCTATATATCCACATTTTGAAAGGTTGATGTAAAATAATCGGCATGAAAATCGCCAACAAAACTGCAGCTACTACGACAACTGGAGTGTATACCCTTGCAAACCTAGTGATAAATTTTTCTTGCTTGCTTTTCAAATTAGACGCATTTTCTACCAAATCCAAAATCTTCGTCACAGCTGAATTTTCAAAATCCTTCGTAACCTTAGCCACCAAACTCTTGTCCATAACTATAGATCCAGATAAAAGCGCTTCACCTTTTTTCACACTAACAGGAACACTTTCTCCCGTCAAAGCTTTCATATCTATCATGGATTCTCCATCTACTACAATACAATCCAACGGAACCTTTTCTCCAGGTTTTATCATTATGATATCTCCGACACTCACATCGTATGGATCGACAGTCTTATATCCATTTTCCGTTTTCAAATTTGCAAACGTAGGTGCAATATCCATAAGCTCCTTGATAGATTTTCTAGAATCATCAACTGCTTTATCTTGAAAAAGTTCTCCTATTTGATAAAAAAGCATAACAGCAGCAGCTTCAGGATACTCTCCCACGAAAAAAGCTCCAATCGTAGCTATACTCATCAAAAAATGTTCATCAAATAATTGACCATTTTTCAAATTCAAAAACGCAAGTTTGATTACAGGAAGTCCCACTATCAAATAAGCTATAAAAAAATCTATGAATTTCACAGTAGGATTTGGAATCAAAAACCCTACCGCAAACATAACAGCGGATACTATAGTTAATTTAGTTTCTCTATTCATATCACTTAACTTCGACATATGGCTCAATTGATTTGATTATCTCTACAGATTTCTTCAACACATCGTCAAACTTATCGTCTTCAACATCCAAAATCATCTTAGTAGTCATGAAATTTACAACTACAGAATTGACCCCGTCTAACTTAGATATACTATCTTCCATCTTAGTTGCACAATTTGCACATCCCAAATTTTCAAGTGTAAATCTTCTTTTCATAAAAATCTCCTATTCTTGTACGTGAACCGTAGCTATATCAAAAATTTGCTTAACATGATCATCTGAAATAGAATAATACACTACCTTACCATCTCTTCTCGATTTCACCATGTTACTTTGTTTCAATACCCTCAACTGATGACTGATGGCAGATTGGCTCATATTCATAACAGATGCTATATCGCATACACATAGCTCAACATTTTCCAATGCCATCAAAATTTTAACTCTCGTTTGATCTCCAAAAATTTTGAACATATCGGAAATATCTGCTATCAATTCATCATCTGGAAGCCTATCCACAGCTTCTCTCACATTATCCTCGTGGATAAAATTTATATCGCATTTCTCTACTACTGAATTGTCCATTTAACCTCCTTTAAAATCATCAATTGAACATATGAATAATCGTTCATTTGTTATCTTAAATATATCATTTCACATCAACTTTGTCAATAAAAAAGAGATATTATAAAAATATCTCTCCAATTTTTTTAACCTAATTTATAAATTTAGAGTTGAAAATAATATCACCAAAAAACCCTGACTAAATGTCAGGGAATTCTGGGTTATTTAGAGTTCAACCATTAAAACTAATTGAAATAAGTTAAATGTTAATCTCTTTTCTTTTTAATAGAAAGTCCAAATCCACTAGCTATCATAACTGCTGAAGCTGCCAATCTCAATATTTCTTCATCATATCCTGCTTTTGGTAATTTTCTCTTAGATTGAGTTGAATTACTTGGTGTTTCATGTTCGTTTGGTTGAGTTGTATCACTCGAGTTGCCTGGTTCAATTGGATTTCCTGGTTGTTCTATCTTTTCATATACGTATGTGATTTCTGCTGTTTTTCCTGCTACATAGTTTCCTGTTACTTGTGAACCATCTTCGTTGTATTTTGGTTCGTTTACTGGATTTTCTACTTTTACAAACTTGAAGCCATCTTTTTCGTCTTTTCCTGTGCTGTAAGTTTCTTTTTCTGTTCCTTTTTGTACAGGTTTGTCTACTACTTCTCGTTTGATTTCTTTTCCATCTTTATCTTTTGTGATATAGATGTGGTGTTCTATAAACGATCCTTCTTCTACTGGTGGCTCTACTGGTTCTTCTGTCTTTTCATATACGTATGTGATTTCTACTGTTTTTCCTGCTACATAGTTTCCTGTTACTTGTGAACCATCTTCGTTGTATTT
>JASBYN010000016.1 GCA_029983915.1 Finegoldia sp. | reverse complement strand
ACAACGATATTCCCGTATGGGAAAAATACACCCTTACCATTGAAGAAGCGTCAAAGTATTTCCGTATCGGAGAAAACAAGTTAAGACGATTGGCAGAGGAAAACAAGGACGCTGGCTGGCTCATTATGAATGGCAACCGCATACAGATTAAACGCCGACAGTTTGAACAGGTTATTGATAAATTGGACGCAATCTAATGCAAATGAGCCTTGTATGTGTTATGATGAACACAAGTCATATCAAGGCTCTTTCCAACAAGGAAAGGAGCAGACACCATGAAAGAAAAAAGACGGGATAGCAAAGGACGTATCCTGCATACTGGAGAGAGCCAACGAACAGACGGGAAATACTTATATAAATATGTGGACGCATTTGGAAACACAAAATATGTGTATGCTTGGAGATTGACACCCACAGACCCGACACCAAAGGGAAAACGGGAAAAACCCTCACTTCGAGAACTGGAACAGCAGATAAGACGGGATATTGAGGACGGTATCGACAGCACAGGCAAGAAAATGACGCTTTGCCAACTCTATGCCAAACAGAACGCACAGAGGGCAAATGTGAAGAAAAGCACAATGAAACAACGGGAACAGCTCATGCGGTTATTGAAAGAGGACAAGTTAGGTGCTAGGAGCATTGATACAATCAAACCCTCTGACGCTAAAGAATGGGCGTTACGCATGAAAGACAAAGGCTTTTCCTACAATACCATTAACAACCATAAACGCTCGTTAAAAGCGTCATTCTATATCGCCATACAAGACGATTGCGTAAGGAAAAACCCCTTTGATTTCAAGTTAAGTGAAGTCCTAGAAAATGATACCAAAGAGAAAGTCGCATTGACAGAGGAACAGGAACAAGCCTTACTCTCATTCATCAAGACGGACAATGTGTATCACAAGTATTATGATGATGTGCTGATACTGTTAAAGACAGGACTTCGTATCTCGGAACTGTGCGGACTGACAATCATGGACGTTGATTTTATCCATGAGGTTGTGGTTATCGACCACCAGTTACTAAAGAGCAAGGAACAGGGTTATTATATTGAAACGCCTAAGACAAAAAGCGGAACAAGGCAAGTGCCATTAAGCAGAGAAACGATACAGGCATTTCAACGGGTTATGAAGAAACGCCCAAAGGCAGAACCATTTGTGATAGACGGACGGGGCAACTTTCTATTTGTCAATCATAAAGGCAAGCCCAAAGTTGCGATTGATTACAATATGCTTTTTGTCCGTATGGTAAAGAAATACAACAAGCACCATAAGGATAACCCCTTGCCACATATCACACCGCATACACTACGCCATACATTCTGCACAAGGCTGGCAAGCAAGAACATGAACCCGAAAGATTTACAGTATATCATGGGACATTCAAATATCAGTATCACAATGAACTGGTACGCTCATGCGTCCATAGATACTGCAAAATCAGAGGTTCAGCGTCTAATCGCATAAGAAGTATTTACCACGATTTTAACCACGCTTGATAGCGAAAATATAAGAAGATAGACCTAGATATGTGAGGTTTACCACAAAAGCAAAATGCCCGTAGAGCCGATAAAATAAGGCTTTGCGGACATTTAAGAAGATATAAAAAGATAGTAAAAAAGACATATATAATTTATATTAAATTTACATCTTCTCCGTTCAAGACTTTTTTTACAGTACGCATTGAGCACATTTTTCCGCACATAGTGCATGAATCTTGTTCTATCGGAGTGGATTCTTCTCTGTATTTTTTTGGTTTTTCGCTATCGATTGCCAATTCAAACATCTTTTCCCAATCCAAATTGAATCTAGCTTTGCTCATATCGTCGTCTCTTTGTTTGGCTCCTGGAATTTTCTTCGCTATATCTCCAACGTGTGCTGCGATTTTCGCTGCAATTATTCCTTCTTTCATGTCATCTAAATCCGGAAGTCTCAAATGTTCTGCAGGAGTTACATAGCAAATGAAATCTGCTCCTTTGCTAGCTGCAATGCTCGCTCCTATTGCAGATGTTATGTGATCGTATCCTGGCGCTATGTCTGTGACTATCGGACCTAATACATAAAACGGTGCGTTGTTGCATATAGTCTTTTCGATTGTCATATTGGCTTCGATTTGATCGATTGGAACATGTCCTGGTCCTTCTATCATAGCTTGTACGTTTTTTTCGTAGGCTCTTTTTGCCATTCTCGACAAATTTATAAGTTCTTGTATTTGCAAATCGTCAGTTGCATCGTTTATACATCCAGGTCTCAATGCATCTCCCAAACTCAATGTCACATCGTATTTCTCACAGATTTCCAATACTTCGTCGTATTTTGTGATTAGTGGGTTTTCTTTGTTATTTGCTATCATCCAAGCAAATAAAAGCGATCCTCCTCTGGATACTATTTTTGTGATTCTATCTGTAGTTTTCAAATGTTGTGCGATATCTTTTGTAAGTCCGACGTGAATTGTTATGAAATCGACACCGTCTTTGGCGTGTTGTTCTACTACTTGCAAAAATTCTTCTTCTGTTATATCTTTCAATTCTTTATCCAACATTCCCACGCAATCGTACATTGGAACGCTACCTATCATGCAAGGTGCAAAATCTATCAATTCTTCTCTAAATTTTCTCGTCTTTCCGTAATTTGACAAATCCATGATAGCTTCTGCATCCATTTCTACTGCTACTTTTACTTTTTGCATTTCAGCTTCTATATTGTAGCAATCTTTTGATATTCCAAGGTTTACATTTATTTTTGTCTTCAATCCTTTGCCGACTCCTTGAGCATCTAATGACGTATGGTTTTTGTTGGCAGGGATTACTACGGATCCTTCTTCAACTCTTTGTCTGATGATTTCAGCATCTATATTTTCTTTTTCTGCTACGGATATCATCTCTTTTGTGATGATTTTTTTCTTCGCAGCATCTAATTGTGTAGTGTATTCCATGATTTCCTCCTTTGTGTTCTGGAGACTGGACAACATAAAAATAGCGGACACATGATTATGTATCCGCAAAAAAACAATCTAAGTTCTTCCCTTCGCATGCATTATCATGAGCAGGTTTAAGGGTTCCTATAAAAGATCTCAGCGTAAAGCACCCCCAGACTCCAAATGTTATTATATCACAAAATTTTATCCCAATTCTACAAGTCTAATTTTGTCGTTCTTTTTAATTATTCCACCTTTTAAAACTTTGCAGAAAATCCCTTCTGTTGGCATGATGCAATTTCCCACTTTTTGTTTTATGGCACATCCTTTATGACATTCTTTGCCAATTTGCGTCACTTCCAATACGCATTCTCCTATTGTCAAAACTTGTCCTACTGGAAGAGTGAAAAGCTCGATGTTCTTAGTGGTGATGTTTTCAGCAAAATCTCCATCTTTTAATTCAAGTCCCATTTTTCTCATTTTATCGATGGATTCTTCTGCCAAAAGCGACACTTGTCTGTGCCAATTTCCAGCGTGTGCATCTCCCACCAATCCATGATCGACCTTTAATTCTGCAAATTCTACAGGAGTTTTGATTGTTCCTTTTTTTTCACTTATGTTGACATCCAACACAAAAGCATCTTCTCCGTCTATGCTTCTTTTGTACACTCCACTTTTTCCGCCTTCTTTGTATAGCAATTCGACATTTGTTATAACCATTGACCTATCGATAGCTTTGCACATATCGTAAATCGTAAGCGCTGCTACACTTGATGCCACCATGCTTTCCATCTCTATTCCAGTCTTTGATTCTGTATTCGATTGGACGTAGATATCTATAAAATCTTCGTGCAATTCGAATTTTACATCTACACCTGTGATGAAAATATTGTGACACATCGGAATTATGTCGCTAGTTTTCTTAGCTGCCATTATAGCCGCCGTTTGAGCTACGCTAAGCACGTCTCCTTTTTTGATAGATTTTTCTGTGATTTTTTGCATAGTTTCTTTTTTCATATAAATCCTACTATGAGCCACAGCTACTCTTTTCGTAGTGTCTTTTTCAGATACATCCACCATTCTTGGTAGACCATCTTCGTTGAAATGCGTTAAATCCACATTATCCTCCTATAGTATTCATATCTCTATTGTTGAAATTGCCTTCTAGTAAAAGATGGCTCTTTGGTTTTCGATAAATCTCATCTACTATTATCTTTTCGATGTCTTCTCCCCTTCTAAGAGGTTGTCTCAAATTGCGTGATTTATTTGAATGTAAACACATCAACAAATTCCCCTTGCAATCGAGTCTTACCCTATTACATTCAGAGCAAAATTTGTGTGAAATAGGATTGATAAATCCAAGAACAGCTCCATTTGAATTTCGGTAATACTCTGCAACTTTTGATTTGCCATCGTCTTTGATTTTCTCTAAATCTCCGATTTTTTCTATAATTTCAGAATTTGACACATAATCATCTGATTTTCCTATAGCTTCTCCTATCGGCATAAGCTCTATGAATCGCACGATTATTCCACTTTCTGCTAATTTTACAAAATCATCTATCTCATTGAAATTGAAATTTCTCATGACAACTGTGTTGATTTTTATCGGCTCAATTCCCAATTCCTTGACTAAATTTATAGATTTCAACACTTTATCCAAATCTCCACCACGAGTTATATCGTAATATTTCCACCTATCCAATGTGTCCAGTGAAATGTTGAACCTGTCCACTCCACTTTTTTTCAAATCGTACGCCATATCGTACAATTTTATCGCATTAGTGGTCATAGTTATCTCTTCAATTCCCAAATCTTTTATGTTTTTGACTAAATCAAGTATTCCATTTCTCACAAGTGGCTCTCCACCTGTAAGTCTGACCTTTTTTACGCCTAAATTTTTGAAGATTTCGACTATTTTCGTGATTTCTTCTATAGACAATATCTCATCGTGACTTACGTGTTGTATGCCTTCTTCTGGCATGCAGTATTTGCATCTCAAATTGCATTTATCCGTCACAGAAATCCTCAAATAATCTATATTTCTTCCTAAAGCATCTATCATTTTATCACCATTATATATTATATCATATAACGGTTTTTCATTAAATCGTATTCACAACCTTATATCAAAAAAACTTCCGGCATATAACCGGAAGTCGTAATTAGTTCTTTCTTTCTTTGATTAGAAGTTCTTTTGCTTTTTCCAATCTTTCTTTCATAGCTTCGATGTGATTTTCAGATACATTATCTTGATCTGACAATCTTTTGATACCTTCTTGTAAAATATCAATTTCGTTGTCGTAATCTTTCAAACTTCTGTATACGCTAGCATATGAACTGTAAAGTGCTGGAGTACATAATCCATTTTCCCTTGCAGCATCGTAAGAAGTGATAGCCATTTGGAAGTGAGAATCTTTTCTGTGTTTCTCGCCTTCGTTCCAATATCTAAGTCCTTCTTTTGCTCCTTTGGCAGGATCGTTCAAATTTTTGATATCGAATACTTCCACTCTCTTGTTGTGAGGATGTATTACCACGTCTTTTGATTTTCCTACGTTTTTGAAGATTTCAGATAAATTGTCTTTGTTTTTGTCTTTCAATTTTTTGAGTACGTCCATCATATGATATGCTGGAATTTTTCTAGACAATTTTTCTTGTGCTTTGTCTTCGTATTCTTTTAATTTGGCGATTGAGTCATCTCCAATGTAGATCCAAGCTGTGACATCATTTGCAAATTGGTCGTCTACTATCTTGATGTTTTCGTGTTCCAATAGTGCTTTCATTTGTCCGAGATATTTATCCAAATCATTTTTGTAGATGTTTTCTATGATTTCATCGTCAACGCCCTTTTCTACGATGTAGACTGACTTTAATTTATCCAAATCTACTTTTTCAAAATCTTCGTAATCCATTCCCAAATAATGTTGTTCGTATTCTGCTACATACAATACTGGAGCTGATTCAAATCTGTAATTAGGCGTAGTGTCGCTTTTCAACAATCCTGATTTTCTAGTAATCATGTTCGGAGTGACACGATTGATAATTACATTGTCAGTCTCTTTCAACACTCTCTTTAGCTCTTCTTGTTGCAAATCACGAGCTTGTTCTTCTGTCAAATCCGATTTTATTATCTTGGATTCTACTTTTAATTTGTCTTTTATCCTTTGTCCATGATATGATTCAAATCCAAAAGATTCGCTGTCGTTTCCGTATCCGTATCCTATGTAGAAAATCTCATTGGTATCTACTACGCTCCACTCAAAAACATACCAATCATTTGAATTTTTGTGATTTTGTTCTTCGTTATTTTCAGAAGAAAACATATTCTTTAGTTTGTCAAAAATACCCATATTATCCTCCAAAACATTAAATATACCGCCTGCAAACTATAAATTCATAAGCTGTATATAATAAAATTTACTTACAATTATTATACCATATCCCTATTAACAAAAAACGCAAGAATTTAATCAAAAATCCTTGCGCATATAATTATCTTAAAACTGGTGCCATGAGTATTTTGCCGCTTCCTCTGTACACGTTTACAAGTCCTTCTCCACTTGCTGCTGATCCTACAAGAGATTTACCAGATCTTTCAACTGTAAATTGCAACGAAGCACTCCATGCTATTGCCATATTTCCGTCGATTTTTACGACATCATTTTCAAGTGTTATCTCTATCAACTCTTCTCTAGGAACGTAAGATTCCAAAGCAACTACTCCTGTTCCGCTCAATCCCAAATTGAATAATCCTTCTCCACCTGCTGCAGCTGAAGAAAAATTGGAACGCATTATAGCTTTGTGTTTTAATTCCGAGTCGCAAGCCAAGAACAATCCATCTTCTATTACTATCTCTTGATTCCAATCGTCAACATCCAATAAAATAATGTGATTGTATGTAGGTTCCAAAATCAAAAGACCATTTCCTGTATATTCTGGTTTTATCGCAGATTCTCCAGTAACAGAACCCCTGATAGCTTTTTTGAAGAAATCTCCTGCTCCTTTAATTCCCGTAGTAGCATTGACATCTCCTATCATCCATTGCATAGCTCCGGATTGCACTGTTATATCGCTTTGAGATACATCGCATATAACTTGTCTTCTTCTTACATTCATCTCAGATGCAAAATACGAACTTTGTGCTTGTGTATAATCCACAGACAAATCTCTCTTGTACTCTACAACTTTGAAAGCTCCCAACTGTTCTTTTACTATCACATCATCGTTATCTTCAAAATTTTTTATAGTATACATAGCACACCTCTTTTCCAATTTAATTATATCATAATCAAATTCATCTATTTTAAAAAATTTGGATAATTTTACGTTTTATTATATAATGCAAAAAGAAAGGAATGATTATGAAAAAAATATTAAATATCGCACTTGCTTATATTGCAGTCTTGACTGGTGCAGGTCTAGCAAGTGGACAAGAAATTTTGCAATATTTTACATCTTACGGTAAAAAAGGCTTGATAACGGCATTTGTAGTGCTATTATTGCACACGTTTGTAGGTGCAATCATTTTGGAATTGGGCTCATACTATTTGGCGGATGAACACAGTGACGTTTTGAATGAAATAGCCTCATCTAAATTCACAAAAATATTCGATTATGTGCTGATATTGACATGCTTCGTGATTGGATTTGTAATGCTCTCAGGTGCAGGATCGAATTTGAACCAACAATTTGGCATAAGCGTCTGGAAGGGGTCTCTTTTATGTGCATTGCTAGTCGTTTTCGTTGGAATGCTCGATTTCGACAAAGTCACAAAGATAATCGGTTCATTCACACCTATTATAATAGCTCTCATACTCATAGCATCGATATACACGATTTTCAATTTCGATGGAAATTTTACGAAATTAGAACCAATAGCTACAACTATTCCTAAAAATTTCTCCAGTCCTTGGCTTTCTGTAATGAATTATTTTTCAATGTGCATGATGGTCGGCCTTAGCACTGCGTTTGCAATAGGCGGCAATCATTTAATCACAAAACATGCAAAAATCGGCGGATTAATCGGAGGTTTTTTCACTGGTTTGATTACATTTTTACTTGCTGTGATTTTGTTCATGGAAGTTTCTACGATAAAAGATGCTGACCTTCCTACTCAAAGCATTATCACGCAAATTCATCCAATTTTGGGATTCATAATGAGTATCGTGATTTTTGCAATGATTTTCAATACGGCAATCGGATTGTACTACGCTTTGGCGAAGAGATTTTCAAAAGGAAATGACGGCAAATACAAAATCTATCTCATATCTTTTGTATCTATAGGATATGCGTTGAGTTTTCTAGGATTCAAAAAATTGATCAGCATAATGTATCCTATGATAGGGTATGTCGGAATAGTGCTGATAATATTTTTATTGTATTCGTATTTTAGAGATTATTCCAAGATAAAAAAAGAAGGCAAAAGAAGAGTGAAAATCTTGAACCTCGCTTTGAAAAAATTTGACGACAACGAAGATTTCTCGAGACAAGATGACAAAAAAATACAAAAATTGATAGAAAATTCTAATATAGACAACGAGACATTAAAAGAAGAAGTAAAAGACTTTGTAGACGAAAAATTAGACAATTAGAATATTCTAATTGTCTAATTTCATCTATATTAGTAAGTTATATGATATCCAGCAGGATCATTGTAGTCCATTCCAAACCAAACGTATGCGAAATTTCCATCTATGGCGATTCCCATTACGTTTAATTTTGCCCAATTTCCACGTCCGATTATTACATCGTTATGACCTTGTGAGTTTTTCCACATTTGTAATGCTTCATCTGGAGAAATATTACCGTAACTCATGGCTGCTATTTCAAAACCGTATCCTTTGTAATTTGTCAATTCAGCTGGTTTTGACCACATTAAATCTGCATATTTATGATCGTCAGTGTATACCACTGGTTTCCAGTTGCCGTGATTTGACCAACTGTGAAGATTGCCAATTATTCCTCTTGAATCTTTTTGGTCTTCTTTGTAATATTTATTGGAATCCTTTACATGAGTTCTCGCTACGAATGTAAGAGATTTAGAAACGCTTAGTGGTTTTAGTCCCATAGATTTTCTATAGCTGTTAATTTTATTTGATAATTGTTTTTCTTTTTCGGTTAATTTAGTATTCATATTAAATTAGTTTATCGAATTACTGTTTTCATCTTTTTTATATCCATATTCAGCTTGTATTTCTTCAACACTCAAATAAGTTTTTCCTAAAGATGGTGCTTGCTTTTTAGGTACATTATTTGGTTTTCCTGTTATTCTGGATACTACATTCTTATTTACACTTCCACCAATTATATGTAGGCAATCGATATTCTTTAAAAATTTTAAATCATCTGTTTTAATACTATTGGCAACAAGCATAACTGCTGTAGATTGATCAGTAGATACTAATATATTAGTTGCTGACAATGCATCTGCAAATTGATATCCATTAGCTACTGCTACTTCTGAAATATTAGCTATATTGTAATTTATCAATCTCGATGTTTGGAATCTATCTTTTCCTCCAAGTCTTGTTCCAGCATTTTTTGCGACAGAATTTTTTCCACCAAAAGTATACTTGACATTGTAATTAGTTGAATAGTACTTTGAACCGTCTACTAATTTCAATCCCAAATTTTCACTGCGCAAAAGTCCACTTGCAGATAGTGCATCTGGGAATGCTCTTCCATCTGCTACTCCTACGCTCTTGAACTTTCCAATTTTAGCGTCTTATCATTTGTTTCGTATCTGTCTTTTCCAGAAATTCTTTCATAAGAAATCCTTTTTTTCTTCAAGTTTTCTAGTGGCTTACCATTTAATGTCTTTTCCCCGCCTACAACATAGGCTTTCGATATTCCTTTCAATTCAGAAGATATATCCGTGTTTTTGTCGACTAATATCAACTTAGCATTTTGTGCAGAAGATATGTTAAACGCCGACAAACTATCTGCAAAACTAAAACCGTTTGCAAGTATCAATTTATCAGAGCTAACTTCTCTTGATGTCAAAATGGATGTGTCAACCCTAGTTTTTCCACAATAAGTCCTCAAATCCTGGCCTCCTGCATTAGATTCTACAGCTGTAGTAGAAATCATCATAGCAGTTAATAATACACAACTCATCATTTTCTTAAAGTTTTTCATAAAGCACCTCCGCTATTGCCACTATTTACTTGTTGATTTAATTATATATCAAAATCCTATTTAGTTCAAACTTTTTTTTGTAAAATTTTATTATCATTTATAAATAAACTCCTACCGTTTTCCTTTACATTTGCTAATAAGTTCTCATTTAACGCCATCTCGAGAAAATGATTTGATTGTATAAAAATACTATGATATAATTAATAAAATATTTTTTGTGAAAGCTAGGTGTAATTATGAAAAATTCTAAAATAAATATGAAAAATTCTAAAAAGCCTTTGCTAAAATTCGCCATTCCTTCGATAATCGGAATTATTATTTTTATGATTCCAGTAAAATTTGATGGAAATTGGACTATATTAGTCAAAATTCTAGCGGATTATATAGGCAAACTAATAGGGCCATATTTACCCATTTTGTGTACTTTGATAATTTCAATATCAGCCGTCATGAGCATAATGGGCAGTTTGTTGAATGTAAAATTTGTAAAAAATAATAAGTTATTGAATGACACTTTTTGCGTGAGTTTAGGATGGTTAATCTTAAGATTACTTGGATTTATAGTAGTGTGGCTTGTAGTATTGAAAGATAGATTAAATTTGAATCCATTTTTCAAAATGATAGTCGATGATTCTTCTGCGACATTTATACTCAACGATTTATTGACATCACTTGTGATAATATTTTTGATAGCAAGTATGTTGCTTCCTTTACTTTTAGATTTTGGTTTGCTTGAATTTATCGGGGCAATTTTTACAAAATTTATGCGTCCTGTGTTTTTGATTCCTGGAAGAGCTGCTGTCGATTGTATAACTAGTTGGATAGGAGACGGTACTCTAGGCGTAATGTTGACATCTAATCAATACGAATCTGGATTTTATTCTGCAAAAGAAGCTGCTATTATAGCGACGAATTTTTCTGCAGTTTCGATTACTTTTAGTTTGATAGTTCTATCTCAAGTTGATATGGTAGATTATTTCGGAGTGTATTACTTATTGGTGTGTTTTGTAGGTCTTTTGTGCGCGATAATCGTACCTAGAATTCCACCTTTGTCATTAAAAAAAGATGAGTATTTTGTTGATAATCCAGCTGCTCACGATTCTGAAATCAACTATTCATCTTCTTTCGAATACGGAATTGATTTGGCTTTGAAAAGAGCAGAATCTCATAAAGGTTTGGGAGAATTTTTGAAAAACGGGATTAAAAATGCTTTTGGAATGTGGTTTTCAGTTATACCTATAGTTATGATAATAGGCACGATCTCTTTGGTGCTTGCAAACAATACTCAAATTTTCGAGATTTTGGGTAAGCCATTTTTGCCGCTTTTGAATGTTTTAAAAATTCCAGAAAGTTTGGCTGCATCTAAGACTATGATCGTAGGTTTCAGCGATATGTTCACTCCTTCAATAATAGCTGCAAATACTATAACTTCTCAAATGACGAAATTCATAGTGGCGACTATTTCTGTAACTCAGTTGATATATCTTTCAGAAGTAGGTGGACTTATTCTAGCATCTCGTATTCCAGTCAATCTATTCGAGCTTTTTGTGATTTTTATTGAAAGAACTATAATTTCTCTATTAGTCGTAGCTCCTATAGCACATTTGATTTTTAGATAATAAAAAATGCTCTATCCTCAATGGATGGAGCATTTGTTTTATTCTTCTTCACCTAAGGCTTCTATTGTCTCATCTGTCAAGCCTTTAAGCGTTTCTATATAATTTGCAACGTGATTTTTTTCTGGAATTAAGATTATTCTATCATTTTCAAATTCACATTCGAAAACATCTTCTTCTCTCAAATCGTATTTTCTCATTATAATATCTGGTATTTGTATTTTATTGCCTTTTTGTATTTCCATTTTCATATGATTGTACCTCTTATTTTATTTTATCATGCATTATTTGTTTTGAAAAGTTTAAAAATTTGCGATTTGAAGTCTGCTATTTACTTTGTCAACGAATCGAGCAATTTTTCTCCAAATTTGTCAAGATCTATTTTGGTAATTACTTTGCAATTAAATTCACCGTCTTTTTCTCTTCTTATATTTCTGTAACTCATTCCTCTAGTTTCTTGAGATTGCGTGTCGATGTCGATATACATATCTTCCATTTCAAAAATTTCAGGACATTCCAACGCCATTACTGCACATGGATCGTGTATTCCAGTATCGTTTGATACGTAATATTTTATTATGTTGTAAGCAAATTTTGCCTTTTTGTTGTCAACTTCATTCAAACTATTCATCTGTGTTTCTGTGAGAGTAGCTAGTTGTGTCACGTTAAGTCCTGCCATTATGAGTTTTATTCCACTTTCAAACACGATTTTTGCAGCTTCAGGATCCACAAAAAAGTTAAATTCGCTAAGGCTTGTCATATTTCCATAAGTTATGGAGCCTCCCATTATGCTGATTTGCTCGATTTTTTCTTTGTCTTGTGGAAATGCTCTCAAAAGCAATGCTATGTTGGTAAGTGGGCCAACAGCTATTATAGTGATTTTATTTGATGAATTTTTTATTATCTCGTGCATCATTTCAACGGAATTTTCGCTGTCCAAATCTCTGACATTTTCAGATTCTATCATTTTTCTAAATCCAGCTATTCCATCATCTCCATGTGCCGATGCAAAATAAGGTTGTCTAATCAAAGGTCGTGGTTGTCCTTTTCCCATAGGAACATCTATATCCAAGAGATTTGCCAAGCATTGCATATTTCTTGTCGTGTTTTCTATAGATACATTTCCACTTACAGACGATAAAGCCAACAAATTCAAATTCTTTGCGTTTTTCATTACAAAAAGCGCTGCTGCATCGTCTACTCCTGGGTCAAAATCTAAAATACAATCTATCATTTTAAATTACTGAAACTTTTCGAAGTTTGCAGTAATCCTCCTTTCTTTTCAGTCTTATACTCCAAATTTTTCTATATAAGCTACGAAATCTTCTACTGAAAGCAGATTTTCTTTGACATCTATTGAGTTGCAAAGCCTTTTGATTATAGGTGCTTTGATGTATGATTTTTCGAGTGTCTTTTTGTCGTCAAATACTTCGCTTTTGTCTGCATCTTTTATTATTTCTTTGTTTTGCATCACGATAACTCTGTCGAAATTGTTCACTACAAATTCCATGTCGTGAGTTATTGTGATTATAGTCTTGTTCTTTTCGTGGAGATAGTCTATTACATTTTTCAAACATTTCATAGAATATGAATCTTGTCCTGCTGTCGGTTCGTCAAATATATAGATGTCGCAATCATTTGCTATGGTGATAGCTATTGTGACAAATTTTCTCGTGCTATACGGTAAATCGTATGGATGATCGTCCAAATACGACGACAAATCGCATACTTCACACGCTTTTCTAACTCTTTTGTCCAATTCATTTTCTTCTACTTTCATAGCTCGAAGCGAAAATGCTACCTCGTCGTAAACTGTCGAGTTGAAAATTTGGTCGTTGGGATTTTGAAATACATATCCTACTTTTCTTGAAATTTGAGCAGTAGTCATATCAGAAGTGTCCTTATCGTCCAACAATATTTGCCCTTCATTTGGTCTCAATAATCCGTTCATCAATTTGGCGCACGTAGATTTTCCGGCACCGTTTTGTCCTATGATGGCTATCTTTTCTCCTGAGTTGATTGTTAAATTCAAATTGTCGACTGCTTTGAATCCATTTGAATATGCAAAGCTTACGTTTTTAAATTCTAATTTGCTCATCAATTTGCCTCCAATTCACGCTTACATTCTTCCAATGTTATAGGTATGTTTTTGAAAAATCCTTGTCGTCTGTCGTTGATTTGGTGTGCGAGTTTGCTAACTATAGGCATGGATACGTTGTGTTCTTCGATTTTTCTATTTGACAAAATTCTATGACAATCTCCATCAAACAAAATTTCTCCGTCATCTAATACGATAACTCTGTCTGCGTATTCTGCTATCATGTCTATTTTGTGCTCTACTAAAATTATCGTCTTATTCTGAGATTTCAACAGTTTCAATATATCGAAAACTTCTTGTGTTCCAAGTGGATCTAGTTGACTTGTAGGTTCATCAAAAATCAGAATTTTCGGATTCATAACTATTATAGATGCTATGGCTACTCTTTGCGATTGACCTCCGGATAATTCATTTGGAGCTTTGTCTCTCAAATCTTCTATTTTCAAAAGTTTGATGACATCTTCTACACGTTTGATGATTTCTTCTCTTTCCACTCCTAGATTTTCCAAACCGTATGCTATTTCTTCAAATACTGTTTTTTTGATTCCTGATATTTGGCTAAATGGATTTTGAAAAACGAATCCCACCAATTCAGCCATTTCTCCTCTTTCGATGTCGTCTATGTTTTTGTCATCGATAATTATATCTCCAGATATTTTGCCTTGAATGAAATCCGGTATTATTCCTCTGATTATGTTGCACAAAGTGGTTTTTCCTGATCCGTTTTTGCCGATAATTCCGACAAATTCTCCTTCGTCTATCGTCAAATTGATGTTTTTGATCAATGTATTTTCTTGAAGTTCATATTTGAACGAAACATTTTTTAGTTCTATCATTTAAACCTCCATATCAAAACAGCTGCGACTAATACTAAAAACACGTAAAATATAATTCTATCTGCAGTAGTCTTTTTGATTTCTTTCAAACAAGTTTTTTTGTTTTCAGATGAAAAACCACGAGCTTCAAGCGTGATTGTCTTTTCGTCTATTTCCGAAAGCGATGCTATTATCAAAGGTCCTAAAGATGGAAAGAATGCTTTCATTCTGTTTTTGAATGAGCCTTTTGTCTCTATTCCCCTAGCTTCTTGTGCTCTCATTATTTTGGAGCTTCTTTTTATCATTTCCGGTATCATGCTCATGCTCGCCATTATGATATAACTTGTGACATGGCTTACGTTTTTCTGTTGCAAAGCTATCATCAAATCTTCTATGTCAGTCGTCTCGAAAAACAACAAAAATAGAGTTATAAGTGTAAGTACGAATTTAGTTTGCTCCAAGCCATTCAATATTCCATTCAACGTGATTCTCATGAAGCCCAAATTCACATACACGTTTTCTGTGGATTTGTCCAAGAAAAGTTGGAACAAAAATATTATCAATAAAACGACTACCAAAATCACCAAGAGTTTTTTGATATATTGGCTAAATTTTTTGTCTGCAAATGCCAATATCAAACTCATCGGCAATACAAAAAGATATGCAAATTGCCATGGCAATACCAAAGATATTACTATCAAAACCGATATTATGAAAAGTTTCGTAGTAGGAAAAATTTTAGATATCATTTGGCACCTCTCATATACTTGTTCTTCTTTTCTCTTATGTAATTCAACCCGTTAGGATATCTCAACAAATTTCTGTTCGGGATTGATTTTATCAAAAAATACACCGAAAAAGCAGTCAAAAATTTGTCCAACGTTTCCGTCAAAACAGTCGATCCTATTACAGATTCCCACAATCCTTTACCAGTGGCAACTAAAAATGTAGTTATAGCACTTGCTCCACTTGCACCTGTGACTCCTCCGAAAAATATTACCGTAATCGGAGCTGAAGTTATCATAGCTACAAGCCAAATCAAAATCCCAACTATAAATGTTCCTATCATAGATTTGAACATTCCCTTTTTGCCACAAATTCCCACGACTAACCCTATCGCAGCGCTTACAACTAGATAAGGCAATTGGGTAGGATTTGTGACCGAAGTCACCACGTTTGATACAACTCCTGTGATAACTCCAATCCAAGGTCCGCAAAGAGCTGCTGTGAATACAGTTCCTATTACATCCAAATACACTGGAAGTTTCAATGTCGCAGCTAAATTAGCTCCTACGAAATTGATCGCAATCCCTAAAGGTATCAAAAGTATCACAGATAAATTGTACTTCATCTTTGTTTTTGATTTCATAATTCCTCCTAATATAATTTTATTTTCTAAGCATTCCCCTTTTATTTTCAAACTCAACAAATCCAAATTTTTCGTAAAATTTATTATATGGAGTATTGGCAAGTAAAATTATGTACGCATCTTCGTCGTAATTTGAATTTAGATAATTATCTATTTCTTTCATTATCAAACTTCCTACGCCTTGTCTTTGATAATCTAAATCCACCATAACATCCGTAATTACAAGACTGACTGCTCCATCTCCTACTATTCTTCCCATTCCTATGATTTTTTCTCTGTGATAAATTGACACGATAAAAATAGAATTATCTAAGGCTTTTTGAGCATTTTTTTCTGACTTTTTAGCCCCTATTTTTGATTTTTCCCTCAAATAGTTGTAATCTTCTACTTTTACTTTTGTGTATTTAACTGTATAATCGTCCATTTTTCTCCTGAAAAAGGGCACTTTCTCAAGTGCCCTAATACAAATCTTTTTTAAAACTTCATCGAAAGCGACACTAGTCCTCTTTCTTTGTCTATTCCTATAATTTTCACTTTTACAGTTTGACCTACTTCGCAAATTTCTCTAGGATTTGAGATATACGAATCGCTCATCTTAGATATGTGGCAAAGTCCATCTTCTTTTATTCCAATATCTATAAATGCTCCAAAATCCACGACATTTCTTACAGTTCCTGTGACAATCATTCCATCTTCTAAATCGTCAATAGATAATACGTCTTGACGCAAAATTGGTTTTGGCATTTCATCACGAGGATCTCTGCCAGGTTTTTTGAGTTCTGTTATTATATCGTTTAATGTAGGAATTCCTACTTCCAATTCTTCTGATAATTTTTCTACGTCGATATCATTCAAATCGTACTGCATTATTTTCTTGGCGATATCATAGCTTTCAGGGTGAACTTCTGTATTGTCCAAAATTTCTTCGCTCTCAGGAATTCTCAAAAATCCCGCACATTGAACGAACGCTTTTGGTCCAATTCCCTTTACATTCAAAATTTCTTTACGATTTTTGAATGGGCCGTTTTCGCTCTTGTAATCCACTATGTTTTTTGCAGTAGATTTTGTAATACCAGATACGTAATTCAACAAAGCAGAACTTGCCGTATTGATATTTACTCCAACTGTGTTTACACAATCTTCTACAACTTCTTCTAGAGAAGATTTCAATTTCTTTTGATTTACATCGTGTTGGTATTGACCTACTCCTATTGATTGTGGAGAAATCTTCACCAATTCAGCTAATGGATCTTGAATACGTCTGGCTATAGAAATAGCTCCTCTTATAGTGACATCTAAATCTGGAAATTCTTCTATTGCAAGTTTAGATGCAGAATATATACTTGCTCCAGCTTCGTTGACTATGGCGTAGTACACTTCCTTGTCGATATCACTCAATAAATCGGATACGTATTGCTCTGTTTCTCTGGATGCAGTTCCATTTCCAATTGCTATCAATTTTACGTCGTATTTATCTATGAAATTCTTCAAAGTTTCATTTGCACGTTGAATTTGTTTTCTAGCATCTGTCACATAAATCACAGCGCTGTCTAAAAATTTCCCAAATTCAGAAATTACCGCAACTTTACAACCAGTTCTAAATCCTGGATCCAATCCTATTATTGCAGAGTCTTTTATAGGAGGTTGCATCAAGTAAGGTTTCAAATTGCTCTTGAATACTTCTATGGATTCGTCATCTGCCATTTCTTTTAATTGAGATCTGATTTCCGTCTCGATAGAAGGAACTATAAGACGTTTATAGCTGTCTTTTACTGCTTTTTCTATCAAATCGTACGATTCAAAATTTCTATCCTTGGCAATTTTTCTCATGATTTTGAAAATATTGTAATCGTCATTCAACAAGAACGATACTTTCAAATACCCTTCTTTTTCCCCTCTGAAAACAGCCAATATACGATGAGCTTTTACATCTTTTACTTTTTCGCTGTAATCGTAATACATCTTGTATGTGCCATTTTCATCTTCGTTTTTGGCTTCAGTTTTGATCACACCATCGCTTATAAAAGAATTGCGGACTATATCTCTGAAAATCTTTTGCTCAGATACTGATTCAGCTATTATATCCAAACTCTTGTCGATGGCTTCTTCTACAGTCTTGATTTGATCTCCATCGACAAATTCACTAGCTTTTTTCTTTATCTCTTCGATTGAATGAGTCTTGTCCATTATCATGTCAGATACAGGTTCCAATCCCAATTCGATTGCTATCATTCCACGAGTTCTCTTCTTTGGTTTAAATGGAAGATAGATGTCCTCCAATTCAGTGAGAACAGTCGCGTTTTCGATTTGTTTTTTCAAATCGTCTGTTAACTTTCCTTGCTCATCTATCAATCTAGTTATATCGGATTTTCTTTCCTCTAAATTTCTCAAATATGTAAGCCTATCGTTTAACTTTCTCAATGTTTCATCAGTTAAATTTCCAGTGACTTCTTTTCTATATCTGGCAATAAATGGAATCGTATTGCCTTCATCTAATAATTCAACCGTTTTAACAACGTTATCATATTTTATGTCTAATTCTTCTGCTAATTTTTGTAGTATGTTCATCATCTTTCCTTTTCTTTTCTTTAGAATATATTGTAACATTAATTTAATCGTTTTTCTATATCAAATTAATCGAATAATTATTCTAATTTTGTCTATTTTTTTCTTTGATTAACCTCGATTTTCTCTCCATTTCCAATTGTTCTTCAAAACATTCTTTTTGAATTTCATGCATTCTTTTAATATGACCTGCTATATCTGCTGCTATCATAAAAATAGTCGAAGCTGATACGTAAACGAAATCCATAATATCGTAAACTTTAAATCCTTTTGACATAGGAGTAAGCTGTCCTATAAAAAGCATCATGAATATCGCAACAAATAAAATATTGAAATTAAATTTGAAATTATATCCATGAATGTATCCCATAATAACTGATACTGTCAAAAATATCATCAAACAATGTTCTATCAAAAAACCATGTGCAGTTGATAATACAATCCTAATCACTATCATAAACACAACGTAAATGAGAGCGTAAATTATAAATTTAACCCTTTTCGACATTTTATCCCCCTTATAATCGTTTACACTATTCTATAATACCATATTTCATCATTTTATTCTATTATTTGGTAAAATGTTGTCATTGATTTGTTCAAAAAAATCACACATCATTGAGATGTGTGATTCAATTCAAACTATTTGATTAGTTCGTTTAATTGTTCTGCAACTTTTTCAGATACACTAACTTCTCCACCAAATACATTTATCTTTTCGACATTTTTATCTTTTAGTGCTTGTTGTGTAGCTTGTGGAACTTCTTCGCTGTCTACTAATAATATTGGGCTCGCTATGCTTCCTATTACTAAACTATCTGCTGGATTTATTCCGTTTGCTGTATTGATTTCTTTTGCATCTTTGAATCCGAATTCGTAGATTTGTCTTGCTGTGTCATATCTGTCTTTTCCACTGAATCTCTTTTCTGTAGGAAGTTGTTTTTCTACTTGTTGTGATATTGATTTTTCTCCTCCTGCAATGTAGACTTCTTTTGCATTGTCCAATATTTCTTTTACTTCTTCTGGTATGTTATTTTGTTGTACTAGTAATATTGGCATGTTGTTTTTGCTTGCAAATGGTGCTAGTGTCAATGCGTCTGCAAAGTTTTCTCCACTTGCTATTGCCATTGTAGATGTGTGTGTCTTTTTCAATACTTCTTTTGCTATTTTTGCACTTGTTTGATATCTGTCTTCTCCTGCAAGTCTTATTGTGTTGTAAGCTTCTAGGCTATCTACTGCTTTTGATATTGAGTTTTCTCCACCTATTACGTAGACGTTTTTAGCTTTTAGTCTTTGTATTTCTTGTAATACTTCGTTGTCTATTGTGTCTTTTTGTACTAATAGGATTGGTGCTTTTAGCATTTTAGATAATGCTGATGCTGATAAGCTGTCTGCAAATTGGTTAGCATTTGCTATTATTACTGTGTCTGCACTGTTGTAGTATTTTTTGCTTACTTCTATTGCTGTTTGAATTCTTGTCTTTCCAGCTGTTCTTGTTACAACCTTTTCTTGTGGCGTTTCATGATTAGTTGCTTTAATTTCTGCTACTTTATTATTGATAACTTCTTCTAATTTATCAACTTCTGCTTGTTTGACTTTATCGTTTTTAGCTAATTCTTCTGCTTGTTTAATCAAATCTTGTAATGCTTTTACTTCTGTTTCTGTCAATTTCAATTCATCTTTTTTATCCAACAATGCTTGAGCTTCTTCTTTTGCACCCTTAAGTTTTGTAAGATCTGCTTTTTCTACTTTCTTGATGCCTTCTAATGCTTTTTCTAATTTTGCATTAACTTGATCTACTTCTTCTTGAGATTTTCCGATTACATTTGTAGCCTCTTCAACTAAAGATTTAAGCTCTGTTACTTGTTCATCTGTTACTTCATATCCTTCAGGTACACTTACTATAGCTTGTGCTTTTAGCATATTAGCTGTCAATTTCGAATAATCTACAGGATCTGGTATGTCAGCATCTTTTCTAACTATAGTTATCTTTTCAGTAGTTTTATTTCCTGCATCGTCATATGCATAGATTGTGAATTTGTTTTCTCCTACTTCCAATGGAACTTCTGCTTCAAACTCTCCATCTACTCCAGCTTCTTTTTCAAATCTATCCCAAGTTTCATCAACTCTAGCGTACATAGAATTATTTAATAATAATTCCATATAAGTCATATTTTCATGAGCTTTTACTTTTATCTTAGCCATAGGAGATGTTTCATCTTCATGCTCTACTTCGCTTGTAATAGCAGGAGCTTCGTTATCTTTTCTAATTCTTCTGATAACTGTATCTTTTAAAGAAGATCCTTTGATATTCTTTCCGACTGCTGTAACCGACAATTCGTATACCAAACTATCTTCTAGTTTCGAAATATCTACGCTCTGTTCAAATGAATAAGATCCATCCGCTTGTTTTTCAAATTCGATTTCTTTTGTCAATTTTTTCATCAAAGCTTCATACTCAGCTGGTATCATTTGATTTTTATCTACAAGCGTTCCGTCTTCTTTGATAGGTTTTCCATCTCTTGTAATTACATAACTTAACTTATTCAAGTCTTTAACTTTAGTTACTGTACCTTTGATAGTTATTTCATTAGTATTTTTGTCAAATGCTTTATAGTAATCTGGAGTATCTATCTTTATTTGAGGCATAGTATATACTTTATTGTCTTGTGCTGGTTGTTCTGGTTGAGGATCTGGTTTTTCTTCTCCACCTTTTATGCTTACAGGTACAGTGTATTTTGTAGTTCTTCCATCAACTGTGATAGTTATTTCTATTCCATAATCTCCAGCTTCTTGTGTGCTTTTGATATTTTCTACGATTTTAACTTCTGCTTTTTCTGGAAGGTTAACTATAGCTTTTTTTATTTTATCTAATGTAGGTATTGGATCTCCTACTTTTAATTCGATAGGTTTAATTTCTATGTTAGATTCTACTCCTGTTTCGATCTTAACTTCTCCAACTACATTTCCTGAGTTATCCCACGCAAATGCTGTCATGTTAGCCAAATCAAATCCTTGAGGAACATCTAATGTATATGAGTAATCTCTTACTATATCATTTTTGATGTTTTTATCTTCTCTAACTAATTGAGAATGCCATTCTCCTGATTTTAGATTTTCAAATCCTACTTCTGCTACTCCTGATAATTCATCGCTAGCTTTAATTGTAACTTTTCTAGTTTTAGCATCGTATGTTCCAGACACTGTTGGAGCTGTATTATCTAACAATATATTGTATTGATATGTTTGATTTTTTGCTCCGGCGTAGTCTATTCTACCTGTGATTTGATACTTGTACCATCCTTCAGCTACGTTCTTACCTTTTAGATCTTTGAAATCCCAAGCAGCTCCACCTGGTAGATATTCGAAGTTGTATTCGTCATCTCCACCTTTGTACAATCCATTAACTCTCAAAAGAATAGGATCTATAAATAAATGTCTTATTAATTTTCCGTCTTTATCTAATACATCGTATTTTACATCTACTGCATTTCTCATTATAGAGATAACAGGTGCTACTTCTTGATTGAAATCTTTTGATTTGTTGGAATTTACGAATACTGTTGGTTTTCCATTTACATTCCAAGCATTCCAGTAATTCCATCCACCATTTTTATTTCTCTTTACGAATCCTGATTTGTCGATTCCACCATTTGGATATTCTATAGGACGATAATTTACTTCATCGCTGAAATCAAGCATATTATCTATAAATTTAGGTTCATCCCAATTTCCTTTAAATCCTGTGTAAGGAATTGACAATGTAGGATTATCATCTGATTCAAAGAATACATATCCTTGTACAAATTGATTTTTGTCTACGCCTTCTGTAGGTATAACTCCATTAAATGTAGCATCGCCTTTTGCAGGAACAGTAACACTACCCATTTTATCTTCTTTGATCACTGATGAATGTTCTGTGTATCTTCCATTTTCATTTACATTATCTTTTAATGAAACATATCTTGCATTGAAAGAGATAGCTTTGTCAGAATAGTTGTGAAGTTTGTAAGAAGTATTTACAGGTTTTTCTCCAACTTCTTTTAATTCTAATTTTCCATCTTCGTGTTTATCTTTTTCACTTGTTGCTGTTATTGTGACATTTGTAGTGACTGCCTTTTCAAGGTTTACAAGTCCTGCACCTTGTTGTTTTGGTGTGTAATAAGAAGCGTTATCTACTTCTGTATCTTTTACTGGATCTGCAGTGTTCATCATTACTAATTTTGTAAGAGGTTCTTGATTTTCATCTTTTCCTGCATCAGTTCTATTTAACCATCCATCTCTGTACAATCTTTGCATTACAAGTGCACTTGCTCCTGCTACTTGAGGTGTTGCCATAGATGTACCACTCATAGTAGTGTAATTGTCACCATTAACTGTAGAATAGATATTTCCACCTACACCAGCTATATCCGGTTTCAATCTCAAATCAGGTGTGATTCCCCAAGAAGAGAATTCACTCATTTGTCCACCTTTTGAATTCTTTACTGGTTTAACAGCTGTTATAGATATTTTTAATCCAGGTTCTTTTTCTTGAGTTTGTATTAATTTTAGTCCATCTTCATAATTTATGAATACTGTAGGTATTTTTTTGTTGGAAATTCCAGTCATGAAAGACAAAGCATTTCCATCTTTTGTGTTATAGATTATTACACCAACAGCTCCTTTTGAGATAGCCATTTGAGCTTTTTCTTCAAATGAAGATTCTCCTCTTTGAGCTAATGCTATTTTGCCTTTTACATCTTTACCTGCATAATGTTCTTCTTTGTATCCCAATCCAACATTTACAAATTCCAATGGACCTGCGCTAGCTTTTTCGTCTGCATCTTCTGCTACACCTGTTGAGATTTCCCAATCAGGATGTCCTTCTACTGTAACTAATCTTCCTCTCAATTTTACATTTTCCATAGAAGCTACTGAATAAGAAGAATCAGATACTGCTGGATGACCTGTAGTTCCCATATCTGGGTTGATAGCTAAGTTAGTAACTCCTTTACCACCCCAGTTAGTAACACGGTCATTACCCATAGCTACTGAACATACTATTCCTGCTTTTCTAGCTCTTGTGAAAGCTTCATCTGTAGGAGTCTTTCCATCTTTGCTATATCCTGAAGCCATTCCCAAACTCATGTTAAGTACATCTGCACCTAATTTTATGGAGTCATCGATTGCCTTCAACCAAATTTCTTCATAAACTGTAGAATACAACGCATCATTACTGAATACTTTCATCGCTAATAATTGTGCATTAGGTGCTACCCCTCTTACTCCTTCTTCGTCACCATTTGCAGCAACTATACCTGCTACGTGCATTCCGTGCATTCCACCGATTCCAGAATCTCTTATTTCCAATGATTCATCGGCATAATTATATCCATAAGGAACCTTTTGGCTAAACCATTTCCCCTTCAATCCTTGCTCTTTGATTACTTTGTTTACATCATCTTCTGTTTGATATGCTGATTTAACATCAGGTGATAATTTCATATCTTTGTGAGTAGGATCTACACCAGTATCTATGATACTAACTAACATTCCTTCACCTGCTAGTTTGTATTTGCCCCACAAAGTATCAGCGTGTATCATTCCCGGAGCTTCTTCTAATCCTGAAGCTTTCTTGGCAACTGGTCTTTCTGCCTTCATTTGCGCAGTTACCTTTTTTACCCCTTTTTGTTTTCTCAATTTATCGATATCTTTTGCTTTGATTTTAGCTGAAAATCCAGTGATAATTGCTGAAAATTCCTCATCCTTATCTACTTTAACGTTTTCTTTTTCCAACTTAGATTCGATATCTGAATTTGTTTTTCTCACTTGTGCTTCGGAAGCTCTTACAGCGCTTTTAAATCCAGAGCTTTTTACGTTAGATTCTCTTTCTATTGCAGATTTGTCTTCTGTCTCTACAATTACTTTGATCTCTTCATTGGCTTTTACGCCTTCTTTTTGAAGTTGAGCAAATGTAGTGTTGTCATTAGGCTGTGCAAATGCTGTAGCACTTGGTGCAACTAATGAAAACAATAACACACCTGCTAGAAACTTTTTCGAGTATGGTTTCATTTTATCCCCCTTAATTTTAGTTCGCAAAAATAACGAAACATTTTCGCAATTTGCCCATAAAATAATTTTACTTAAATAGATATTAAATGTCAAATTATTTCAAAAATTAAATTTCTATAATTATTCATATGTACAAGATTTACTATTCTTAAATAACCATTTTATTCCTACCTTAATGCCCTTGATTTAAAAATTTTACTTGGATTTACCAGTTTAAAATATGGATAAAAATAATCCTATCTACTGTTTTTATTAATAATATTTCAAAAAATAAAAAGCGCCCTCAAATCAAAAATTTGAAAACGCTTATAAAGCGTATTACTGTATATACTAATCTACCATAGATTCCAAATTTATTCAAAACTTTATTTATTGAAATTTTCTATAAATGATTAAACTCACAAATTTTATTATTTAAAAAATTTATACAATAACCTATAATGGTAAGGAGGGGGATTATATGAAAACAAAAAAAATCACAACAACGGCAATATTTATTGCGCTGACTACATTTTTCACAATCGTAATCAAAATACCAGTATCACCTGCAATGGGATACGTAAATCTAGGAGATTTCATAATACTTTTAGCGACACTAGCATTTGGAATGACAACAGGAGTATTATCAGCAGCGCTAGGATCTAGCTTAGCAGATCTTCTGTTAGGATATGGAGCATTTGCACCGTTCACATTCGTAGTAAAAGGATTAATGGCATTGTGCATGGGATTGTTCTTAAAAAAATCTCAAACTAAAACTTCAATCCTAGTGTCTGGAGTCTTAGCAGAATTAGTCATGATAATAGGATACTTCTTCACTTCGTGGATACTTTACGGATTTAATATGGGACTTACAACTCTACTTCCCAACGCAATCCAAGCAATAGTAAATTACATAGTATTTGCATTACTGTGGAAAAAATTCATCAAAATAACAAAATCAAACACAATAGCAGCGTAGACTGCTATTTTTATTTGCTCAAAATTTTTCTTGGAATTTTTGTGGCAAATCCATAGTGAAGTTTTCATTTATAATATATTTTTTCACAATAAAAAACAGGTAGCAAAAATCTACCTGTTTATCTTATTAAACAAAAACACTATAATGTATGCCAAGAAGACACCGCTGATTACATCTATTATGCTGTGTTGTTTGACTAGCATCGTGCTAATACATATTCCAATGTTCAAAATACAAAAACACACTTTGCCTATTTTCTTTTCTCGCATTAGACTAGTTCTTCTAAATTGATGATCTATTATTACAGACGTGGATACGTGAATACTAGGGCATACGTTGTTCGGTGCATCTATAGATTGAATTCTTCTCAAAATCCAAGCACACAAATCATTTCCTTCTATGCTTTTCGGTCTGATGTCGAGCGCTGTCGGCCAAAAAATATAGATTATCAAAGATATGAACATCGCCATGAACATCGGGATCACTACGTTCCACAAATCATCATATGATTTTTTCCTCAATAGATATACAAAAGGAATTACCAAAATCAAAAACCACGCACAATACACTAAAATAGCCGATTTTACGAATGGTATCTTATCATCCAAACTAGAGTGAATTATATTGTAATTGACATCTCGCTTTTCCAACAAGAAAAACCCAAGCAAATACACTGCATATAATTCAAGTATCAGTTTCAAATGATTTTCATCATAAAGCTCTCTAAGTTTTCTCATCTTATCACCATTAATAAAAATTAGTCCTTTGATAACCCCTGGCAATGGCTATAATTGGCCTATATCGTAAATCTTTCGATCTGATTTTCGTCTTGATAATTTCGACTATTTCTTCGTCTTTCATTTCCTCGTTAAATCCAACTTCTATATCGAAAAACATCTCCGTATAGTCTTTGTGGTCAAAAGATCTAAAATCATTCAACTTCCACTCTGAATTTTGAGATTTCACAATTTCCATAACCATATTTCTCAATTTTTCCACATTTTCATTATCCAAAATCAAAGGATCCATGTGAATAGTAGAATATACGGATTTTTCTTCTATCAAATCCCTCTCTATTTTATCGACCAATGAGTGAAGTTTCAAAAATTCTTTACTACTATCTACCTCGACATCCACAGTGATAAATATATGACCAGGGCCGTAATCGTGAACCATCAAATCATGCGCACCGTAAATTCCATCATACGAAGTGATAAAATCAATGATATCTCTCTCAAATTTGCTAGATGCTTTCGTTCCCATCAATTTATCCACAGTATCCGTTATAGTTTGGAATCCGTTTTTGATGATAATCAAACCGCCCAACAAACCTATATAAGCGTCGACATTTAATTTAGTCAATCTGAAAACTATCACCGATATCAAAACTATCGAAGTAGAAATACAGTCGCTCTTTGAATCGACAGATGTAGCCATCAACAAATCCGAATCTATCTTTTTTGAAATTCTATAATAAAATTTGCTAAGCCAAAATTTGGCAATTATGGCGATAGACAAAATCAACACAGAATAAATATTGAAAGTAATTGCTTCAGGATGAATTATTTTCTTGAAAGATTCCACAACTAACTTAACACCTATATATATCACAAAAATAGTGATCAAAGACGAGAAAATGTACTCCAACCTAGAATGACCATAAGGATGCTTTTCGTCAGCAGGTTTCGTGCTCATACTGAAACTCAAAACCATAAGTATAATACTGAAACAATCCGATAAATTGTTGATTGCATCTGCTGTGATAGCTATAGAATTTGTCAACAATCCTATAATTAATTTCACAGAAAACAAAAACAAATTTATAATAAGTCCCACTATGCTTGTCAAATTACCGTATGACTTTCTAGTTTTGAAGCTTTTTGTATTGTCAGGATCCTTCACGTATTTATTTATCAAAAAATCTATCATATTATCCCTTCCCAATATATATTTATTTTTTATTATATCAGATAAATTGAAACCATATGCCAATTTTTTGAAAATTTTACATTATCTCATGCATACTTTTATCTTATCTTTGTCAATTTCATTCATTTTTTCAAATTTTTTCTCGTGATTTTTCAAATATCTTCCCCATATAATCACAAAAACAAAAGCTACGAAAGTTACAGCTGCCAACAAATAAAATAGATATCTATATCCTAGAAAATTATCGTAGCTATCTATCAATTTTCCCGCTAATACGGAAATGAAAACTTCAGGTATAGCTCCTGATGTGGATATAAGGCCTGCAGCTGTAGCAGAATATTCCACCGGAATCAATCCACTATTCATCATAGTCCAACTCATTGCCATGTTCATATTGAAAAACACAACTATAACTACAAACACGATACTAACGGCAAATAATAATGAGCTATTTGTAGGAATAAATAGAAGAAGTATTTGAGCTAATAATACTACAAAATAAGATATAAACATCACCTTATAAGTTCCTATTTTGTCAGTCAAATAACCTCCGAATATATTTCCTCCTATAGATCCTACTTTTCGCACAACCCCGAGCATAGCTCCAAAAACCACGCTTGCTTGGAACACATTAGTAGCATAAGGAATATAATAATACAAAGACATGCAATATATATGGTTGCAAAAAGATATCACACATATAATCCACAAACTCGGATTTTTTACCAATTTACTTATTCCTTCGAAACTAACCTTATCAGCATGTAGCACGTCATTTTTCTCATCCATCAAATAATACACGAGAATAGCTGCAATTATATTTGCCAACGAATAAAATAGTATCACATATCTCATAGCCAATAATTTATTGTCCATTAATCCAGCTCCGATATTGAACAAAAATACTGCTATCAAAGCTATCAAAGCAGCTGATATGTTTCTGAAACCTTCGAAAAATCCAAAAGCTTTACCTTGACTATCACCATCAGACATCACCCTCACTGCCTTTACGCAAGCAGGCCAAAAAGCAAACGTACTGGATATTCCCCAAATCAAATATATAAATAGCAATTCTCTAAATCCTATAGGAAGTAAATGTAAAAACCCACCTACTCCCATAGCCACAAGCGACACTATTATTATCTTCTTCAATTTCAATCCATCAGCTATCAAACCGCCAAACAAATACGAAAATATTCCCGTAATTCCTATTACAGTCGCCAAAATCCCCATTTGTGTATTAGTCAAATTATATGTCTTCAAATACACATCGTAATATTCAAATCTAAAAAACGGCAAACAAGATATTATCGAAACGGCAATAGATAATAGTATAATTTTCTTGAAATTGTATTTTAACTTACCGCTAATTCCTATTTTTTGAATAAATTTATTCATATCATCACCTTTCATTGATAGATTCTACATGAAAAGTCTCGCCCTTATCGTAAGTCTTAGAAAAAATTATGAATTTATCATAATAAAACCTTCCAGCATATACTCCTCTTTCGCATCCTTTATTTGACATCTCAAAATCCTTCCAATTGCCGACAATTGATTTTACATCATCTTGACTAACAGATTTGCCAATCAAACTCTCTGCCTTTTTTATAGAAGCTTTCGAGTCGGAATTTGTAGCGCTTATATTATTGGCTGATTGCTCTTTTTGAGTCAAAATCGTGACTCCTGCAAATATTCCAACCACCAAAGCCAAAACAAGTACAACTATTCCTACAGTTTTTTTATTCATTTTTCTTATCACCCAACATATTTACACCGTCACTGACGTCATTTCCTTTTTCATCTAACAGACAATCTCTATACTTGTCGTAGTGAACTTTTCTTCCCTTATGATCTATAAATTCATTTCCCGAATTAGACCATGGAATCCATCCTTGACCCCATTCCTTTATATTTTCCAAATCATTAGCTTGGCATACATATGCTATACGAGATGCTGCCCAACTATCTCCACAGAAAAATGCCACAGTTTTAGATGAATCTACGTTGTATTTTTTCAAATGAGATAAAATTTCAGCTTTAGTTCTAGGAGTATTGTCTATATTTTCAAACAACATTCCATCATTGTCGTTTTGATTAAGACACCAAGTAGTATTTTCAATTTTTCCTGCCAAATCGTGATAAGAATATCCACTAGACTTTCCGTCGTATTCTTCCTTATCCCTATTATCTACAACTTGACCTTCTCTTTTGCCACTCAAAATATCTTTTACATCATCCATCCACAAAATTTCGTGAGGATTTTTTATCTCATTAGTTCCAAAACTTTCTATAGATTTAGGAACTACCAAAGTATTCAAATCCTTGTCCAATTCATAACCGTTGTACTTCCAAGCTGTCAAATTTCCACTCATCACATACACCTTTACTCCCAAAGTTTTCAACATAAAACCAATACGAGCAGGTGGTTGATTTGCAGTAGATGTCAATATAACGATAGAATCCTTATTAATTCCATATTGAGGACACAACTCATCTCTAAATTCTTCAATTGGAATCAATCTCCATTCCTTTGCATAATCAGCCCTTTTTTCAGGAACGTATACACGAGGTCTCTCATAACAATCCGTATTGATATGTACGGAACCTGGAACATGACCTACACTAAAATAAGTAGAAGTTTTTGTATTTCCCCAATCTACATCCACAAGAACGACCTTATCGATATTATCTCCTACAATTTTTTTCGCATCTTCTGATAATTCCTTTGATTTTCCTGTTTTAAAATCAGAAATGCTCTTTACAATCTCTGTAGGGATGAACATATCGTAATTTTTGTATAATTCAACATTTTTAGAATCATCTATCAAATCATTAGCCTTAAAAACCTTCACCTTATTAAAGCCTTGTTTCTTCAAATAATCGGCAACATGAGCTGCTTGTTTTCCCATATAATCGTATACAATTACATCCTTATCCTTGTTCATACCTTGTGATTCCAAAGCTCTATTCAAATAAATATCTCTAGGAGCTTTTTCAGAATACTCGCAGTCCAACCAACGTGAAGAAAACAAAATGGAATTTTTCAAATGACCTCCATTTTTAGCACCTTCTAATTTCCACCCAGAAAAATTTTCTTGAGCTCTCGCATCGACCAACAAAGTCGACTTATCAGTACCATTTACAATTTTCAAAACATCTTCTCGACTAGCTTGATCAAAATCTTGCATTTTTGCATTGCTCTTGTAAATCTTAGATGTTTTTTCCTTTTCTGAAGATTTTTCAGTCGTATCTTCCTTTTTCACCGTAGCCTTGTTATTGGAATTAGCATTATTACAACCACTAAAACCCATGATCATAATAGCAAAAACCAATAAAATAATTAATTTTTTTCTTTTCATAAAACCCTCCTATTATAATAATTACTAGATAATCTAGATTAACAGAATAATTTTACCACTTAAACCTCTTAATCAAAACAAAATCACAATCAATTATAAATATCATTTAGTGAATTTTTATAACTAATTTTATATCTTTATCTACTATAATTCAGAATCTATAACTTATTTTATTTAACTTAATTTGAAATTTATTAAAATTATAATTACAAAACAGTCGAATCTGTACATATTTATAAATTATTTCTATAAATGGTTACACACATGTAAAGTACGATATAATGATAATATAAACATGTAGGAGGGGATACATAATGAAAAAATTTATTAAACTATTAACAGTATTTACGTTGATGTTAGTTTTGGCTACAGGTTGTTCTAAAGCAAATACAACTGCAAAAGGCCCTGGAACAGCTAAAGACGGCAACGAACAAAAAATAGAAACAGCAAGCATGAAACTCGTAGAAGCCGTAAACAAAAACGGATACAAATTAGTTTCTACAGAAGAATTGAACTCTTGGATTGATCAAAAGAAAGACATGATAATAATAGATACAATGCCTAGCAAATCTTTCGACAAAAACAGAATACCAGGAGCAGTCAATGCAGAATTGCCAGTAAAAATGGAAGATGTAAAACCAGAACAAAAAGAAGCTTTCATAAAAGCATTAGGTACTGACAAAAATAAAACCATCGTAGTATATTGTGGATTCGTAGGATGTGCAAGAAGCGACGTCGCTGCAGTAATAGCACAACAAGAAGGATTCACAAACGTATATCGTCAACCAGGCGGAATCGTAGCTTGGATGGATGCAGGCAATAAAATAGAAGGATCTGCAAGTAAATAGAACTTTTAACTAGGCAATATTTCATATTGTCTAGTTTTACGTTTAATACAAGGAGGATAAATTGAAAAAATTTTTAAAAATTTGCTTATTATTAGTTTTCATATTGAGCTTAGCTTCATGCTCTAGCCAAAACACAAATGACACAGCAAAGAAAGAAACGACAGAAACAAAAGAAAACACCAACAAAATTGAAGTCAAAAAAGACAAAGAAGAAGACAAGAAGTTCCCAGAAAGAAAAGGAACATTGACTGCACAAGTAGACTTGTCAAAATACGACAAAGGAAAAACTGCAAAATTGTGGCTACCTATCCCACAAGATAACGACTACCAAAAAATCTCAAACGTAAAAGTAGATTTGGACGAAGCTCATGCCCAACAAAAAGAAACTACAGACGAACACGGAAACAAAATGCTATACGTAGAATGGGACAAAGAAGCTACAGATCGTAAAGTTACATTATCATTTGATGCAGAAAGAAAAGAAATCACAAGAGGAGAACTAAAAGGCACAGAAAATCCTCAATACGATAAAGAATTAGAAGAATTTTTACAACCAAACAGCATGATGCCTCTAGATGGAAAAGTAAAAGAGACAGCTGACCAAATCACAAAAGGAAAGAAAACAGATTTAGATAAAGTAAAAGCAATCTACAACTGGACAATAGCCAACATGAATCGTGACGAAAGCGTAATAGGATGTGGACAAGGAGAAGTAGAAAAACTCTTGGAAAACCCACAAGGAAAATGCACAGACATTCACTCAGTATTCATAGCATTGTGCAGAGCAAGTGGAATCCCTGCTCGTGAAATATTCGGAATAAGAATGAGCAAAAAACCATCAGACGACATCACAAAATCACAACACTGCTGGTCAGAATTTTACCTAAAAGAAAACGGATGGGTAAAAGCAGACCCAGGTGACGTACTAAAAGCCGTATTGAAACAAAAATTGGACAAAAATTCCGACGAAACAAAAAAACTTCAAGATTATTTCTGGGGAGGAATGGACTCACTTCGTGTAGCATTGACTACAGGTCGTGACCTAGAATTGAACCCAAAACAAGACGACAAACCATTGAACAACTTTGGATATCCATACGCAGAAATCAACGGAAAAGCATTGGATTTCTATAATCCATCTGATTTTGTCTACAAAATCAAATTCGAAGAAGCTAAATAATAACTCATAACAAAAAGCGGGCTATCAATGAAGATAGCTCGCTTTTAATTTGTTATAGACTTATAATTTTCATTCCATTATGGATAGATTTATACATATAAAGGTGGTGAATTTCATGAATAAGCTATTTTTATGTTCTAATAACGTATCATTGTTATGAAATTTTTTCTGATACCTATATTAAAACCTTCCAGTATGGTTCTATTTATACCAAGCTAAAAAAGTACCAGCGATACCGAGACCGACATTTACATTCCAATATGGTTCTATTTATACCGAATTTGAAACAAATGTAAAATTAGAAAATGAAAATTTACATTCCAATATGGTTCTATTTATACCGAGGCTTTAAGAAATTATAAGTTAATACAATTTTTATTTACATTCCAATATGGCTCTATTTATACAAAACTATTTTTTCTCATACGCATATTCGAGCAAATATTTACATTCCAATATGGTTTTATTTATACCAACACAAAATCTTATCCAAGGTGGTATGGGATTAATATTTACATTCCAATATGGTTTTATTTATACA
>JASBYN010000015.1 GCA_029983915.1 Finegoldia sp. | reverse complement strand
TTCCTATACCAACCTATATGGTAGAAGGAATACTATCTGGAATACTTGCAGATGTAAGATCTGCTGTAATCACAGAAAACTCTCTTGAAGTGGAGGCTTTTAGAGAAGGCATTGATAAATATTATGAAGATAGAGAAAAAGAACTTAATGATGAAATTCTTAAACTGAAGGCAGAAGAGAAAGAAAAAGTAGAAGCATAATTGTTTATTTTTAGCAGCTAATAATAGCTGTTTTTTTTATTACAAATCTTAAGGAGGAAATTAAAATGAAAGAATTTTGGAACATGATTCAGATTACTTTTACAGCAGTTGGAGGATGGCTGGGATATTTTTTAGGAGGGTGCGATGGACTAATACTCGCACTTCTTTTATTTGTAGCCATTGATTACATCACAGGAGTGATGTGTGCAGTAGCAGATAAAAGGTTATCCAGCGAAGTAGGTTTTAAGGGAATTTGCAGAAAGGTGCTTATCTTTATGATGGTAGGCGTTGCAAATATCCTTGATACAAAGATTATAGGTGGTGGCAGTGTTCTAAGGAGTGCTGTCATTTTCTTTTATCTATCTAATGAAGGAATTAGCCTTTTGGAAAACGCAGGATATTTGGGATTGCCAATTCCTGAAAAGTTAAAAGTAGTTTTAGAGCAACTTCATGATAAGGAAAGAGGAGGAAAAGATCATGAGTAATAGTAGATTAGTAGATATGACAATGCTTAGTCCAAACCATAGCGGAAGAAGAAATCAGCCTATTACAAAAATCGCTATTCATCATACTGCAGGAGCTATCAGTGCAGCAACCATCGGTAATATTTTTAGACCAACATCAAGACAGGCATCTTGTAACTATGGTATTGGAAATGACAACAATATTGTGTTATGTGTAGATGAGGCTAATCGCTCTTGGTGTACATCATCTTCGTGGTGCGACAATCGCGCAATCACTATTGAAGTATCTAATTCCAGCAACGGTGGTAATTGGCCTGTAAGTGATATGGTTCTTGCTAAATTGATTGACCTTGTAACTGATATCTGCAGGAGAAACGGAATCAAAAACTGCACCTATACAGGAGGTAAAGATGGGGTACTTCAAAAACATGAGTGGTATGCAGCTACAAACTGTCCGGGACCATATCTTGGAAGTAAGTTCTCATATATTGCAAGTGAGGTAAATAAAAGGCTTGTTGGTGGTAGTTCAAACGCACCAAGTGCAGGTGGTTCAAGTCTTTATAGAGTGAGAAAATCTTGGAGCGATGCTAAGAGCCAAAAGGGTGCATTTAGAAACTTTGAAAATGCGAAGAAGTGTGCCAATTCAAATTCAGGATACAAAGTGTATGATGCAAATGGTAATGAAGTATATCCAAGAAAAAGTACTTCATCAAAGAGTATTGATACCTTAGCAAGAGAGGTGATTGCAGGAGACTGGGGAAATGGAAGTGACAGAGTTAACCGTCTTAGAGCTGCAGGGTATGATTATGATGCTGTTCAAAATAGAGTCAATGAAATTTTATCCGGTAAAAGTAGTAAGCCAAGTGGAAAGTCTATCGATACTTTGGCGAGAGAGGTCATCAGAGGTGACTGGGGTAACGGTCAAGATAGAAAAAACAGACTTGAAAGAGCAGGGTATGACTATAACGCTGTTCAAAGACGAGTAAATGAACTTTTATAACTAAATATTTAACTATAAGCCTACTTGGGAGAAATCCTTGGTAGGCTTTAATTTTTTGCTTTTTTAGGGTTCTAATCCATCAAATTTTTCGCTTATAGATAGCAAGGAAAATCCTTTGCTGGAAAGGAGCGCAGGAATGAATGGACAGCAAAAATATGAAATATGCAGACTGCGTAATGAAGGGCTGAGTTATACAAAAATAGCTAAGGAAGTTGGGATTTCAGTAAATACAGTTAAATCATTTTTTCGTAGAAATAGAAATAAAGAACCTATGATTAAAGATAAAAGTTTACTAGGTTACTGCGAAAATTGTGGTAAGGCAGTTATACAGGTAGAAGGTAGGAAAAGGAAACGGTTTTGTTCGGATAAATGCAGAAATGAATGGTGGAATAATCATAAAGATATGGTGAAACATAAAGCAGTATATGACTTTATCTGTAAGTATTGTGGGAAGAAGTTTTCTGCCTATGGTAATTCTAATAGAAAGTTTTGTAGTCATAGCTGTTATATCAAAGATAGGTTTGGTGGTGATGCTTATGAATAAGGGTCTAGATATTAGAGAAATCATCTATCAAATCACCATGAATTATGCTAAGAAAATGTTCATACAAAACCTTATTTCAAAAGAAGAATACATGGACTTTGAAAGTAAAATGAAAGAAAAATATAAGCCAATAGTAGGCTCTATTTATAGTGATATTGACTTGATATAGTGCGGAAGTTACGGGAATATGTGTATGCGAAAGGAGATGGTTTTATGCCTAGAATTACCAAAATTGAAGGCAAAAGAACAATAGAAAAATCAAAGAAAAAAGTTGCTGCGTATGCCCGTGTGTCTATGGAAACAGATATGCTTCATCACTCGCTATCAACACAGATAAATTATTACAGCACTTTAATTCAAAAAAATCCGGACTGGGAGTATGCTGGAGTTTATGCCGATGAAGGAATTACTGGAAGAAACACAAGACACAGAAATGAATTTAATAGGCTAATAGAAGACTGTAAGAATGGAAAAATTGACATGATACTTGTGAAAAGCATCAGTAGATTTGCAAGAAATACAGTTGATCTTCTAAATACGGTAAGAGAATTAAAAGCAATTGGCATTAATGTATATTTTGAACGAGAGAATATTAATTCCATTTCAAGTGAAGGGGAACTTCTATTAACCTTGCTGGCATCATTTGCACAGGAAGAAAGTAGAAGCACTTCAGAAAATGTAAAGTGGGGAATTAGAAAAAACTTTGAAAAAGGGATAGCAAATTCTACTAAAGCACCTTATGGATATAGGTGGGATGGAGAAAAATTTAGAATTATTAAGGATCAAGCGGAGATAGTAAAAGAAATTTTTAGAAGATATCTTGATGGCGAGTCAGCATATTCTATAGCAAAGAACTTAGCTGAACATGGGGTAAGAGGACAGACTGGAAATCCTATAGAACAAACCTCGGTCAAGCTTATATTAGCCAATCCATCATACACAGGTACAAGATTACTACAAAAATATTATATATCGGAAAATCAAACGAGGAAAAGAAATAAAGGTGAACTTCCGATGTATCTGGTGGATGATATGTATGAACCCATTATTTCAGAAGAAATTCATGAAAAGGCACTTGAAATTATGAAAAAACGTGCTGAAAGTATGCCTAATAAAAATCCTAAACTAACACCACTTTCGGGAATGGTTAAGTGTGGAACTTGTGGAAGAAGCATAAGCCGGAGAAAATCTTCTGGAAGATGGGTTTGTAATACAAGAGAGCGTAAAGGGAAAACCGTATGTTCAAGCAGGCCAATTACAGAAAATGAGCTAAAAAAAGCTGCTATAAAGATTATGGGAAAAGAAGACTTCGCAAGGCATGAATTTCAAAGCCGTATTGAAGAAGTGATAATCTACGGCGATAGATTAGAATTTATGCATACGAGCGGGAAAATTTCATCCATTAAAAGAGAGTATTCAGGAGAAAGAGGTAGCAACCCATATTTGTGTAAAATATACTGCAGTAATTGTGGGGATATTTTATATAGAACAAAATGGAGTAGTGAAGGCAAGGTATGGATATGTAGCAAAACGTGCGGTGCGTGCAATGCTAGTTATATAAAGGAAAGTGAGATAATTGAAATATCCAAACATTTTTTAGGAGAAGATTACAAAGGCAAAGTTGTAGAATATATTGATAAAATCAGTGTTTCAAACGATAATGTAAAATTTATTTATAAAGATGGGAAGGTGAAAATATGGCAAAGAAAGTGAGGACGATACCAGCAACAATAAACCGATTTAGCCTTGAACCTATAGTTAGTACAAAGAAAAGAAAAACGGCAGGCTATGCCAGAGTATCAACTGATAGTGAAGAACAAGCTACAAGCTATGAATCACAAATGGCTTATTATAAAAATTATATAGAAGGAAGAAGTGACTGGGAATTTGTAGGTATGTATTCGGATGAAGGCATCAGTGCTACTAATACAAAGCGTAGAGATGGTTTTAAGAAAATGATAGCAGATGCACTTGATGGAAAAATCGATTTAATCATTACAAAATCAGTCAGCAGATTTGCGAGAAATACAGTTGATTCTCTTCAGACCGTAAGAAAACTAAAGGAAAACGGAATAGAAGTATATTTTGAAAAAGAAAATATCTGGACACTTGATGCAAAAGGAGAACTTCTCATAACAATCATGAGCTCACTTGCTCAAGAGGAAAGCAGAAGTATATCAGAAAATACTACATGGGGGAAAAGAAAGCAATTTGCAGATGGTAAAGGCAGCTTAGGATTCAAGCATTTTCTTGGTTATGATAAAGGTTTCGTAATAAATGAAGAAGAAGCAAAAACTGTAAAACTTATTTACAAGCTGTATGCGAGTGGACTTTCTTTTTATGCAGTAGCTAAAGAACTCACAAACAGAGGTATTAAGACTCCTTTTGGTAAAGAAAAATGGCATGTAAGCACAGTAAAATCCATACTTACAAATGAGAAGTATAAAGGTGATGCCCTATGGCAGAAAGGCTATATATCAGATTTTCTACAGAAAACTAGGAAAGAAAATAAGGGCGAAATACCACAATATTATGTTGAAGAACATCATGAGGCTATCATTCCGCCGGAGCAGTTTGACTTTATTCAGGCAGAAATTGCAAGAAGAGAAAATGACGGTAGAGGCAGTGGACTTACCATATTTTCAAATAAAATAAAATGTGGGAAATGCGGTGCTTGGTATGGACTAAAAACATGGCATTCCAATGATGAATATAGAAGGGAAATTTATAGGTGTAATGATAAATACAAGACTAAGGGAAAGCCTTGCAAGTCACCACATCTTACAGAGGCTGAGATAAAGGACATATTCATCAAAGCTGTAAATAAATTTATAAAAGTAAGAAAAACTGTAGCAAAAGAAATATCTACATTTATAGATACTATATGTATAACTACTGCTTTGGAAATAGAAGCTAATAAGCTAAGACAAGACTTGGAAAATATAGTATCCGAGATGGAGAGTATCATAAGAGAAAATGCTAAAACTATTCAAAATCAGGAAGAATATCTGCAGAGAGAAAATAAGATAATAGAAAAATATTCAGAGGTAAATTCTAGACTTACAGAAGCTGAAAATCAAATAAAAATCAAGAAGAATAGAAAAACTATGCTTGAGAATTTTATAAAAACTCTGGATGGAATAGAAGGCGTAATCACAGAGTTCGATGAGGACTTATGGTCAGGGCTTGTGGATTATATTCTGGTGAAAGATATAGAAAGCTATGCAGTAGTGTTTAAAAATGGCATGGCAATAGACATATAACTTAGAGAAAATTACGACAAATAGCGCTTGAAAAAATAAAATGGATTTGTTACAATATATTTGTATAAATAGATGCGAAAAGAGTTGACAGTTATGAATCAGTTGAAGACAATTGTTAGACAGACAGACAGACAGACAGACAGACAGACAGACAGACAAGTAATATTGTATTTTTGCGTGCATTTTTTGAATTGACAAGAGCACTTGCCTGACGGAAAGGTATGTGCTCTTGTTTTTTTATAAAAAAATAAGATATTCTATAGGAGGAAAAAGATGAATAGGAAAAAATATGTGGCGTTTCTCATGGCAATATTTATCGCTTTTACATTTTGTATCAGCGTCTCTCCAGTGTACGCAGATGATCCGAAGGAAGAAGATAGGATACTCGTCGAAGAAAATGAAAATCTAAAGCTGCCTGAAGGCTTGGATGAAGAGAATGTAGTAACAGAGGTGAAAGAAGAGGAATCCAATCCGGATACGGAAGCTCGCATCATCGACGAAGATTCCGATTCGCAAAGTGAAGAAAAAAACAATATATCTCCTAAGATGTTAAGAGCACCCGGCAATCAGGGATCAATTGAAATACAGTCATTTGAGGATTTCAAGCAATACCTTGAGTACAAATCATTGGCATCCGATACGAAACCTACAAGATTTGTTTTAAAAGGCGGTAATTATGAAATCACAAAAAGCTTTGAAATTGATTTAGACGATCCATATTTTCAAGGAAAACCAGATTCCATTCAATATGGTCTTATTTCTGTGGAGGACGAATTTTCTATAAAAGGTAATGGAAATACAATATCCTTTAAACAAGATCAAGCGGTTGCTCTTTTCGATATAATCAATTCGCCTAAATATGAAATCGATGGATTAAAAATCTCCTATCCGAAAGATGTATCCGGATTTACTTTTGCACATGTATTAGAGTCCAAGGGCACGGATACAGGATTTGCGAGTGCGAATGGAATGGTGAAAAATATTGACGTGAATGTAGGTGGCAGCGTTACCCCGTTAAAAGCAATTGGGAAAGAAAAAAATTCGAATCATTTTTACCCGGAATACAATGGTGTAATTTCTTCCGGATTTTCTTGGTATGTTCAAAATACTAACTTTGAAAATATAAACATTCATATTCAAGAAAATATTGGTAGTAAAGAAAGACCCGCAGATGAGAAAGCTATGGTGGCGGCATACGGCTTTACACATCATTTCGGTAATGTGTACTACACAAGTAGTTATAACGGAAATACTTGGACAGAGCTCATTGATAAATTGAATCCGAGTGTTTTAAAAGATACGGGATATATTGTCGGATTGAATATCAATGTAGGCGGCAGCATTTTGGCCTATGGAAATAACACGGGATATTCTGCCGGCGTGGGGCAAGATATGGCAGCGGCTTGGATGGAAAAAATCAACCTGAAAATCGGCGGAGATATCATCACTGATTTAAAGGGAAATAGTACTCCGATGACGCAGTCATATATTAATCCATATGCTTTCGGATTTTCTGAGGAAGTGATGAATTTAACAGATTCCTCTCTTGATGTGAGGAACATTATATTCAATGGTGAAAATCTGCCGGATTCGTCAAGAATCAGTTATTTAGGTGCCGTTGCACATAACAATTCAAAGGGAAACTATATTAATATCAAAAACAATAGGATCAATGTTACAGGCAAAATAGCCGGCAAGTCGAATCAAAATATTTTATCCTCCATTGGGTTCGATAATGATTGGAATTCTTCAGGCAAAGACGGCACCAACTGGATACAGGAAAGCGAAGGCAATATTTATACTATTGAAAGTATGAATTTAGAAAGTGACAAAACTGTAATGCTTGATGCATTGGGTAAAAAGTGGCGTACGGGAACGAATACCCTGAGCACGGCTACTTTACCGGAAGCATCTTTAAAAAACGAAAAAGTTACAGTAAAAGATATGAAAATAACGGCAAAAGAAGCCGTCGTTTCGCTTTTGATGTTCAATGCAAGCAATGCAAAGAATAATACGCTGGATTATGGAGATATCCAAATAAAAGCCGGCAATACCAGTTTCTACGGAATGGGCAATCTGCTCAATGATAAGCCGAAAGTAAATTATTATAAAAATATAACGGAAAATAATCACATTACGATGAAAAATTTGAATATTGAATCCAATGATGCGCAATATATTTCATTGATGGCAGGATTCCAGGATTCAGAACAGGAATTAAAAAATAATATCGTCAAAGCAGATAACGTTACCATTCAGTTGAATAGCAGTCTCAATACTTACATCGGTGGTATCGCAAACTATTCCAAGTCACCTATAGATTCTTGCAGGGTATTTTTAGGCTCAATCAATGTAACTAATAAGGGCAAGAAAAACGTATACTTTGGACTTGGAGTGTCCAGAATGGACAAGTCATCTATAAAAAATTCAGGAGTATTTGTAGACAGCAAGATAAGCGTTCAGAGTAAAATATTATTTGGCGGTGGCTTTGTCGGTTTTGCCAACGAATCCGCTTTAGAGAATAATGATTTTCAAATCAATGGAGCCAATGAGGTTGGATTTGAGGGCGGACGCTATGGCGGTTTTGCAGGATGGATTACAAAGGGTATAACCAAAAACAATTCCTCGTTAATTTTAAATGACTTTATGCCATTTGCAGGATATGCGGATGGCGGATCGATAGAAAACTGCTCTCACTATATAAATAAAAAAGCTCCGAAGTACTATTCCGGATTATTGGCTTCCGGGACAAACAATCCGGTCATTTCAAAATCCACTCTGATAGTGGAAAAAGACTTTGAAGATGCCATATTGTATAGAAAAGACAATGTATCCGAAAACAGCAGCAATAATTATGTCGTCGTAGTGGACGATACGGGGACTTTTAACCGTTTGGCGTATGCTGTTGGAGAAACAACGTCTACTTCAGATGAGAAGGGAAAAGAAATTCCGGTATTTAAAAAAACAGGAGATCCGATTGGAAAGATCAATATCAAAGAAAGAAGTTTTCAAGATAAATATTGGAATAAAGAGAATCAACCATATGAAATAGGAGATGCTGAAAAAAGCTTTGGTTATATGACCAGAAATGAAGCAGGAAAAATTTCCGCATTTGGAATCGACAGCAAGGACATTATCTCAGACGAAGGGAAAAACGGGCATCTTTCAGATTACTATCATAGGCATGCGGGCTTAGTATCTGAGAATCAGATTGTATATGATCTATTAGGAATCAGGGGAAATGAAAGGTTTGCCGTTCTTTATGATGGGAATGGATTTGACAGTGGCAGTGTCCCAACGGATGCAAGCAGCTATCCCAAAGACACATCCGTAACGGTTCTTCCTCCGGGAAACTTAGCCCGCAAGGGATATACATTTATTTGCTGGAATACGGAGCCGGATGTCTCAGCTACTAACTATCAAGCCGGAGAGTCTTTTTCTATTACGGAGGATACAACTCTATATGCTGTTTGGAAAAAGAATCCTAACATTATTACCTTTATGGATGGTGATAGTGAGTATGCAAAGGTCAATGTAGAAAATGGTAAGACTATTGATGGTGATGAGTTAACGGATGAGTCAATGCCGCAAAATCCAACGAAGAGTGGCTATACCTTCAAAGAGTGGAATACTCAAAAAGATGGTAAGGGAACGAAGTTTACAGGAACTACTGTTGTAAACGAAGATATTACCGTATATGCAATTTACAGTAAAAATGCGGGCATTATCAATAACGCACCAACCCTTGAAGTTAAAGATAAGACAATCAAGCAAGGTGAAAAACTTGACTTAATGAGTCTTGTGGTATCTGCAAAGGATAAGGAAGATGGCGATTTAACTAAAGAAGTTAAAATCATTGATAATGGTGGTTTTGATAAGGATAAAGCAGGAAAGTATACAGTTACATTTAAGGTAACAGACAAAGACGGTGCAAGTGCAACGAAGAAAGCTACGGTTACAGTTGTTGAAAAAGATAAGCCTACACCTAGTCCTAATGACAATAAACCAAAACCAAATCCTGACAATAACAAGCCACAGACACTAAATAATAAGACATTGCCAAAGACAGGCGACAGTTCTAATCTAGCGTTATATGGTACATTGATGGGATTATCCGGACTACTGCTTATCGCTGTAGGAATTAGAAAGAGAAGAATAGAGAGTTAATATTAACTTCAACTAAAATATATCGACCTTTATGATTAGCTGTTGCTAATTTCAAAGGTCGATTTTTCATAGTGGGTGCATTAGAGTTTTCTATCGTGTAATTGTATCCATTTCATAGTCGCAATGAATCCATGTCCATGTGGATATTATGGAGATCCAAATCACGAATGTAGTTGTTCACAAAACCAAATATCTAATTATTTGAACAAAGTAAGTAGACCTATTTTAGATAGAATCGACATACATGTGGAAGTATCTCCTGTAAAATTAGATGAACTCACTACAGAAGAAAAATGTGAAACGTCAAAAGACATCAAAAAAAGAGTGGAATTGGCGAGGAAAATTCAAAAAGAAAGATTCAAAAAGGAAAACATAACTACCAATTCACAAATGACTACAAGGCAAATCAGAAAATACTGCAAATTAAACGACAAAATGAATTTGATAATACAAATGGCATTTGAAAAGTACAAGTTTTCAGCAAGATCATTCGACAAAATACTCAAAATAGCTAGGACAATAGCAGATTTAGACGGCCAAAAAGACATAGAAGACAAACATTTGATGGAAGCCATCAGATACAGAACGGTGGATCAAAAATATTGGGGGTAACAATGGAAGACAAAAGAGTAGAAGAAATGGAAAAAATTCTTAATGAAAGCCAAAAATTAGCACAAGAAGTAAAAGAAAAATTAAACGAACTAAAAGAAAATCAAGAAAATTATAAGAAATTAGTAGAATACTACTATAGCGAAGAAAGAGAGTACGACATATCATTAGACGAAAACGGATCGTTGCCGAAAGATATCACAACAGCTGTGTTGGGAGAAGATTATATATACGATTTGATGACTGATTATCACTACTTAGCCATAGATATGTTGGAAATTGGTACGGACATTTTGAAAAATTAATATTACTTTAAGAATCCCTGCGATTATCATAGTCGTGGGGATATTTTATGTACAATTGTAAATTGAAAATAGATTGGCTTATGCAAAATAAACTTATCATTTCATTTTAGTGATGAAATGATATAAGTTTATACTTGCTGTAGGCCTTTTCCTAATATGCTATGAATTTTCAGAATAGGTTATAAAATTTAGACTAATTTGGAAATTATAGGTATGAATATAATTGTAAAAATCCCACTCAATATTATGCACAATCCAGCTATTGCTCCTGCCGTTTCGCTTATTTCAGAGATAGCTTTGCTAGTACCCAAAGCGTGAGATCCCGTTCCCAACATCGTTCATTTTGCGACGTGATTTTCGATTTTTAAAAAATTGAAAATTCTGTCGCTCAATATAGCACCTGTCGATCCCGTCACAACTACTGCAAAAGTAGTCACTGATGCCATTCCACCGTATTGTTGAGAAGTTGGGACGGCTAATGCAGTTGTTATAGATTTTGGAACGAGAGATATAAGTACTTGTCTATCGATAGAAAATAATTTTCCGATTAGAACTACAGATATCATTGAAACCAATGCTCCTATTATGCTGCCGACTAATATATATTTTCTGTACTTCAAAAAAACATCGAGATTTTTATAAAATGGAACAACCAAAGCTACAGTAGCTGGGACTATCAAAAATGATATAAATCCGGCTCCAATCATGTAATCTGAATAACTTATATGGAAAACCGACATAATTACAACGATAAGAGCTGCCGAAATCAACATAGGATCGATTAATGGAGATTTGAATTTTTCTTTTAACTTCAATGCTACGAAAAAAGCTGCGAAAGTTAAAAATAAACCTGTTAATGGATTACTCATTGTCCCTCCTCATCATATAAGACATTACTAAACCTATAGCGAAATAAGTTATGACTGTCGTAAGTATTATCAATATTAAAATGGGAATCAAATAGTTTTTTACTTTTCCGTAGTCTTCTACCAATCCTACAAGAGGTGGAATAAAATAAAATCCCATGAAAGTCAATAACGGAGCAGTGATATGCTCTACATCGTCTAGTGAAATCCATTTAAAATGAAATGATAAAAAGAAAATAAACATAGCAATATAAATATTAGGAATAAATGCGTGGGTTGCTTTCTGGATTGCTGTTCCCAAAACAACCATTGTGAGTAAAATCAATATACCTTTTATTGTTTTTTTCATATTACCTCCTATTTTTTCATATATATTTTAGCATACTTTTATGGATTTCAAGTAAAATTTTTTAATTTGGATTTAACTTATTTCAAACATAACGAGGCTATAATGAAGGTGGAATGGTGTAAGTTTTGCTCCAATTCTAATTTATGAAACGATATGTGAGGATAAAAATGGTATTTGTTATTGTTTTGGCTTTAGTTGTTTTGGTTGTATTGTATTTAGTGAAATCGTACAATGAATTGGTAAAGCTAAGAGAGATGGTCAAAAATTCTATGGCTAATATTGCAGCTCAAGTGGAATCCAGATGGGATGCTATCGAAAGTTTGATAGAGGCTACGAAGAAATATTCGGCTCACGAAGCTGATCTTCTTTTGGAGATAACTTCCAAGAGAGCTGGAGTGACTAAAAATTCATCTACTACGGAAGTGGAAAAAGACGATAGTGCGTTTTCAAATGCGTTGAGAAATATCAATATGTTGGCAGAGGCTTATCCTGATTTGAAGGCGTCACAAGTATATATAAAAACTATGAATTCTGTGGATTCGTACGAAGAAAATGTTAGAATGTCGAGAATGATTTACAACGATACTGTGACTAAATTGAACATGAAGATTCAGTCATTTCCATCGAGTATAGTGGCATCTATGTTTGGTTTTGTAAAAGAAGAGTATTTCAAGAATACTAAAGAAAAGGCGGAAATGCCATCGTGGTAAAAAATCATATGAAAAGGCTCGTTCTGGTATTGTCGATTTGCGTGGTGGTTTTGTTTGCGAGTGTAGATACATTTGCAGCAGGCAGTATTCAATCGATAAATTTGGATGTAGTGCTACACAAAGATGGTTCTGCTACGATAAGAGATACTAGAACTTTCACTGCTACAAGTGGTAGTGAACATTATATATCTATAGGAAATCTCGATAATATGAGCCTTATGGATTATAAGGTTTTCGATAAGAATGGAAAAGAGTTAGAGAAGAATACGAATTGGAATATACAAGATTCTAGGGAACAAAAGCGTGGTAAATACGGACTAATCAGTAAAGATGATGGGTATGAAATATGTTTTGGATATGGAGATTACGGCAAACATACTTTTACGATAGAATATCGTATTTCCAATTTTGTGTTTAATTTAAAAGATGGAAACCAAGCTATTTATTGGAAGTTTTTGAATAAAAACATGGACAGTATTGAAAGAGCAGATGTGAAAATTCGAAACGATATTAATTTGAAATACGAATATCCTAAGTCTAGGTTGTGGGGATTTGGATATAAAGGGCAGACGAAGATAACTGAAAATTATTTGCACGCATATACTGAAGAACCTATGAACGGTAGTAATTACATGGTTGTGCTTTCGATTTTTGAAGGGAAAAAATTCGGCACGACTTCTACTCAATCGTGGACTAGCGATGAGCTGATAAATTTGGCTTTGAAGGGTACAAAAGATGAGGCAAAAACGAAAAAACCAGAAAGTAGATCGTCGATTTACAGAAAAGGGATTTTCAGAGGATTTTTCATATTCGTAATTGCTATTATATTGGTGAGAATGTCTGGTAAAAATAAGCGTATAGAAGAAGAAAACTACGAAGAACACGTAAAACAATTGGATTATTATAGACAAATTCCGGATGAGTATTTTGCTAGGACGTATTATTTGTCAGAGTGCAACGCTGCCACTGCTGTATCTGCATTCATATTGAAGTGGATTTTTGAAAAGAGATTAGTGCCAAAAGATACGACTACAGGTATTATTTTCAAAAAAGATGTGATTAGTTTGGAAATTGTGGATGAAAGTCGCATACCAAACAAAGCAGAGGAGTATTTATTCGAAGTAGTGAAATACGCAAGTGGAAAAGACAAAGTGCTGACGCAAAAAGAATTTCATAAATGCATTATGCACAATTACAGTTATTATTCCAATTTCAAGTCTTTGTTGAAGAATGAGTCCAAAGAATACTACAAAAAGATTGGAGCTTGTGAAGAGGTCAAGAAGAGCTATCTTTTCTTTTTTACAGAAAAAGAATTGGTATGGAATGAAAAATCGGATGAAATTGGAGATAAAATTACTGGATTTAAAAAATATCTCGAAGATTATTCTTTGGTTTCTGAAAGAGAGGCAAAGGAAGTATTTTTGTGGAAAGATTATTTGATATGGGCGGCGTTTTTTGGAATAGCAGACAAGGTCTATGAGCAATTCAAGATAGTAGATCCCGATGCTCAAATAACAGATGTCAATTTGTACGATGCGATAATATTGAGCGAAGGATTTGAAGAAGAAACTAGATCTGTAAGTGATTATTATAGTTCTAGTAGTGGATCGGGCGGTTCATCTTATGATAGCGGCGGAAGTGGTTCATTCGGCGGCGGAGATGGCGGCGGAAGTAGATAATTTTACAAGCAAGCAGAAAAAAACTCTGCTTGCTTTTTATTTTGATAAGTAAACTGATTTGGAATAACTTGTAATCGAATTTTAGATATCGTATTATTATATATAGGAATTTATATTAGGGATGATTATATGAAAAACAAACAATACTATATGAGGGCTATAGAGGTGGCTTGGCCATCGGTTCTCGAAAGCTTTTTCATAGCTTTGGCGGGAATTATAGACACTTATATGGTATCTTCTATAGGAAGTTCTGCTGTAGCTGCAGTAGGGCTTACGACTCAACCTAAATTCATAGCTTTGGCAGTGTTCTTTGCGATAAACATAGCTACGTCTGCTCTTATAGCTAGAAGATTAGGTGAACAGGACAAAACGGGAGCAAATAGAACGCTAGTCACAGCGATTATAATGAGTCTTTTATTGACGGTTATCATAACTTCTATCATGTTATATTTTTCGGAAGACATACTTAGACTAGCAGGGAGTAATTCCGATACGCATGTAGATGCTTCAAATTATTTCAAGATAATAATGGGTGGAGTTGTCTTTTCGGTGTTGAGCATGGTAATAAATGCAGCACAAAGAGGAAGTGGCAATACGAGAATTGCCTTCACGACCAATCTAGTATCGAGCATTGTGAATATATTTTTCAATTATTGCTTGATAGGTGGAAATCTTGGATTTCCGAAAATGGGAGTGTCAGGAGCAGCACTTGCCACAGTAATAGGAACGGTAGTTGCCAGTATAATGTGCATAAGATCGCTTTTCAGAAAAGACAGTTTTGTACAGATAAAATACATCGTAGAAAATAAAATCAAACCAACCATAGAAGTGGTAAAAAGTATCGTTAAATTGGGAGTCAATTTGTTAGTAGAAAACTTGGCGATGAGAATAGGATTTTTGACTACTGCACTTATGGCAGCAGGACTTGGAACCAATACATTTGCAGCTCACAATGTAGGCATGAATTTGTTGAGTATTTGCTTTGCATTTGCAGATGGTATGCAAGTAGCAGCAGTTGTATTGACTGGATCTAGCCTTGGCTCTGGAAGAAAAGAACAAGCTAAGATTTACGGGAAAGTTTGCCAAAGAATAGGACTTGCCATTTCTTTGATGTTATCTGCAATACTACTACTATTTGGTAAACAAATATTCAATTTATTCTTTGAAGAATCTTCTATATTGCAAACAGGAGAAATAATAGCGAGATTCATCACGATAATAGTATTGCTTCAAATTTCGCAAATAATATACGGTGGATGTTTGAGATCAGCAGGAGATGTCAAATACACTTTGGTTTCTTCGATAGTCAGCGTCACAGTTATCAGAACTTTAGTGACATATGTGTTGGTATCTCAATTAAACATGGGAATAGTTGGAATTTGGTTGGGAATTTTGTCTGACCAGTTCTCAAGATATATGTTCATGTCCACTAGATTTAGAAAGGGAAATTGGGTCAACATTAAAATATAAACTAATTACAAGCACCTTGAAAAAGGTGCTTTTTGCGTGGAGATTTACGACTAAGAAAATTTGTTGATATAATTACTGTGGAAATTAGAAAAACTTAATGCTCAAGTTGTCGCTACAATCGTAGAAAAGTTTCTCAATCGACAAAAGAGTCTACAAAAATCGGTGATTTCTCTCATCTGAGAAACTTAACTACTATAGTGAGTTTCAAAGATGTGGAATTCGCAAGATAAAGGGCAAAATTGTCGCTAGAATCACATCAACAATAGAAAAACTTGATGCTCAAGTGCAGCGATTCACAAATGTATGATTTAATCAAACAATCCAAAAATCTGAGTTGCAAACTCGCATACGCTCAAACATGCAACTCAAGACGGATTTTTGTCTTGTGTGTAAATCATGGACATTTGCTCATATGCACTTTTACATTCAATGTTTTTCTATAAGATAATTCGTTAGATAACAAAAAAGTTGTCGCTAGTATTACATCAAGTTTTTCTATAGATAATTTATCATAACAAGTGCAACACAAAATAAACTCTATGGAAAAAAATCTACCTAAAGTTCAAATATTTTATCGAAATAGTGGTTTGTTTTGTGAGTGGTTTTACTATATAATAAGGAAAGAAAAAAATTTAAAAATTTTTTGAAAAAAATCTTAAAAAAGTGTTGACATAAGTGCGAGTAGCGTGTATAATGCTAGTTGTGCCTAATGTTAATAAGCGTAGAAGTGGAAGGTTGCTCGGGGAAAGTGATTAATCTTCCGAGGTAATTTTCACCGAGAAGTCCTACAAGATTAGGGCGATGGGTTAAACTTTTTAAAAAAGTTTTTTAAATTTTAGGTCACTGTACACCCGGAAGGGTGTATGAATGTAACCCAGCAAGACGCTTCTTCAAAAATTTAGAGGAGGTGCCTAAATGGCAAATCAAAAAATCAGAATTAGACTTAGAGCTTATGATCACGAATTAATCGATCAATCAGCTCAAAAAATCGTTGATGCGGCTAAGAGAACTGATGTTAAAGTATCAGGTCCTATTCCGTTGCCAACAGAAAAAGAAATAGTTACAATCTTAAGAGCTGTTCACAAATACAAAGATTCAAGAGAACAGTTCGAACAAAGAACACATAAGAGATTAATCGATATCATTAATCCTAACGCAAAGACATTGGAAGCGCTTAAAAAGCTTAATCTTCCTGCCGGCGTAGATATCGAAATTAAACTTTAATCTTAGTATGATTGTAAAGCAATCCGCTGTAAGTAAATTTTAATGTGGATATCACACTATAGGAGGTGTACTCAATGAAGAGTATTTTAGGTAAAAAAATAGGAATGACTCAAATCTTCGCTGAAGATGGCGCTGTTGTTCCAGTAACTGTCATTGAAGCGGGTCCAATGGTTGTTACACAAGTTAAGACTAAAGAAAAAGAAGGATATAACGCTATTCAAGTTGGTTTTATTGACAAAAAAGAAAAACACGTTAATAAGCCAATGAAAGGTCATTTTGACAAAGCAGAAGTTTCATATAAGAGACACTTACAAGAATTCAGACTTGAAGATGGAGAAGAATTCAATCTTGGAGATGAAATCAAATTAGATATTTTCAACGATGGAGATGTTGTTGATGTTATCGGTATTTCAAAAGGTAAGGGAACTCAAGGTGCTATAGTTAGACATAACTATTCAAGAGGACCTATGGGTCACGGTTCAAAATCTCACAGAGTTGCAGGTGCTAGAAGCGCCGGATCTTATCCAGCAAGAGTCTTCAAAGGGCGTAAAGGTTCTGGTAAGATGGGACACGATCGTGTAACTGTTCAAAACTTAACTATAGTTAAGGTTGACAATGAAAGAAACTTACTTCTTGTAAAGGGAGCTGTTCCAGGAAATAAAGGTGGAGTAGTTACTGTTAGAGAAGCTGTTAAGTCAAAATAGGAAGGAGGATGAAATATGCCTAAAGTTCAAATTTTAAACCAACAAGGAGAAAATGTTGGAGAATTAGAATTAAATGAAGCCATTTTCGGCGTTGATGTTAATGAGCATGTTGTTTACGAAGTAGTTAGAAATCAACTTGCTAATAAAAGACAAGGTACTCAATCCGCTAAAACTCGTAGTGAAGTAAGAGGTGGAGGAAGAAAGCCTTGGAGACAAAAAGGTACAGGTAGAGCAAGACAAGGTAGTATTAGATCTCCACAATGGAGAGGTGGTGGGGTAGTATTCGCTCCAAAGCCTAGAGATTATAGCTATGCTGTTCCTAAGAAAGTTAGAAGACTTGCAATCAAATCTGTTTTAACTGAAAAAGTTAATGATAACGAAATGATCGTTTTAGATAAATTGAATTTAGATTCTATCAGCACTAAAAAAGCTGTTGAAGTTTTGAAGAATATCAAAGCTGACAAAAAAGCATTAGTAGTAGTTGATAAAAACGACGATACACTTTATAGATCATTCAGAAATATTGAAAATGTAGCTATTTGTGAAGCTAGATTAATCAATGTTTATGATTGCTTGAAATACAACTCATTAGTTATCACAACTGATGCTGTTAAAATCCTTGAGGAGGTGTTTCAATAATGAAATCACCATATGATATCATTTTAAAACCAATTGTTTCTGAAGATTCCATGAACAAAATGGAAGAAAAGAAATATGTTTTTAAAGTTAGAAAAGACGCTAACAAAATAGAAATTAGAAATGCTATCGAAAAGATTTTCGATGTAAAAGTAAAGTCTGTTAACACTATGAACGTTAAAGGAAAAGTTAAGAGAATGGGCGCTCACAGTGGTAAGAGACCTGATTGGAAGAAAGCTATAGTTGCATTAACTGAAGATTCAAAAGAAATTGAATTCTTTGAAGGAATGTAAGGGGGTAAACATATGGCAATTAAAAAATATAAACCGACTTCTGCCGGTGTACGTGGTATGAGTGTTTTGTCTTTTGACGAAATCACAAAAACTACTCCTGAAAAATCATTAACTGTTAGCTTGAGTAAATCCGGTGGTAGAAACTCTTATGGTAGAGTTACTATACGTCATAGAGGTGGCGGAGCTAAGAGAAAATACAGAATTATAGATTTTAAAAGAAATAAAGACAATATAAAAGCTACTGTTAAATCAATCGAATACGATCCTAACAGAACAGCTAATATCGCTTTATTGCAATATGCAGATGGCGAAAAGAGATACATCATTCAACCTGAAGGATTGAAGGTAGGAGATGTAGTTGAAAGTGGAGCAGACGTTGATATCGTAGTAGGAAACGCACTTCCATTGAGAAATATACCTGTAGGTACTACTGTTCACAATATCGAATTGAAAGCTGGTAAAGGTGCTCAATTAGTTAGAACAGCTGGTGCTGAAGCACAACTTATGGGTAAAGAAGGAAGATTTGCTCAACTAAGATTGCCATCAGGCGAATTTAGATTAATTCATCTTGACTGCAGAGCTACTGTAGGACAAGTTGGAAATATCTCTCACGAATTGGTTACTATTGGTAAAGCCGGACGTAACAGACATTTAGGTAAGAGACCTTATGTAAGAGGTTCAGCAATGAACCCAGTAGATCACCCACACGGTGGTGGTGAAGGTAGAGCACCTATCGGTAGACCGGCTCCATCAACTCCATGGGGTAAACCTGCACTTGGACTTAAGACTCGTAAGAAAAACAAGAAGTCTGATAAGTACATTGTAAGAAGAAGAAAGAAATAATGGAGGGATATAATGAGTAGATCACTTAAAAAAGGACCTTTCTGCGATGACCACTTAATGAAAAAAGTGGAAGAACTTAATAAAAACGACGAAAAGAAGATCATCAAAACTTGGTCACGTCGTTCTACAATATTTCCTAATTTTGTAGGTCACACTATTGCAGTTCATGATGGAAGAAAACACCTACCTGTTTATATTACTGACGATATGGTTGGTCATAAATTAGGAGAGTTTGTTCCTACAAGAACATACAAAGGTCACATTAAAAACGAAAAAACTAGTAAGGTTCGTAAGTAATATAAGGAGGTATGACAATGCAAGCTAAAGCTATAGCGAAATATGTACGTATTTCTCCTCTAAAGGTTAATTTTATATGCAAAGAAATTAGAGGTAAACAAGTTGATGAAGCCCTTGCTATATTGAAATTCACTCCTAAAAAAGGTGCTAGAATTTTAGAAAAAGTGCTAAATTCAGCAATTGCAAATGCAGAACACAATTTTGGATTAGATAGAGAAAATCTTTTTGTATCACAAGCATATGCTAACAATGCTCCTGTAATGAAAAGATGGAGACCAAAGGCTAAAGGTATGGCTTATCCGATTCTTAAAAGATCAAGTCATGTTGGCGTAATTGTAGAAGAAAGAGAATTATAAGGAGGAGTCTGATGGGTCAAAAAGTTAATCCTAAAGGGTTAAGAGTTGGTGTTATCAAAGACTGGGATTCAAGATGGTTTGCCGACAAAAAAGATTTTGGCGATTATTTGGTAGAAGATCACAAGATCCGTGAACTTATCAAAAAAGAATCTTATAGCGCTGGTATTAGCAGTGTAAGCATAGAAAGAGCATCAAACAAAATTAAAGTAACTATCAATACAGCTAAACCTGGTATGGTTATAGGCCGTCAAGGTGCAGGTGTAGAAGAATTAAAAAATAAATTAGAAAAATTAACAGGTAAGAAATTAATTATAAATGTTGAAGAAATTAAGTTCCAAGATTTAGATGCACAATTAGTTGCAGAAAATATCGCAGCTCAATTAGAAAGACGTGTATCTTTCAGACGTGCTATGAAGCAAACTATGCAAAGAAGCATGAGAGCAGGAGCTTTAGGTATCAAAACAATGGTTTCAGGTAGACTTGGTGGAGCTGATATGGCTAGAAGCGAAGGATACAGCGAAGGAACTATTCCTCTTCAAACTTTAAGAGCAGCTATCGATTACGGATTTGCAGAAGCAGATACAACATACGGTAAGCTAGGAGTAAAAGTTTGGATATACAAAGGTGAAATGCTACCTGGTATGAAAGAAGAAGATTTACCTGTTTATAAGAACAAAAAGAACGATAAAAACAAAAAAAGAAGATCGAACAAAAAAGGTAAATCCCAAGCAGCAAAAAACTAATTTGAGAGGAGGAATATTCTATGTTAATGCCTAAGAGAGTAAAATACCGTAGAGTTCACAGAGGCAGAATGAAAGGTAAAGCATTAAGAGGCAATACTTTATCATACGGCGATTACGGTATACAAGCGTTAGAATCTTGTTGGTTAACAGCTAATCAAATAGAAGCAGCACGTCGTGCTATGACAAGATATATAAAAAGAGGCGGTAATATCTGGATTAAAGTATTCCCAGATAAGCCAGTGTCAAAGAAGCCTATCGGTATTCGTATGGGTTCTGGTAAAGGAGCTCCTGAATATTGGGTAGCAGTTATTAAACCAGGTAGAGTATTATTTGAAATGGCAGGTGTTCCAGAAGACGTAGCTCGTGAAGCTATGAGACTTGCTCAACACAAACTACCTATCAAAACAAAATTTATAACTCGTGAAGAGTATTCTGAAAAGGACGGTGAAGCTGATGAAAACTAAAGAAATTCGTAATCTATCAGATCAAGATTTACAAAAACAATTAGAACAATCTAAAAGTGAATTGTTTAATCTACGTTTTCAATTAGCTACTGGGCAATTAGAAAACCCTATGATGATAGGACTTGTAAAAAAAGATATAGCTCGTATAAAAACTATAATTAGAGAACGTGAGCTAAACATTGGTAAGGAGGCATAACAATTATGGAAAGAAATCAAAGAAAAACCATAGTTGGTGTAGTTGTTTCAAATAAAATGGATAAGTCAATTGTTGTAGAAGTTAAGACACTTGTTAAAGATCCTTTATATGGTAAACAATTAAGAAAAACAACAAAGTTTAAAGCACACGATGAAGAAAATATTGCCGGCGTAGGCGATAAAGTTAAAATAATGGAAACAAGACCTCTTTCTAAAACAAAGAACTGGAGACTTGTAGAAATTATAGAGAAAGCTAAGTAATTCTTATTACGAAAGGAGAATTTTATGATTCAACAAGAAAGTCGTTTGAGAGTTGCAGATAACTCTGGTGCAAAAGAACTACTAGTAATAAGAGTTTTAGGTGGTACTAAAAGAAAGTACGCAGCTATCGGAGACATCGTAGTTTGCTCAGTTAAGTCTGCACAACCGGGCGGTATGGTAAAAAAAGGTGATGTAGTAAAAGCTGTTATCGTAAGAACAACTAAACCATTGGGAAGAGCTGATGGAAGTTACATCAGATTTGACGATAACGCAGCTGTAATTATAAAAGATGATAAAAATCCAGTGGGAACAAGAATTTTTGGTTCAGTTACTCGTGAATTGAGATCCAATAACTTTATGAAAATAATCTCATTGGCACCTGAAGTATTATAATTGGAGGTGTAGAGAGATATGAAGATAAAAAATGGAGATACTGTAGTAGTAATTTCTGGTAAAGACAAAGGCAAGACTGGAAAAGTAACTAAGGTATTAGCCAAGGATAATAAAGTAATAGTAGAAGGAGTTAATATAGTTACTAAACATCAAAAGGCCAATGGTCGTGGTGTTGAAGGAGGACTTATTAAGAAAGAAGCTGCTATTGATGTTTCAAACGTAATGTATTATGATGCTAAAAACAAGAAAGGCACAAGATTAGGTTACAGGTTTGAAGACGGTAAAAAAGTTAGATTCATGAAGTCTAACAACGAAACTATTAAGTAACATAAGGAGGGTATAAACTTGACTTCCAGATTAAAAGAAAAATATACAAATGAAGTTGTTCCTTTCTTGGTTGAACGTTTCAAATATGAAAACATCATGCAAGTTCCAAGATTGGAAAAAATAGTGCTTAACATGGGTTTAGGTTCTTCCAAAGAAAATCCTAAAGCTATTGAAAACGCAGTTAGAGAATTAGAAACAATTACAGGACAACACCCAGTAGTAACTAAAGCCAGAAAATCTATAGCCAACTTCAAATTAAGAGAAGGCATGAATGTAGGGGTAAAAGTTACACTACGTGGTGAAAAGATGTATGACTTCTTAGATAAATTCATGAACATTTCTCTTCCACGTGTAAGAGACTTTAGAGGTATATCTTCTAAATCTTTTGATGGTAGAGGAAACTATGCTGTAGGTATCAAAGAACAATTGATATTCCCTGAAATTGAATACGATATGGTAGATCAAATCAGAGGTATGGACATTGTAGTTGTAACTACTGCAAATACTGACGAAGAAGCTAAGGAATTATTAGAAAAAATGGGAATGCCATTTAAGAAATAAGGAGGAGTTTTAGTGGCTAAAAAATCAATGATCGCAAAACAAAAAAGACCTGCAAAGTTTAGCACAAGAGAATACAATAGATGCAAAATTTGTGGTAGACCTCACGGATATTTAAAGAAATATGGCATCTGCCGTATATGCTTTAGAGAATTGGCTTATAAAGGCGAAATCCCAGGCGTAAGAAAAGCTAGCTGGTAAGAAAGGAAGGAGGAAGCTTTTATGATGACTGATCCTATAGCAGATATGCTAACAAGAATAAGAAATGCAGTTAATGCTAAACATAAAGTTGTTGAAGTTCCAGCATCTAATATCAAAAAGTCTATAGCACAAATTTTATTAGATGAAGGATTTATTGATGGTTTCAACGTTACTGACGATGGAAAACAAGGAATCATTACAATAGATTTAAAATATGGTCCTAACGAAGAAAAAGTAATTTCAGGTATTAAGAGAATATCTAAACCTGGTCTTCGTGTCTATGCCAGAGCAAACGAAGTTCCTAAGGTTTTAGGCGGACTTGGAATTGCAATTGTCTCAACATCAAAAGGCCTTGTAACTGATAAAGTTGCTAGAAAAGAAGGTATTGGTGGAGAGGTAATTTGTTACGTATGGTAACACAAATATTATAAGGAGGGTTGACCATGTCAAGAATTGGATTAAAACCAATCGAAATTCCTAATGGCGTTGAGGTTACTTTCACTGAAGACAATTTGTGTACTGTAAAAGGACCAAAAGGTGAATTAGTAGAACAAATGCCTAAGGATATGATTATCAAAGTAGAAGATAATACTATCACAGTTTCAAGACCTTCAGATATCAAAAGACACAAATCACTTCATGGTTTGACAAGAACTCTTGTTTACAACATGATCGTAGGTGTTACTGAAGGATACAAGAAAACTTTAATTATAGAAGGTACTGGTTACAGAGCAGCAATGCAAGGTAACAAATTAGTTTTGAACTTAGGATATTCTCACACAATTGAAAGAGAAGCTCCAGAAGGAATCAAAGTAGAAGTTCCAGAACAACACACTTTAGTTATAAGTGGTATTGACAAACAATTAGTTGGAAACTATGCTGCAAAAATCAGAGACCTAAGAGCACCTGAACCATACAAAGGTAAAGGTATCAGATATGAAGATGAACATATTAGACGTAAAGTCGGTAAAACAGGTAAGTAAGAAAGGAGTAAGGTATGTTTAAAAAAGTTAATAAAAATGCAAATAGAGTTAAAAGACATTTACGTATTCGTAAGAACCTTACAGGAACTTCTGAAAAACCAAGACTTAGTGTATTCAAGTCTAATACTAACATCTATGCACAATTAATCGACGATGTAAATCACAACACATTAGTTTCAGCATCTACATTGGATAAAGATTTCAAAGGTGAATCAAAATCAAACATGGAAGCTGCTAAATTAGTTGGAGAAGCAATCGGTAAGAAAGCTATTGAAAAAGGCATTGAACAATGCGTATTTGACAGATCTGGATATTTATATCACGGAAAAGTTAAAGAATTAGCTGAAGGTGCTAGAAGCACTGGACTTAAATTTTAGTGCAAGGGAGGTATTTAGTATTGGAACTTTTAAATAAAGAAGTAGAAGGTTTAGAATTAGAAGAAAGAGTTGTAAATATTAACCGTGTAGCTAAGGTTGTAAAGGGTGGTAGAAATTTCAGATTTGCTGCTCTTGTAGTAGTAGGAGATAAGAACGGACATGTTGGTGTCGGAATTGGTAAAGCTCAAGAAGTACCAGAAGCTATTAGAAAAGCAACACAAGACGCTAAAAAACACATAATCTCAGTTCCTATTGTCAACACAACTATTCCTCACCAAGTAACAGGAATATTTGGAGCTGGTAGAGTATTATTGAAACCAGCTGGAGAAGGTACTGGAGTTATCGCCGGTGGTCCTGTACGTGCGGTATGCGAACTTGCAGGTATCAAAGACGTTCGTTCTAAATCATTGGGAACATCTAATCCTCAAAACATTGTTAATGCGACTATAGAAGGACTTAAATCACTTAAAACAGCTGAAAGTGTAGCTAAATTAAGAGGAAAGTCAGTAGAAGAAATTTTAAGATAAGGAGGGCTATATGAGTACACTAAAGATAACTCTTAAAAAGAGCAAAATCGGTAGAATCGAAAAACATATCAGAACTTGTGAAGCCCTTGGACTTCATAAAATAGGTCAAACAGTAGAAAAACCTGACAATGAAGCTATTCGTGGTATGATCAGAAACATAGCATTCATGGTTGATGTAGAAGAAGTTAAATAGGAGGTGTTATAGTGAAATTACACAACTTAAGACCTGCTAAAGGTGGAGAAGTAAAGCAAAGAAAAAGAGTTGGTAGAGGTTACGGTTCAGGATTAGGACACAATGCTGGACGTGGTAGAGATGGACAAAACTCAAGATCAGGCGGAGGTGTAAGACCTGGATTTGAAGGGGGTCAAATGCCTTTGTTCAGAAGACTTCCTAAGAGAGGCTTCAAAAACCATTTTGCTAAACAATACGCAGAAATCAACATAAGAGATTTAAATTGTTTTGAAGATGGAACTGAAATAACACCAGAAGTACTTGCTAATGCTGGATTCTTCAAACCAGTAAAAGCAAAAGACGGAGTTAAAATTTTAGGTGATGGAGAATTAACTAAAAAATTAACAGTTAAAGCTAATAAATTTACTAAATCAGCAGAAGAAAAAATAACAAAAGCCGGAGGAAAGGTAGAGGTGATCTAAGATGCTTAAAACCTTAAGAGAATCATGGAAGGTTTTAGACATTCGTAAAAGAATCGGCTTTACTCTACTAATGGTTGTAGTTTTTAGATTAGGTAATACAATACCGGTTCCTTTTATGGATAAAGCCATAATTAAACAAATAATGAACAGTCAAAATGGCGGAATAGTTTCACTATTGAACTTATTAAGTGGGGGTTCATTGAGACAAATGAGCATATTTGCTCTTTCAATATACCCTTATATTACCGCATCTATCATTCTTCAACTTTTAACAGTTGCATTCCCAAGACTTGGAGAATTGACTCGTGAAGGTGAAGAAGGTAAAAAGAGAATGGGAAAATATACTAAGATTTGTAGTATAATTTTGGCATTTATTCAAGGCTATGCTACAGTCAACGGTTTATTCCATAACGCAGTGGTAGACAAGAGCTTTGCAACAGGATTTGTTATCCTAATCAGTTTAGTAGCAGGTTCAATGTTTCTTGTATGGCTTGGCGAGATAATAACAGAAAGAGGTATTGGAAACGGAATTTCAATTTTGATTTTCTTGGGAATAATATCTAATATGCCTAGACAAGTAGGTACTATGATTTATCAATCAAGACATGGAGCATTGTCTTGGTGGAGAATATTATTATTCGTATTAATAGCTATAATAATATTAGTAGTAGTAGTATTGATCAATCAAGGTGAAAGAAGAATTCCTGTACAATACGCAAAGAGAGTAGTAGGAAGAAAAATGTATGGTGGACAATCTACTCATATTCCTGTTAAAGTAAATATGGGTGGAGTAATGCCAGTAATCTTTGCATCAGCAATATTACAATTACCACAAACTATAGCATTATTATTCGGCAAAGATATGCCAGGATGGCTAGCTCATATATTTACAGTACAAACAACATCAGGGCTAGTGATTTTCTCAATAGTTAACATGATATTGATTATAGTATTTGCATTTTTCTATGCAACAATTCAATTCAACACTGTTGAATATGCTAAGAACTTACAACAATACGGTGGATTTATTCCAGGAATCAGACCTGGCAAACCAACTGGTATGTATCTAAAGAAAATCTCTGATAGAGTAACATTCATAGGAGCTATAATATTGGCAATAGTTGCATCTGCACCTATGTTGATAAGTAAAGCTATAGGAATACAAATCCTATTTGGTGGTACATCTATCATAATCGTAGTAGGAGTAGTATTAGATACTGTAAAACAAATGGAAAGTTTACTAACAATGAAACACTATAAAGGATTTTTGAAATAAGGAGTTTATAATGAGATTAATATTATTAGGACCTCCGGGAGCAGGTAAAGGCACTCAAGCTAAAAGAATCATAGAAGAGTTTAATATACCTCATATTTCAACAGGAGATATATTCAGAAAAAATATCAAAGAAAAGACAGAACTTGGCAAAAAAGTAGAAGACTTACTTGCACAAGGAAAGTTAGTACCTGATGAGTTGACAATTGAGATAGTATGGGATAGATTAGATCAAGAGGATTGTAAAGAAGGATTCTTGTTAGATGGATTCCCAAGAACTATTCCTCAAGCGCAAGCACTTGATGAAGGGCTTGAAAAAAGAGGCTTGAAACTTGACCGTGTTTTAAACATTGACGTCGACAAAGATTCACTTGTAAAGAGATTATCTGGTAGACGTGTATGTCCTAACTGTGGAGCAAGTTATCACGTAGATAACAACCCTCCAAAACAAGAAGGAATTTGTGATGTTTGTCAAACTCCTATAATTCAAAGAGATGACGATAAAGAAGAAACTGTATTAAATAGAATTGAAGTATACAATTCACAAACTAAACCATTGGTTGATTTCTACAACAAACAAGATTTAGTATTTACAGTTGATGGAACTCGTTCAATTGATGAAATCACTTCAGCGTTAGTAAATGAATTAAAAAAAGGTTAGAATTAATGAGCCAATACAACAAACTTGAAACAGGACAGATAGTTTTGAGTACTTGTGGTCGTGATATGGGCAAACTGCAAATGGTTTTGGAAATTCTTGACGATTCTTATGTATTGGTAGTAGATGGAAAAAGACGTAAAATCGAAAAACCAAAGAAAAAGAAGATAAAGCATCTTCAAAAATACAACGTAAAAATAGATTTAGAGAATTTAACAGACAAAAAACTAAGAACTATTTTAAACAAAATGAAAAAGGAGGATCAATACAAGAATGTCCAATAAGGAAGTTATTGAATTAGAAGGAACTGTTGTGGAAGCACTTCCTAACACAGTATTTAAAGTAGAACTTCAAAATGGCCATGTAATAACAGCTCATATTTCAGGCAAATTAAGGATGAATTATATAAGAATTCTTCCAGGGGATAAAGTAACAGTTGAATTATCACCATACGATTTAGATCGTGGAAGAATAACATGGAGAAAGAAATAAACGGAGGTTAAGCAATGAAAGTAAGACCATCAGTTAAAAAAATGTGCGAAAAGTGCAAGATTATAAAAAGAAAAGGTCGTGTTATGGTTATTTGCGATAACCCTAAACACAAACAAAGACAAGGTTAGTAGGAGGTATAAATGGCAAGAATTCAAGGTGTCGACTTACCAAATGACAAACGTGTAGAAATAGGACTAACTGCAATTTACGGAATAGGTAGACAATCATCAAATAAAATCTTAGCTAAATTAGGAATCAATCCTGACACTAGAGTAAAAGACTTGACTGAATCTGAATTAGCTGACATTAGAACTGAATTAGACAACTATCTTACAGAAGGTGATCTACGTAGAGAAGTAGCAATGAATATCAAAAGATTAAAAGAAATCAACTGCTACAGAGGAACTAGACATAAAAAAGGCCTTCCAGTAAGAGGACAAAATACTAAGAACAATGCAAGAACTCGTAAGGGTCCTAAGAAACAAGCATAGAGAGGGGGAAATTAATTGGCACTAAAATCTAAAAACAACAGACGTAATGTCCGTGGTAAAAAAAGAGTAAAAAAGAATATTGAAAAAGGTCAAGCACACATTTCTTCTACATTCAACAACACTATGGTATGTTTGACTGACCTTAACGGTAACGTATTGAGTTGGGCATCTGCAGGACAATTAGGATTCAGAGGCTCTAGAAAATCAACTCCATTTGCTGCACAACAAGCTGCAGAAGAAGCTGCTAAAAAAGCAATGGAACACGGATTAAAAACTGTTGAAGTTTATGTAAAAGGACCTGGTTCAGGAAGAGAATCAGCAATCAGATCATTACAAGCTTCAGGACTTGAAGTTAGTTTAATTAAAGACGTAACTCCAATCCCTCACAATGGTTGCAGACCACCAAAGAAAAGAAGAGTATAACAATAAGCTAAATTCAGGTTTTCCTGATGAAACTTGTCGAAGGAGGCTGTATTTATGACTGAACAATTAGATACTAAAATAAAAATCGTTGAATTAGATGACCAAAATAATTACGGTAAATTTGTCATAACGCCACTGGAAAGGGGATATGGAACTACTCTAGGAAACTCTCTAAGAAGAGTTTTATTATCATCATTACCAGGAGCTGCTATATCAAAGATAAACATCCAAGGTGTAGCTCACGAGATGTCTACGATTAAAGGTGTTAAAGAAGACGTACCAGAAATAATTTTAAATTTAAAAGGTATTGCTGTAAAAAAATACAACGAAGAACCTATATCGCTTAATGTAGACATAAAAGGTCCATGTGTAGTAACTGCCAAAGATATATTGGTTGATACGGATTTGGAAGTTAAAAATCCAGATCACTACATTGCTACATTAAATGAAGACGCTTCATTAGAAATGCAAGTTACAGTTATCAATGGTAAAGGATATAAAATATCTGATTTTAACAAGACAGATGAAGATATAATAGGAGATATCGCTATTGACTCGTTGTTTAGCCCTGTGAAAAAGGTTAATTTCACAGTGGATAATGCCAGAGTTGGCCAAGTAATTGATTATGACAAGCTAACAATGGAAGTGTGGACTAATGGGACAATTAGACCGCAAGATGCTCTAAGTGAAGGAAGCAACATTTTAATCAATTACCTGGAATTATTCAGTGAATTACCTAACTACGAATGTAATACAAACAGTGATAACGAAGATAATGGCGTGGATAAAGAAATGCTTCAAAGTGTCAATATCGAAGACTTAGATTTTTCTTTAAGATCATTTAACTGTTTGAAAAGAGCGAACATCAACACTGTAGGAGATATAATTTCTCATTCTAAATCAGACATGATGAAAATTAAGAACTTTGGTAAAAAATCCTTAGACGAAGTTGAAGAAAAACTTCAAAAAATGGGCCTTGCGTTTAAAGAAGAATTGAAAGACGAATAAAGGAGGATAGACATTGGCTAACTTAAGAAAATTAGGTAGAAGAAGTGATCACAGAAACTCAATGTTGAGAAACCAAGTTCAATCATTGTTTGAAAACGGAAAGATTCAAACAACAGTTACTCGTGCTAAAGAAGTTAGAAGAGAAGCTGAAAAAATGATCACACTTGGCAAGAAAGGTGATTTAAGCGCTAGAAGACAAGCTCTTAAATATATATACAAAAAAGACGTTGTATACACTTTATTTGAAGAAATTGCACCAATCTATGCTGATAGAAACGGTGGATACACAAGAATATTAAAATTAGGACCTCGTAAAGGTGACGGTTCTGAAATGTGTATAATTGAATTAGTTGATTACACTAAAAAAGAAACAACAGAAAATAAAGAAAATAACTAGGCGTAAAGCTTAGTTATTTTTTTGTGCATAAATCACCGCTCTTAAAATTTTATTATTTCCGATACATTATAAAAAAATGTGATATAATTATATATAAAGTAAGAGAGTTTACTTTATAGGAGGACATTATGAATAAAAAAGCATTGGTGGCTGCAATTATGGCCCTATCTCTACTGCCAATTAATAGTTTGGCAAATAATGAAGCCAAAAAATTGGAAACCATGAAGGATTTCAAAGTAGAAATAGACAAAGATTTAGACAAGAACAATTTGAAAGACTACATTAAATTGTCAGATGGAACAATCCTAAAATTTGGTGAAAACGGTGAATTGTTGGAATTTGATAGATTATCAAGCAAATCTAATCCAGAAGCATCACAAGAAAATTTCGAAGATTATTTGAATACAATATCGAAGAAATTACAAAATTTAGGATATATAACTTCTGATTATAAAATGGTGGATAGACAAGATATATTGGACAATGGAATCAAACTAGTCTATGAAAGACAAAATCCATACAATATAAAAAATCCATACGATATCATAGTAATCACATTTGACAAAAACACTAACACACTTGAAACATTCAAAAGAATTGAAAAATTCCATGTCACAAAAGAAGCTAAAATATCGGAAAAAGAAGCTAGAGAAGTAGCTTCGAAAAAAGTGTCGGGCAATTTAGATGAAAAATCGACATTACAAGTAGTAGAATTAGACACATTACCAGTAAAATACACAGATAGAAAAGGCTATACAGTAGCGTATTTGTTCAAATCACAATCTAACACATTGTATGTAGATGCAAATGATAAAACATTGTTGGGAATGGATAGCTCAAAAGATATACAACACAAAAAATTTGCTACCAATAGAATAAGTGGAAAAGATAGAAAATCCACAGCCATTGAAATATCTAAAAATTATTTTGAAACATCAGACAACGTCATACTAGCAAACGCAAATAATTTCGCAGATTCTCTAAGTGCATCCATACTATCCAAAAAACACAATGCCCCAATACTACTTACAGATGGCAAAAAACTAGATGATCAATTATCAAAAGAAATAGACAGATTAAAATCTAGTCAATTCATAAAAATAGGTGGAGAAAAATCCATAAGTGCACAATTTGAATTGGAACTAGAGAAAAAAATCAAAAAATCAGGAGAATTTGTAGGGAAAGACAGATACGAAACCAATTCACAAATAATAAAACAATTCAAAGATTCTGATACTTGCATAATAGCTAGTGGAGAAAATTTTGCAGATTCACTAAGCATAGGATCATTTGCAAGCCAACATGGATATCCAATAGTTTTGGTTCAAAAAGATAAAATCCCAGAAACTATCAAAAACGCATTAAAAGAATCCAAAATCACAAAATGCTATATAATAGGTGGAGAAAATTCAGTATCCAAATCATTAGAAAAAGACTTGCCTAAAATAATAGAAAGAATAGCAGGAAAAGACAGATACGAAACATCTGTAAAAATAGCAGAAAAATTATTCCCTAATTCAAAATCAGCTTTCTTGGCAAGCGGAGAAGTATTTGCAGACTCACTAGTAGTAAACACAGTAGCAGCCATGAAAAATACGCCTGTAATATTGACACAAAAAGAAAAATTACCAGAAATCACAGGAAAATACCTTCAAAAATCAAACATAGAACAAATAACAATAGCAGGTGGCAAAAACACAGTATCTGATAAAATAGAAGGACAATTATCTAATACAAATTCTCAAAACATCTCATTTAATTACAAAAAAGATGGCAAACAAATAAAAATAAAATTATCCGAAGAACAAAAAGAAGAATTCGACAAATTATTAGAAGAAAACAAAACGCAAATAAAAAGTGCCAGATATAAAAGCGTATACGAAAATTATTTCACAGTAGAAGATGAAAATTCCAAAGAAAATTACGCACTTGGAATCATAATAAGAGACGATGAAATAGAAATCGACGACCAAAACTTAGCAAAAGGAGCCATATTGAAAAAAGACAACCCACTTGCACAAAAATACATCGAATTTATACAAAAAATAACCAAATAAATCCTCGAATTTACTTGAAAAAGAAGTATCGTAATGATATAATATGAGCGGCTTAAAAAATTATCGCGGCAAATAATTTTTTAATGGAGATGAATATTAATGGCAAGAATGATGGGACCTAGATTCAAACAATCTAGAAGATTAGGATTAAACGTATGTGGTCACCCAAAAGCTAACAAAAGAATGGGTAAAGGACTTGGAAGAAACGACAAGAAATTAACTGAATATGGTATGCAACTTCTTGAAAAACAAAGATTGAGAGCTTACTACGGAGTAAACGAAAAACAAATGCACAAATACTTCGAAAAAGCCCTTAACAACAAAGAAGGACTTACAACAGGGGATGTAATGGTTAGACAATTAGAAACAAGATTAGATAACCTTGTACTAAGAGCATCATTTGCATCATCAATCAGACAAGCAAGACAAATGGTATCTCACGGATTAATCAAAGTTAACGGTAAAAAAGTAGATATCCCTTCTTACCAAGTAGCAGAAGGATCTGTAATCGAATTGAAAGAAAAATCAAGATCTAATGAATTGTTCAAAGAAAACTATGAAACTAACTTTGCACAATCATTACCATACATCGAAAAGGAAGAAAACTTCAAAGTAACATTGACAAGACTTCCTGAAAGACAAGAAATTCCAATCGAAATTACAGACTCATTAATAGTTGAGTTGTACTCAAAATAATATTCAAAAAGCAAGTGGTATCACTTGCTTTTTTATTACATATAATCATATCACGAGGAAATCAAATGAAAAAAAGAAGATTACTGATGCTTATAATGTTGGGTGTATTTCTAATATACTTCAGTGGAATAGCATTTTTCACATTTTACGCATTACCCAACACATACGTCAACGGATACAACCTAAGCTATGTAGAAAAATCAAAAATCATAGACAGAAACTCCACAGACAACGAACTCACAGTAAAAGCATCTAACAATAGAAAACTAAAACTATCGGCAAGAGATGTCGACTTCACAATAAAAGTGCCAGACGGATTCAAAATAGAACAAAACCCGTTCTCATGGCCACTATCGTTTTTTGACTCTAAAAAATACACGATAAACTTCGATTACACAATAAACGAAGACAAACTAAACCAAGTAATAGACAAAAGCCAAATAAACAAAAATGCAAAAAAATCATACGATGCCTACATTAGTTTCATAAATGACGAGTACATAATAGTACCAGAAGAAGAAGGAGATGAAATAGACATCCCAAAATTAAAAGACACAATCAAAAAATCAATGCTACAACAAAAAGAAGAAGTCGAACTAAAAGACGAATATATAACACCACAAATCTATACCAATTCAACATCCATAATCCAAGCCAAGAATAAGCTCAACAGCATCAAAGACATAGAAATAAGCTTTGACTTCAACGACACAGTATACAAACTCAAAGGCAGAAACATAAGGAACATGATTGGATTTGACGAAAAAAAAGGATTCATCTACAAAGAAAAAGAAATAGAAGAATATATAGAAAAACTAAAAGACAAAACAGACACATACGACAAAAAAAGAAACATAACCACAATCGAAGGCAAAAACATAACACTACAATCCACGGATTACGGATGGCAAATAGACACAGACAAAACACAACAACTCATCAAACAAACACTCGAAAAACGGAAAGATGCCACAATAGAACCGATATACACACAAAAAGCCAAATCAAGACAGACAAACGACATATCAGACGAATATATAGAAATAGACACAGACAAAAAAATGCTCTACTACATCAATAACTACGACCTCATAACGAGCATACCTTACCAATCCAAAACGAAAATAGAAAAAGGGATATACAACCTAGACCTAAAAGAAAAAGGATACTCGGACAATTACACAATAGGATTTTACAACACCAAAATATCCGACAAACAAACATCTGATATAATAATCAACAAACCAATACTTGAAAAACTCTATTTTGACACAAAAGACAACATAGCAGTAATAGTATACTAAAATAAAAGTAAAATAAAAGTAAAAAAAACTTAAAATTCACTTGACAATGAGCGCCAAACTTGATATTATATATAAGCACTCAGTTGTTAAGTGAATTTTTGATTCAAAAAAAATTAAAAAAATGCTTGACAAAAAGAAAATTCGAGAGTATAATATAATAGTTAGCTCAATTAATGAGAGAAGTCAAGCAAACATTTGATAATCTCATTTCGAATAAATTTCATGAGTATAGAACCTTAAAAATTTAAATAAGTAAATACTTTGAGAAAGAAGTACAAACCAA
>JASBYN010000014.1 GCA_029983915.1 Finegoldia sp. | reverse complement strand
GAGAAGGTGGAAGAACAGTAGGCGCTGGCGTTGTTTCTAAAATTATCGAATAATTAACTAAAAGCACTCCTATAGGGGTGCTTTTGTTTTTAAGGAGAACAAAATGCAAGACTTAACTAAAATATTAGTAGAATATTTCAAAGACAATCACGTAGACCCAAACCAAGTATCAAACATGATAGAAGATGCCAAAATCAACGTATTAGACAAACTTTTTGGCAACGAAGGCGAATGGGTATTGAAAAAACTAGGAAGTGTAGAAGCTTTTGACAAAGAAAAAATCTACAACTCAATTGCTCAAACATCTGACTCTGCAGATGCTAGAATGAATGACTCCGACATAGACATCATCGTAGAAGATGTATTGAAAAAAATGAAATCGATAACTAGAAATGTATACCCAACAAAAGAAATCAGAGGTTACGTAGAAGAAGCATTAGAAGAAGAAGGATACAGAAAAGTATTAGAAGAATACAAAAAATAATCAAAAATATTTGACAGGCACTTCATAATCGTGAAGTGCTTTTTATTTATTTTAAAAATAATCAAAAATCATTTTAAAAACCTAATAATATGCTATCATTATATTATTAAAACAAATAGGAGGAGAAAAATGTTTAGTAAAAACTTTAAAAAGTTATTTGCAGTAGCCTTGACAACATCGATGATTTTCCAAGCGACAGTAATATCAAGCGCAAGCAATCAAGAAGTAAAGAGAATAGCAGGTAAAAGTAGGATAGAAACATCAGTAGAAATGTCTAAAGATGTATATGAATCCTCTAAAAATGTAGTATTAGCTAGTGGATTCAATTTCGCCGACGCATTATCAGCAGGACAACTTGCCTCTGCCCTAGATGCCCCATTGCTATTATCATCATCAGATAAATTAGATGATGCAACTTCTAATGAAATAATCAGATTGAACCCTGAAAATGTATACGTAATAGGTGGAGAAAAATCTTTAAGCAAATTAGAAATAGAGCCAACTATAAAAGAAAACATCAAAGAAGTGAACGTAGAAAGACTAGAAGGAAAAGACAGATACGAAACATCCATAAAAGTAATGGAAAAAACTAAAAACTTCATAGAAGCAGAAGATTTATTGATAGTAAGTGGAAAAAATTTCCCTGACGCATTAGCAGCTACAAGCTATATGGTAAATCACAATGCAATTATGGTGCTTAGTGATGGAAATTCATATCCAAAATCAAACTTAAACGAAATAGCTATAGGTGGAACAAATCAACTTCCATTAAACGGATTTGACGGCAAAAGAATATCTGGTGCTGACAGATACCAAACTGCTTTAGAAATAGCAAAAGCATCATTCAATGACAACGACACTGCTATAGTTGCCAACGCAAATGTATTTGCAGACTCATTATCAGCAGTTAGTTTGACAAAAAAATACAATGCGCCAATAATATTGACATCACAAAACAACTTAACTAACACAACAAAACAATACTTGCAAAATTTGGACAATATAATACTAGTAGGTGGAGAAAAATCAATATCTTCAAATATTCTACTAAACCCAACATTAGAAGAATTAGCAAAAATACAAGAACAAAACAAACCAAAACCACAAAATCCTCAAAAACCATCGAAACCACAAAAACCTTCTGACACAAACACTCTCGTGGTAGGGCCTATTGGAGAAGGAAGAATCAAAGGAAACATGAATTCGATGATATATCACCTTCCAGGTCAAAGAGATTACAATAGAATTAAACCAGAACACATAAGATATTTTAAAACAGAAAAAGAAGCCAGAGCAGCAGGATATAGAAGAGCCCTTAGATAAAATGACTTTTATCACACTCCATCAATTAGGTGGAGTGTTTTTTATAAAAACGTGCAAAATTTTGATAAATGAAATTAGAAAGGAAAACAATGAAAAAAAGTATAAGTTTCAAACTTTTCATAGTAGGATTGATAATTATAGTGATAGCAGGTTTTATCCCATCGTATAAATTTGATATTTTTGACAAACTAAAACCGATGGGACTCGCAACCATATTCATATGCCCAGTAATAGGGATAATCGGATTGGTTTTTGCGATAAAAGAAAAAAGAATTTCTACAGTACTTTTGAATTTAGCTCTCGTGTTCTCTTTTTTCATCGTGACATTTTTAGCTATGATGTGGCAATATTTATTTTATTTATAGACATAGTGTGATGAAATATTATCTCTGTTTTATGTGCGTGATTTTTAAATTGGTCAGAATGTTCTGGCCAATTTTTTATGTAAATTAATTTGGGTATAAATACTGCAAAGGAGTGAATTAAATGAAAATATTTTTTGCGATAGGATATATGGAAATTTGCTTGGATAGTATGGGAGCAAAGATAGATTATTTTAAATACAATGGCGATAATGTGTTGGACGATTTTGGGATATGTATTCCAAATTACGGGATAGACAAGACTTTTAGGTATCCTAAAAACGGATTATTTGCAGACAAAAATTACGAGGTTGTGAGTAAATCTGACGATATGTGCGTGATGAAATGTGCACAAGAAGAAATAGAAAGTTTTGTTTTGTATCAATTCACGAGGGATTCTATTTTGGTGAATGTGACTATTTCTAATTTTTCAGATGAGGATATTGAAATGAATCCTGCGATTTTTTACGATTTTAATAGGGATGTTGAGCTGGATGAAAATGTGGCGAGGGGAAAATTTAATTCTGAGAAATGTTTTGAGATAGATGGTGTAAATTCTGTGAAAAAAAATCGTGTGATAGTTTTTGCAAAAAACGAGAAATTTGTTTTGAAATCTTCGGATAAAATTTCGATGAAAACAGAATTCAAGCTATTATAAAGTAGATTTCAGATATGATATAATAATAAGATATGGAGGTGTGTATTGATATGATAGATTATAAAATTATAATGAAAACATCTATAAGAGCATTGCTGATTTATATGGTTTCTTTGCTTTTATTTCCTTTTGGTTTCATTGTATTGCCTTCTTGTTTTATTAAATTAGGATTGAAAAATGATAATATAAATACTTTGATGGCTTGTGGATTGTTCTTTATTTTGGCAATTCTATTCTCAAATCCTACGATTGCAATAGTTGTAATGCTTTTTACAGCTCTGGTTACTTTTTCGATATTGAATTTGATTAAGGCTGGGTTTTCAGATAAGGATACTTACATGATAAGTTTTGCGGGAATTGTGGGGTTTGTGGTGTTGACTTCGATATTTTTGAAGATAGGAACTGATACTTCTATTCCTGCTTTGGTGTCAAATTTGTTCGACAGTTTTTTGAAGTCGTTGTCGAAATTGAACTTGGATAAGGGATTTCAGGATACTTTGATTCCAGCGATTAAATCTTATTCAGAGGTTATAATAAAATCTACTTATTCTATTATAGGCGTGGTGGCGTTTTTCACTAGCGTTTTGAATGTGTATATTTCACAAGATGATGAAAAGCATAGATTCGATACGTTTAGGTTGGACAAAAGCCTTGTAATAGCTGCGATAGTTCTTTTTGGCGTTGCGGGGTTTGTGTATTTTGTGAATAAGCCATTGGCTAATTATTTGATGACTAATTTTATGGTTTTCTTTGTGTATAGTTTTATGTTGGCTGGTATATCGGTGTTCTTGTATCATCTGAGAAGTTTATCGAAACCATACAAGGTTTTGGCTATTTTGATAACTGTTTTGATTCAGCCTTTAGATTATATTTACGCTATTATAGGCGCTGTAGATTGTTTTAAGGATTTGCGAAATTCTCCAAATCGAAGAAAGAGGTCGTACAATGAATAAATACGAGTATTCAATAAGGCATTTGATGATTGAATCTTTGTTTTTGATAATTATATCGAGTATGTTGTTCTATTTTCAAAATATAGTCGGTACTATAGCTTTTATAGTGTCTATATTTTTGATAGTGGATCAATACAATTATGTGAAAAAGAAGAATGAAAGCATCAAAGAAGAGATAATGAATTTGAATAATGAATTTACCGATATCACTAAGATGGCGATTTTCAAGGTTCCATTTCCACTTATTGTAATAAATGGGAAAAACAAGATAAGCTGGTTCAATTCTTATTTTAAGGATTTGACAGATGGAGAAGCTGAAATCTTGAACAATCAGATAGAAAATTTGTTGGAATTGAAAGCTGTAAAAGACGGTGATACCCTTCAATATTATGAAAGTTCTATCGAAGATAAGTATTTCAGGTTTTATCCTGTCAAGATAACAGATAGAGATAATCATGTTTTGACGTTGTTATATGGAATCGACAATACTTCTTTTATGGATGTCGTGACTTTGCTTGACGAAAAAAGACTTGCTATGATCGATATTTTCATCGACAATTACGATGAAGCATTCAACAGTATTAAAGAGGAAGAAAGGGCAAAAGTCTTCTCAAAAGTTGAGAGTATTTTGCAGGATTTTGCAAGGGAACAAAACGGATATATTAGAAGATATGAATCAGATAAGTACATTATGATTTTGGAAAAACACGAACTTGAAAATGTGATGGCAAAGAAATTTTCGATATTGGATATGGTAAAAGATATTGAGAACACGAACAAAGTTCCAGTAACTTTGAGTATAGGGGCATCTATCATAGGTGATAATCCTTCTGAAATTCACGAAAAATCGAGATCTGCATTGGATGTCGCATTAGGTCGTGGTGGAGATCAAGCGGTAGTCGATATCGGAGAATTGAAGTATTTTGGTGGCAAAAACACAGCTGTCGAAAAACGAAACAAGGTAAAAGCGAGAGTAGTATCTCACGCTTTGAAGCAACTCATTTCACAAAGCTCGAATGTTTTCATAATGGGTCACAAAAACCCAGATATGGATTCGATAGGTTCTAGCCTTGGAATGCTAGAAGCTTGCAAAATCAACGACAAAGAATGTTATATAGTGCTAAATGAGGTAGGTCCTCAAATAGAAAACATATACAATGCCGTATTAGAGGAAAAACCAGAATACGAAAAATATTTCGTGAAAAGTTCATTTGCAAAAGAAAATTGCAACAGCGATAGTTTGATAATAATTTGCGACAATCACAGGAAAAATTCTGTAGAATGCGCTGAAATCATGGATATAACTAATAAAATAGTAATCATAGATCACCACAGAAGAAGTTCCGATTATATAAAACAAACCTCGTTGACTTATTTGGAACCTTACGCATCGAGTGCATCTGAAATGGTTACGGAGATTTTGTTCTATATGACTGACAAATTGGAATTACCAAAAATAGTTGCAGAAGCTCTATTATCGGGAATCACAGTGGATACGAAAAATTTCTTCTATCAAACAGGAGTTAGAACATTTGAAGCTGCATCTATATTGAAAAGACAAGGTGCAGATAGCATAAAAGTAAAACAATTATTCAAAGACGATGAAAGAACTATAAAATTAAAATCAGATGTCATAGCTACATCGAAAATGTACAATAACAACGTAGCAATAGGTAGATTGGAAGAAGAAGTAGAAGAATCTATACTTGTAGCAGCCCAATCTGCAGACGATTTGTTGAATATTTTGGGAGTGGAAGCTTCATTTGTACTTGCTAGAGTAAAAGACAAAATCCACATAAGTGCTAGAAGTCTTGGAAAGATATCAGTCCAACTAATATTGGAAAAATTAGGAGGCGGAGGACATCTTACAAGTGCAGGAGCTCAATTGGATTGTAGCATGGATGAAGCAGAAGAAAAGGTAAAAAAAGCTATTGACGAATATATAAAGGAGGATACAAGTGAAAGTTATATTGATTAGTAATGTAGATAAATTGGGAAAAGCTGGAGATATGGTGAATGCCAAGACAGGATATGCGAGAAATTTCTTGTTGCCTAACAAATTAGCAGTAGAAGCTACAAAAGAAAATGTAAAAATTTGGGAAAAGAAGCAAGAAGAACTTAGAGCACAAGAAAGAGAAAACATAAAAAACGCAAACGAATTAAAAGAAAAAATCGAAAACATAAAAGTGAAGATACTTGCCAAAACAGGAGAAGGCGACAGACTTTTCGGTTCAATAACATCTATGGATATAGAAAAAGCGTTGAAAGAACAACACAACATGGATATCGACAAGAAAAAGATAGAAATGAAAGACAACATCAAATCGTTGGGAACATTTAGCGTAGTAGTCAAAATATATCCAGATATCAACGCAAATTTGGAAGTAATAGTAGACAAAAAATAGTTTTAAAAATAAGAAGATAGGAGGTGGAAAATGGAAAATCGAGAAAACATCATGCCATGTGATTTAGATGCAGAGAGAAGTGCAATAGGTGCAATGATAATATCCGAAGATGCAATTGACGATGCAACTGAAGTTGTAGAACCGGTAGATTTTTATTCCACCAAATATCAAGAAATCTATAAGGCAATCTTGCAGGTAATGGACGAAAAAAAGCCTATAGATTATATAACGTTGGCTGACCAACTGAAAAAGAACAACATGCTTGAAATCGTCGGAGGAATAGACGAACTAATAAGCATATCCGAAGCTGTCGGAAGTGCAGTCAACGTAAAATATTATTGCGAAATAATAAAAAACAAATCCGTGATTAGAAATCTAATGCGAGTATCACAAGACGTGATAGACATGTCGATTGCCAATAACAGCGTAGGAGAAGTTTTGGAATACGCAGAAAGCAGCATTTTCAAAATAAGTCAGAATAAAAATCACCAAGATTTGACTCCGATTTCACAATTATTGACACCTGCTTTGGAAAAAATCGGGGAGATGAGCGTAAACCAAAATGCGATTATAGGAATAACGACAGGACTTATCGACTTGGACAGACAACTTTCCGGATTGCAAAACTCAGATTTGATTTTGTTGGCGGCAAGACCTGCAATGGGGAAAACATCACTTGCACTTAATATAGCTTATGAAGCTAGTGTGAAAAATTACGTAGCTATATTTTCCCTAGAAATGAGTAAATTGCAGCTTACTCAAAGACTTTTGTCTGCACTTAGTAACATCGATTTGTCCGATTTAGTCGCAGGTAGAGTCAATAATTGGTTGAATTTGGGACAGGCTTCGAAATTATTGGCAGATAGCAAAATATTTGTAGACGACACATCGGGGATTTCACTTAACGAGTTGAGATCAAAATGTAGAAAATTAAAAGCGAGAGGCGAGTTGGATTTGGTAGTCATAGACTACTTACAACTTATGACTACAAGTTCTAACGGAGAAAATAGACAACAAGAAATATCAGCTATATCCAGAGGATTGAAAGGTTTGGCAAAAGAATTAAATTGTCCTATTTTGGCACTTAGCCAATTATCACGTGCACCGGATCAAAGACCAAATCACAGACCGGTAATGAGCGATTTGCGTGAATCAGGAGCTATAGAACAAGATGCAGACGTAGTATTGATGTTGTATCGTGACGATTACTACAATCCTGACTCGGATAAACAAAACACAGCCGAAATAATCGTGGCAAAACACAGAAATGGTCCTACTGGAACAGTGGAAGTAGTATTCGACAAGGAACACACTAAATTTTTGGATATTGAAAATTATCCTAAACCAGGGGCGTTTGAACAATGATAGTTACCGAAAAACTTGTATTGAAAAAGCTCGAATTCAAAGATGCACTCGACCTTTCAAAATGGGGAGTGCACGAAGATGAAAGATTTACAGATTATAATTTGTCCGATATGGACGTGAGAAAATCTAGAATTTGGTACAAATACAAGAGCCAAACTAAAAGCCAAATATATTTTTCTATGAGAACTGCAGACGATAAATTGGTAGGATACATCGGATTAAAAGAGTACAATCCTGAGACGAAAAGTGCGTATCTCGGAATTGTCATAGATCCGAATGAAGTGAACAAGGGATATGGCAAAGAATCGATAAATGCACTTGTAGAATACGCATTTGATGTATATGGACTTGAAAAAGTATATCTCAAAGTCAACAATTTCAACAAAAGGGCGATGGCTTGCTATACATCGTGTGGATTTGTGGATTTGTATCAATACGAAGAGGAATTTGAAAATCAAAAATTAGATATAGAAGACGAAGATTTTGATGAGTTTTTTGTGGTAAAAGACGGAGTGATTTTTTCTAAAAACACAGTAATGGTAATTGATAATAAGAGGTGATTTTATGAAGTATAGCGTAGAAAAATTTAAGATAGATTTGGGAGAGACTCCAATTGAAAATATATTTCTAAACCAATATCTTCAATTAGCTACTGGCAATCAATTGAAAGTGTATCTATATGGATTCAAACTAGCTAAAGACACTTCTGAAAATGCAGATATAAGCGATGAAACGATAGCCAAAGCACTCGATTTGACAGAGGCTGAAGTAAACGAAGCGTGGGATTTTTGGTTAGATCAAGGGATAATAAAAAGATACACCGATATCGACACGCATACAGATCACACAGTATTTTTGAGTTTGAGACAACTTTATTTGGGAATCACAAATCCTGAACCGGAAGAAAGTCAAAAAACTTATATACCTCAAAACAGCAAAGAAATCGAGGAAATGTTTAGAGATATTGAAGACATAAGAGATATGGAATTGTCGCGTTCGGAAATGGAGAGAATATTAGAGCATTTGAGCACATATCATCAAACTCCAGAATTAGTAGCAGCAGCATTTAATTACTGCACTGCAAATCAAAACACGAAGAACAACACAAATTACGTGTTGCAAGTATTGAAAAATTGGAAACTAGATGGAATAATGACCTTAGAACAATGGCAAGAAGCTAACAGCAAGAAAAAATCCAGCAGAACTAAGAAAAAGACTTACTATAGACCGGAAAATAACGAAGCACAAAATAACGACATCAAGAACAAAGCTACAGATGTGAATTCCAAAATAGTCGACAGATTTATGCAAAAATTCCAAGAACAAGAGGATAACAAACAATGAGCTATGCAAAAGAAGCCAACAGAGTTCTCGAAAATTACAGAAGACAATCTCAGATAGACTTAGAAAATAGAGAGAAAGAAGTATTTGAGAAAATAGAAGGATTCCAGGATGCTTTTATCAGAAAAAACAAATTGGGATATGAATATATAAAAGCGAATATAAAATCCGAAGAAAACAAGGCAAGAGAACTCGAAAAGGAAATTCAAGATGTCGAAGATAAATTGACCAAGATGCTTTTACTCAATGGATATCCAAAAGATTACTTGAAATTAAAGCATCATTGCGACAAATGCCAAGATACTGGAGTCTACAATAATACTATTTGTTCATGCAAGAGAACTATAATGGTCAACATAGCCAGAGAAAAAAGTTCGTTGAATGAACAAATGAAGTCGGAAAATTTTGAAAACTTCGATATCGACGTTTTTGACGATACGGTAAACCCTGGATTTCCGATATCGCAAAAAGATTATATGGCAAACCTGGCAAATTATCTAAAAACGTATTCTCAAAACTACAAAAAAGGCGACAAATCGCTTATATTGTACGGACCTGTCGGAGTTGGAAAGACATATCTATTGTCTTCCATGGCAAAAGAAATTATAGACAGAGGATATTCTTTGATATATTTATCTGCATTGCAACTTATAAAAAGATTATTCGACATACGATACAAAAATTTCAACGAACAGCCTAAGACAGAAATCGAAGATTTACTATACGATTGTGACGTTTTGATGATAGATGATTTGGGAACTGAAAATTCAACTGACAACAACATAAGTCTTTTATTTGACTTATTGAACGATAGAATCCAAAGAAAGAAAACTACTATAATTTCTACCAACATAGATATAGAGGATTTATCGAGCCAATACGATGCGAGAATATCATCTAGAATAAAAGGCGAATTCGAGCCGATAAGATTTTTTGGAAGAGATATAAGAGAAAAGAGGTTCAACGACGATTATGGTATACGTAACAGCTGATCAAATGAGAAAAATCGACAAGTACACGATAGAAAATATCGGAATACCTTCGATTGTTTTGATGGAAAATGCAAAAGCTCAGATTTCAAAGCATATTTTGGATAAAAAATTCGACACTGCATATGTTTTTGCATCGGTTGGAAATAACGGCGGAGATGGATTGGCAGTAGCACGAGATATATACAACGCCAAAAAGAATGTAAAAGTCTACGTCATAGGAAATATCGAAAAATCGTCCACAGATTTCAAAATCAACTACGATATCTTGAAAAAATTGGACGTAGATATAGAATTTGTAGACGAAAATACAAAATACGACATAACAGACAACGACTTGATAGTAGATAGCATATTTGGAACAGGATTGAAAAGAGACATCGAAGGAATTTACAAAGATACTATCGAATACATCAACTCGACAAAAGCATTTGTCGTTAGCGTGGATATGCCATCGGGATTGGATTCAGATGAATACAAAATTCACAACGTAAAAGTCGATTGCGATTTGCTTGTGACATTGCAATTGCCTAAAAAATCTCTAGAAAATTACGACAAAGATTATGTCGTAGAAGATATAGGTATTCCAGAAATATCGATAAAAAAAGTATTAGAATCAAATTAAGGACTATCAAATGATAGTCCTTTTTCAGTGCATAAATTATTCGTTTATAAATAAATTTGGAGCTGTGTAGTATTTTCTAGCGCCACTTACTACGTTGTCTTTTCCGATACGAGTGTAAGGTGCGATAAAATGCTTGTTGTAGATGAATAATCCCACTACTTGAGTGAATTTGTTCAAGACAGGAGATTTTTCTTCAAATTCCAAAAACTCACATCTATTCATATCGTAATATTCTTGGAACACATAACCGATTTCGATAAATTCAGGTAATTTTTCTTTCAATTCGTCTTCTGTCATTTCACGACCTACGAATATTCCAAGCGATGCATAGCCGTCGATTGGTTTGAAGATGTATTTGTCTTTGTTCATTATGATTTCGTAGGCATCTCTATCTTCTATTTTCTTAGTGAAAGGAACGTGTTCTTCTACGAATTTTTTCTCTTCTGAATTCAACAACGATAGAGTTTTTTCGTCTCTGAATATCTCAAAAATCAATTTTGAGTGCATCAATTGAGATCTGAAAGATCCCACCATGAAAAATGCGTTATCCATGTAAGCATCTAAGAAATCTTTGATTTCGTCTTTTATTTTCAACAATTCAAGAGTTACGATTCTTCTATACACTAAGTCGATTCTGTAATCATTGTGGTATAATTTGCCATCTCTGTATTCCAAATCTCGGATATCCACGATTTCACAATTATATCCATTTTCTTCGTACACTCTCTTGAATTCTAAAAACTCATTAGTAGTTCCTACCGATAAATTATCGACTATTGCGACATTTGGTTTTTCATTTGATACGTATTTTTTGTACATATCCACTGATTCGTACACCCAAGGAGTGAACATATCGACATTTGTAACGTCATGATGTTCCATGAATTTTTGCATAGCTTTTGTATTCAACAAAAGTTCGCCTAAAGTGTTGTCTTCATTCATAGCAGAAGAACCATCGGTATTCAATTCGCAAAGCATGTAATTGATTCCGTCGTAGAACACATCGTATCTACAAATAGGAACTGGAACATCGTAGCCTGGATCGTGCAAAACCAACTCTTCTATGAATGGATCTAATTGAAATAATTTTCTGTATTTTGGGTTTTTCAAGAATTCATCTGTGATTTTATCGGTAATGCTCATCAAAATATTGGCAATGTATATAAAATCTGATTTGTTCTTTCTGTTGTAGAAAAGCCCTTGATAAGTCATAGGAATTGGCTCTCCGTGGTATATTGCCTTCGACAATTTCGTCTTAGCTATGAAATCCACGAAATCCTCATAATACAAATCCTCATTTTCTCTAACTATTTTATACAATTCTAACGAGTAATCGTCATTATACATTAAAATCCTCCAATTTAATTTCTTGTTCTAATACTGCTTGTCTCAATCCATTTTCTTTGTAATTTTTCTCGAAAATATCCCTCGGACTTATTCCTTCTTCCAAAAGATCTTGAAGAGGAAGAATATATCCGATTTCATTAGCAGGAAGTCCATCCTTTGCGATTTGTACTATCTTTTTGCACAAATCTATCATCTTGTAATCCATATAACCAGCTTGTAGTCCTTTTTCTCTGGCGCTTATCTTGGCTTTCATACAAGCATCGTAGTCGACGTTTTTAAACAAATCTTCCAATTTAGCTAAATTCATTTTGTCGTAGAAAAGTCCTTTAATCAAACTTACACAGGCAAAATTCAACGGATATTTTATCTCATCCATCATCCTTATTTCGATGTATCTTTTCAATCTGACATCAGGGAAAACTATAGAAAGTGCGTGGAATATCAAATTTTCATCGTCCAAATTTTTGAATTCCTCTTTGAAAGTCTTTTCTCCAACATAGACTTGGTTTCCATTTTCGTCATATGAAAAAATCAAAGGCGTATTCAAAATGTGCTCTGCGTATTTCTCATAGCTCAAATCTTCATCGAAACTGAAAGGATACAATCCTGTTCTATCCTTGTCTGTGTTTTCCCAGATGACTTCTCTCATGTTTCTACTCTTGGAAGGTTCTCCCTCGAATATATAACTATTGTCGAACATCGTATACAAAACAGGAGACAAACAAGATGCTATCTTGTATTTTCTTTTGAAATCTTCTTCAGAAGAATAATCTATACTGCATTGCAAAGAACAAGTTCCCTTCATCATATTGTGAGCGTATTTGCCTTTATCGTTGAAATAATTGTACATAAAATCGTATCTTTTTTTAGGCAAAATCTTGATCTCATCTATCTTGGATACAGGATGGTATCCAAGAGGCATTATAGCTTGATTTTTTCTATCGAAAAGCTCCGCCAAATTTTTAAAAACCTCGATGTATTTTTTCTCTAACTCTTGAATATCCCACTTTGAATCTAGAGATATTTCAAATTGACTTGCAGGCTCTATAGAAACAAAAACTCCATCTTTTTCTAGATTGAGAATGTGTCCGTCTTCACGACTAGCCTCAAATCCCATATTTTCTAATTCTTTTAGAGTGCTTTCTATTCCATTTTCTCCATAATAAGATACGGCTTTTAGAGTATCTTTGTCGATTATGAAATGCTCCATTTCCATTCCTATGGAAAAATCTTTTTCGTCTTTTTCGCCGCCTTTTATATAATTCACAACGGCTTTAACTTGATTTTTGAAATCCATTTTTATCCCTTCTTTATTTCGGATACTTCCATATCACAAATCCTTATCAAATCTTTAGGATTTATCTTGATTTGCATGCCTATTTTGCCGCCTGAAATGTAAATATAATCCTTATCTTCACAGCTTTTATCGATAAATGTCTTAAACTTAGTCTTCATACCGATAGGAGAACAACCTCCTCTTATATAGCCTGTAGTTTTCAACAAATCTTTCATGGCTATCATCTCTATCTTTTTGACAGAAGCTGCTTTTGCACAAAGTTTCAAATCTAATTCGTGATTCACAGCGACCAAGAACACGAAATGCTCATTCGTATTTGACATAGTGACCAATGTCTTGAATACCCTGGACACATCTTCGCCCAATTTATTCGCTACATTTTCGCCGCCTACATCTTCTCCCACTTCGTATTCTACAACACTATAATTTACTTTTTCTTTATCGAGTATCCTCATTGCATTTGTCTTTTTCATAAAATTACCTCATATACTACTATTATACTACAATCTAAAATTTTTATTTTTCATTATTGCATTGAATCGCACATTTAGTATAAAATTAGAAAGTATTATTCGTTTTATATATTAATTATTTACTTGTATTTGAGTATTTTTGTCGTATACGGGTAAATATAATAAGAGGAGATTTATAATGGACAGTTTGAACATAAGATATATATATCACAGTGCATTTTCACTTGAATTTGACGACAAAATCATAATTTTCGATTATTTTCAAGGGACTTTGCCTAAAAACGTGAACAACAAAAAAGTAATTTTTGTAGTGACGCATTCTCACGCAGATCATTACAACGAAAATATATTTGATTACAACAACGCAGACGACATCACATACATCGTAAGTGAAGATGTATACGAGGAAATCTATGACTACGATAGAAAAGAAAATGTAATATTTTTGGAAAAAGATAACATAGAAAATTTGAAAAAACACTTCGGCAAAAAAGTAATCAAATTGGAAGTCGGAGAGTCTCATTCTGTATACGGAGTTGATTTCACGGCGTTGGGTTCTACTGACATGGGAATTAGCTTGTTTTTTGAGACGAATAACCTAAGATTTTTCTTCGCTGGAGATTTGAACAATTGGGTGTGGGAAGAAGACACAGAAGACGAAGTGAAGAAAATGCAAGAAGATTTTTCAAGAGAAATCGACAAAATAGGCCACGTAGATATAGGATTTTTTCCAGTAGATCCGAGATTGAAAGACAAATACGATTTGGGAGTCAATGAATTTGTAGAAAAATGCAGACCGAAAGTATTAGTTCCGATGCATTTCACAAAAGATCCATCGATAATAGACACTTTCATACAGACTCACAAATACGAAGACACCAAAATAGTCAACATGAAAAAAGAACAAGACACTTTTCAAGTCATAATAAAGTAATTGCACACAACGAATATTTTTGGTAAAATTATACTATACAAGAGGGAGTAGCTTATAATATTGTGTCGTCATTACGGTTTTACCCGGCACAAGACCAGTTGGTTAGCGAGACTTTTGCCATAATCGTGGTGAAAGTCTTTTTTAATTTAAGAACAATTAGGAGGTTTGAGTATTGGATTGGTACAAAAAATCCATCGAAGAAGTAGTCAAAGAATTAGACACTGACATAAAAAGCGGTCTAAACGATGAAAAAATACAATCTTCAATGGAAAAATACGGGGAAAATGCCTTGGAAGAAAAAAAGAAAAAATCCATGGCAGCTAAACTAAAAGATCAGTTTTTGGATCCTATGATAATAATCTTGCTTTTAGCTTCGATTTTATCCATTGCAATAGGGGAAATCACAGATAGTGTCATAATAATTGCAATAGTAATCGTAAATGCAATATTGTCGATTTACCAAGAAGGAAGAGCAGAACAAGCCATAGAAGCATTGCAAAAAATGGCAAGCCCAAAAGCTAAAGTAATTAGAAACGGAAAAATCACAGAAGTAGATTCTCAAGATGTAGTTCCAGGAGATATCGTCGAATTGGAAACAGGAGATATCATACCTGCAGATTTGAGATTAATAGAATCTACAAATTTGAAAATAGATGAATCATCATTGACAGGAGAATCAGTAGCAGTCGAAAAAGACGCATCAGATAACATAGAAGAAGATGCAGGAATAGGCGACAGAACCAACATGGCATACAGCTCATCCATCGTAAGCTACGGAAGAGCGACAGGAGTAGTAGTTGCCACAGGACAAGAAACGGAAATAGGAAAAATCGCCACAAGCTTATCACAAGTAGAAGACGAACAAACTCCACTACAAAAAAAACTTGCACAATTATCTAAACAACTAGGAATAATCACAGTCGTAGTATGTATAGTAGTATTCGTAGTAGGATATTTCGTGCACCAAATCAAAGCATTGGAAATGCTAATGACAGCAGTATCACTTGCAGTAGCAGCAATACCAGAAGGACTTCCAGCAATAGTTACAATAGTTCTTAGCTTGGGAATGGGAAGAATGGCAGAAAAAAATGCCATCGTCAAAAAACTTCTAGCCGTAGAAACACTAGGAACTACGACAGTAATCTGTTCTGATAAAACTGGAACATTGACACAAAACGAAATGACAGTCAAGAAAATTTACGTAGACGGAACAGACGTAGACGTAACAGGAACAGGATACAAACCAGAAGGCGAATACCTAATAGAAAACGAAAAAATGCAAGAAGATGACATCAAATCACTTCACACATTACTTCACATAATGAGTTTGACAAATGATTCAAAACTCATAGAAGAACAAGGAACATACAAAATAGTCGGAGACCCTACAGAAGGAGCACTTCTAACAGCAGCAGGTAAAAAAGACATAACAAAAGAAGATGTCAACGAAAAATACCCTAGAATAGAAGAAATCCCATTCGACTCCGAAAGAAAAATGATGACAACATTCCACGATAACTTCATATCAGATAGTACAGTATCATTTACAAAAGGTGCACCAGATATAATAATCGAAAAATGTAGCAGAGTTTTATTGGACAATGAAATAAAACCGATGACAGAAGAAATAAAACAAAAACTTCTAGCAAAAAACAGCGAATACGCAAGACAAGCACTTCGTGTATTGGCATACGCATTTAGAAAACACGAACAATTGCCAGATGAAATCACATCTGAAAAAATAGAAGATGAAATGATATTCGTAGGACTTTCAGGAATGATAGATCCACCAAGAGAAGAAGTAAAAGACGCTATAAAAGAATGTAAATCAGCTGGAATAACACCAGTAATGATAACAGGAGATTACCTAGAAACAGCCGTAGCCATAGCAAAAGACTTGGGAATTTGCCAAGACGAATCACAAGCCATAATGGGAGCTGAACTCAACAACATGACAGACGAACAAATCAGAGAAATCGTCAAAGAAAAAAGAGTTTACGCCAGAGTATCTCCACAAAACAAAGTACAAATAGTCACAGCATTAAAAGAAAACGGAAACATCGCAGCCATGACAGGTGACGGAGTAAACGATGCACCTGCAATCAAAAAAGCAGACATCGGTATAGCAATGGGAATTACAGGAACAGACGTAGCCAAGAACACATCAGAAGTCATATTGACAGACGATAACTTCGCTACAATAGTAAACGCAGTAGAAGAAGGAAGAATAATATATTCCAACATCAAAAAATTCGTATCATTCCTATTGAGCTGTAACATCGCAGAAATACTCATAGTATTTTTGGCAATACTATTTAATTGGGATACACCATTCATACCAATCCAATTATTGTGGTTGAACCTAGTCACAGATTCATTCCCAGCAATGGCATTGGGAGTTGAACAAGGAGAACCTGAAATAATGAACAGACCTCCTCGTTCACCAAAAGAACCTATAATAGACAAAAACATGAGAATGAGCATAGTAGTACAATCCTTGGCGATAACAGTTGCCACATTGTTTGCATACCATTACGGATTAGACCATTTCGATGGTCACATCGAATCCGCAAGAACAGTAGCATTTGCTACATTGATAATATCAGAATTATTGAGAAGCTACTCAGTAAGAAGCGAACACAAATCAGTATTCCAAATAGGAGTATTCTCCAACAAAGCATTAGTATTGGGAACATCAGTATCATTGCTTTTAATGCTTGCAGTAATCTACATTCCAGGAGTAAATGTCGTATTTGAAACAATACCTCTTCACCTAGAACATTACAAAGTAATATTGCCACTTTCAATATTGCCATTTGCAGCAGGAGAAATCCTAAAAGCAATCAAAAGCAAAAAAGCATAAAATTAATCAACCAAAAAGGAGATAGATCGTGTCTATCTCCTTTTCTAGTGTAAGTATTATCTCATAGGGGCAACTATTTTTTTGATTATTTTTCCATTTATGGCATCTCTTACTGAAGTGTTCTTTTGGTTGAATGATTTGTATTTTAATGTATAAGTCTGTTCTTTTTTATCGAGTTTTATTTCTAGATCGCTTATGTCCTTTTTTTCAATTCCACCTTCTTTTAGTTCTTTTTTTAAAATTTCCTCTTTTGTTATAAAGTCGTTGTTTTTTCTTCTTTCTTTTGTGGCTTCATCGTCGTCTATTTTGTATGCTTTGCTTTCTACTTTTACTCCGTCTGAATCGACATTTATGTCGTTGTCTTTGTTTTCTACTTTTACTCCATTAGAATCGACATTTACATTGCCATCTTTGCCTTTTACGATTATTCCATCTTTTCCTACTGATACTTCGGAGTCTGCGTTTTTTACGTGTACTCCACAAGACGATAGGAGTGCACAAGCTAACAAAACTACAATTAATTTTTTCTTCATAGAATACCTCCCTTGTTATTTTTATTATATCATTGGAAAAGTGAAAACGAAATCACGAATAGTTGCAAGATTTCAAAGATTTTAATAAATTTCGAACTTTTTTATGAAATATGGTTAGTAAAATAATGCGAATTTACTGTAAATAATGAAAGTTTACTGTGTTATAATAAATTTGGAGGAAATTATGAGTTATTTTAATTATTGGATTTATATAGTTGTAATTTTTGTGGTGACGTTTTTATTTGCTAAGACTGTGAGCAATGAGAAGCAAATAGTTGGATTTTTTTCAAAATTGATTTATATTGTCGTAATTCCATGTAATATTGCACTTAGTTTTATAGAGATACATAATAATGGGTTTAATTTGAATATTCTCGCTTTTGTGGTGTATTTGGCGGTGTTTTCTAAGATATTGTCTATGATTTTTCAACTCAACAATAGGGAAGCTGAGACGATCGAACCTGCGATTGTGTTTTCGAATATAATTGTGATGAGGCCTTTTTTGGAGAAAGCAATCGATAAGAATATTTTGAATCAGGTGATGATAGTTTTTGGTGTAGCGTATTTGGTGTATTTGTTGTACAAAGGAGTACACAGTGTGTCTGATTTTCTGATGGCATTGGGATTTGGAGTTGGCTTTTCGATTTGTGCAATATACGGCGTGAAAATTGTGACAGAGCCTTTGAAAATGATAGTAGGTTGTAGTGGTTTTGTGATTATTATGGCTTTTAGTTTGAGTATGGGGACGAATTACAAGGAGATGTTATTGGATTTGACTGCTGTCATGGTTAGTTTGATAAATTTGCTGATAATTCCTATATTCACTTATGTTGTGGTGCACGCTATCACTAATGATTTGAATTTCATCAAGGCTATCGTAATGTATGCTGCTATTGGTTCTAGTTTTATTATTCCAATTGATTATTATAAGAAGCCGAAATTAAATGTGGCTTTGATAAGTTTTTTGTTGTCTGTGATAACTGTGCCTACGATTCAGTATTTATTTTTCTAATAGAGTTTGCACAAAAAAAGTCGGGATTTTTCCCGACTATTTTATTGGTCTGTAACCTTCTGCTAATGCGTCTCTGATGTAGACGAATAGTTTGTCGTATTGTTTGATGTTTTGGTAGTTTTCATCATCTGGTAGGCAGTAATATTTTTTGCCGTTTTTGGTGAATGCTTTTATGAGGCCTACTCCGTTTTTGTCTATTATTTCTTTGTCTACGTCAAATCCAGATAGCAATATGACTTGTGTCGATTGGTTATTTTTGGTAATTGTGTTGTAACCACCTATTATCGTCAATTTAGAAATTGAGTTTGTATCGTGAAGGTACTGTCTGACGCTATCAGATAGTTTGTCTTTTCTAACTAATAATATAGGTGATTTTGTCTTTTGAGCTACTGTAGATGATACTAATGCGTCTGCAAAGTTTTCTCCACTTGTCGTGATGACTTCTTTTGGGATTGGATTTACTTTTTTGGCAACTTCGACGCTGCTATCGTATCTATCATGTCCAGCTAATCTAGTGATTGTCGATTTTCCAGTAATTTGTTTGATTTCGTTGGAGATTTTTTCTGATACTGAGTTTTCTCCACCTACGATGGTTATTTGTCTTATTGAATTGAATGAATTGATGTAGTCTACGGTAGATTTTTTCAATCCTTCGTTATTTACAAGTAAAATCGGTGCGTTTTGATGAGTGGCTAGGGAAGTTGCATACAATGCGTCTGCATAATTAGTTCCTGCTGCAAATATCAAATTGACATTTTCTTTTCCCTTGTGATTTAATTTTGCGGATTCTGATGATGTATCATATCTGTCCATTCCACTTATTCTAGTGATTTTGACGTTAGGTATGAGTTTTTTTATTGAATTTTTGACGCTGTTTCCGATTGAATTTTCTCCACCCAACAAGTACACTTCGTCTATTATCATAGTGGATAATGCATCTGATGTTTCGGATGGCAAAGATGATTTTGAAGTGTATAATAGTGGATATTTTCCAATGGATACGTTCGTAGCGCTTATTGCATCGGGATAAGCTTCGCTATTTACAAGGATAACTTTTCTTGCGTTTCCAAAATAGTGACGGCTTACTTTGACTGCAGTTTGACTTCTGTTTTCGCCTTGAAATCTAGCGTAGTGTATGTTTTTGAATACTCCGCTTTCGTTGGTATATGAATCGGCATTAGCCATAGAAGGCGTGAAAACCAACGAACTTATCAAAAGCAATGACCAAAATTTTTTGTGTTTCATAAATTTCTCCTTTGATTAACCTATTTGCAATGCAAACAAAATGGATGTAGACAATAAAAATCCTATCGCAGATATTATTATTCTAGATAAAGTCGATAGTACAACGGTTTTTTTCAACAAATTTTCGTCTATTAAATCGTACATTATCGAAGTGTATATAACACCTGTCACGATGTTCAATAGGAAATTTACAATATACAATTTCGTATTAAATACTGCAAAAAGTGCACTAGTCATCAATGAGTATACGCTTGCCTTTGCTAAAAACGTGGAATTTGAAATTTTGGTTTTTAGATTTTTTTTCAAATAATCTGTAGCCAACCAAAAAGTCACTACATCACTAAAAGGCACTAATGCTGTCTTTGAAAAATAAGTAAAAGGTGCAGATACGCTCAAAAAATCCTGAGTAGCTTTTGGAGGATTTATCTTGAGCCATACTATGTATGAAACCAAAGATATTATTCCCGACATTATCAATAAGAACATCCACATTCCGGATTTCTTTTCGATAGATTGTAATTTTTTTTCCAAACGAGAAAAAATTTTAGCGTATATGTTGTTTTTTTCCATAATCTCTCCTAATAATTTTATATACTCATTATAACCTATGCACATTTAGTATTCAATTAAAGGCTAGATGCAATTTCAAGACAAAACCCACGACTGATTTAGCCGTGGGTTGTATATTAATCGTTGGCATCGATTAAGAAATTAAAGATTTAAAAGTTCCAAATATTAGAAGTCCGATTATTCCAAACACTATCATTTCGATTATGAAAAGTACAACTCTTATTATTATTTGTGCTAACAATGCTTTTGCTCCGACATTAAAACTATCTTTTTCCAAAGTTATATCGAAAAAGCTTGCGGAATATGTCACCGTAGACACCAATAATCCCAATATACTACCTAAAAGTCCCAATGGAGTCAAAATTATCATCACAATGCTGTTGAATATAGAGAACACTCCGCCTTTGATATCTCTAGTGCAAGGCTCTGGAGTAGGTCTCATGTATTTTTTAGTAAATAAGTACACAAAACGAGATATAAAGTAATTGATCAATGGTACGAAAATAAAACTAGTTATAAAAATTGCCCCACTTGAAAATGCACCAATTATACCTCTTGGAAATAAACTTGAACCGTGAAAAATCAAACTAGTCAAACTAGATATTATCCCCGATGCTAAAAAAGAATACAATATCCCATGATTTGTAGAAGAGAAGAAATTGTACATTTTATCTGCATAGGGATTCAAAAATTTTACGATATTCAAATACCAATCGTATGTATCATTTCTCTTGTAGTTAGGGTATTTTTTGTTGTCTTGTTTTCTATCTTCTTTTGAATACTCTTCGTCAACGGATTTGCCATCTTCAAAATCTGAAGCGTGATTTTCAGTTTCCACATTAAATTTGTTATCCATATTAACCTCCTAATTTTATATAAAATAATATACCCAATATTCTCAAAATTTAATTGAAAATTTAAAGAAAATACGTGTATAATAAGTGATATAGATTGGAGGAAAACAAATGTCAATTTTAGTTGTAGGCAGCGTAAACGTAGATACTACTTATTTCTTAGAAAATTTTCCAAAACCAGGGCAGACGATATCATCTCTGTCGAAAAGCAAATCAGTTGGAGGCAAAGGAGCTAATCAAGCTATAGCTTGTCACAAACTGGGAAGTAGCGTAAAATTTTTGGCGAGCGTCGGCAAGGATAAGGATGCCGATTTCATATTTGAAAATTTAAAAAAATACGGACTCGACACATCCAACATAATTCAAAAAGATGTAGATACGGGAACAGCCCTTATCAACGTAGATAAAAATGGTCAAAATGAAATCGTATTAGATCACGGAGCAAATTACGCCATAACAAAACAAGATATAGACGATCACATAGAACTTTTTGACGAATGTGATATTTTGATTTTGCAAATGGAAATTCCACAAGAAGTCAATGAATACGCCATCGAAAAAGCAAAAGAAAGAGGAGTTTTTGTGATACTCAATCCAGCTCCTAGCGAATTTGAAATAAAAGACGTATTGGATAAAATAGATATTCTAGTGCCAAATGAAAATGAGATTTCGAGATATTCTCAAAAAGAAGATTGTGAAGAATGTGCGAGAGATTTATTATCTCAAGGAATAAAATCAGTATTGATTACGCTTGGAGAAAATGGATCGGAGTATTTCTCAGAAGATACTCACATAAAACAATCAGCAATCAAAACAAATGTAGTAGACACTACATCTGCAGGAGATAGCTATATAGGAGCATTGTCTGTGATTTTGGATAAGAAAAAATCCATGAAAGAAGCAATGGAATTTGCCACTAAAGTATCATCCATAACAGTATCTAGAAATGGTTCAGGAGTGTCGATTCCGACATTAGACGAAATAAAATAAAAATGTGCCAAAAAATGGCACATTTTTTATTTGAACACGTATTTTTTCAATCTATCGAATGCTTCCATTACAAGCGATTTAGGAAGAGCTAAATTCATTCTGATTGTGTAGTCGTTGTTGAAAGGCCTTCCATCTTGCCAAAGAACTCCGTATTCTTGTCCTTTTTTCAAAATTTCATCTAATGTTTTGTCATTTTCTATGCAGTAATCTTTTAAATCTAGATACAACAAGTAAGTTCCTTGAGGTTTTTGTACGTGTACGTTTTTGAAATTTTCTAAAATAAAATTGTAACCGTAGTCGATATTTTCTGCTATTACTTGTCTAAGTTCATCTACCCATTCGTATCCTTCTTTTTTATAAGCACCTATTAATGCCGACACTGACATCAAATTTGGATTGTTGTAATGAGATAGCGACGATTCTTTTCTCAATCTATCGTTGAAGTAATTATTGTAGACTATGTGATATGATCCTACAAGTCCAGCCAAATTGAAAGTCTTAGAAGGAGCGTACATTGCGATTGTTCTATTCTTTGCATCTTCATTTACGAGTTGGCTAGGTATGTGTTTGTTATCGTACAATGTTATATCGGACCAGATTTCATCTGACACTACATATACGTCGTATTTTTTGAAAATGGCGTATGCTTTTTCAAGTTCTTCTCTTTCCCACACTCTTCCTGTAGGGTTGTGAGGTGAACAAAATACCGCTGTGTGAATGTTGTATTCTTTTATTTTATTTTCCATATCTTCGTAATCCATTCTCCAAATTCCATCTTCGTCTATGTAAAGTGGCGAGTGAATTAAATTGTATCCGTTGTTTTCCAAGCAATGAGTAAATCCGACATAAGTAGGCGAATGAAGCAATATGTTATCTCCTTTTGAACACAATATGTTCATACAAGAACTAAGTCCACCGAGTACGCTGTTTTCGTATCCGATATTTTCTTTTGACAAATTTTCTACTCCATTTCTATTTTTTTGCCAATTTATTATGGAGTCGTAGTATTCGTCAGGCACTATGAAATATCCGTATAGTGGGTGATTTGCCCTTTTTATCATTTCTTCAGCTACTGTAGGAACGGTTTTGAAATTCATATCTGCAATCCACATAGGAATTTTAGAGAAATTTTCATTTACCTCTTGATCTAGTATAGGATTTATTTCCGTAGCTATCGCATTAGTTCCACTTCTATCGATTATATCTGTCCAATTGTATTTCATAAAAACATCTCCTTTATTGTCATCTGTAATAATTATAACACTTTTGAAATTCTATATTTTTAAGCAAAACCTTAATTTTGCATAAAAATTTTCAAAATTGTGTTTTATTTTGTGCAAAAATGGATAAATATATTATAGTAACAATTTTTAGTAAGGAAGTAATATTATGGATATTGAAAAGTACAGAGTTAAACCAAAATCAAAAGTAAAACTAAAAGACTATAGTACAAAAAAAGATGATTCTTATGACAAACAAGAAGTAAAAGATGTATTATTGCCTGAAAATTTAGAAAAAATGTTTGAATACCAAGAAAAATTATACGCTGAAAACAAACAAGCTATTTTGGTAGTTCTTCAAGCAATGGATGCTGCAGGAAAGGATAGTTTGATAAAAAAAGTATTCACTGCATTGAATCCTCAAGGTTGCAAAGTCACATCATTCAAACAACCTTCTGTAGAAGAATTAGATCACGATTACTTGTGGAGAATTGCAAAAGCCACTCCAGCATATGGAGAAGTTGGAATTTTCAACCGTTCACATTACGAAGACGTTCTAGTGACTAGAGTCCACGATTTAGTTGACAAAAAAGGCAATGAAAAATTTTGGAATAGCAGATTTGAAGAATTGAATAATTTCGAAAAACATTTGGATAACAACGGTGTCAAAGTAGTGAAAATCTTTTTGCACGTATCAAAAGAAGAACAAAAAGAAAGATTCTTGGATAGAATCAATTTACCTGAAAAACACTGGAAATTTGCATCAAGCGACATTCTAGAAAGACAAAAATGGGACGATTACATGAAAGCATACGAAGATATGATGCAAAAAACTTCTACTGATTATGCACCATGGTATGTAGTTCCAGCAGACAATAAGTGGTTCACTAGAATGGTAGTCAGTGAAATCATGCTTGATATATTAAAAAAATTAGATCCAAAAATTCCTGCTCTAAGCGAAGAAGACGAGAAAAATTTGGATAAATGGAGAGAAATACTATTATCAGAAGATGATAATGAAGAATAAAAGGGGGAAGTATGTTAGACGATAACAAACCAAATGATTTAGAAAACCAAGATGACAAGCAAGAAGAAAGTGGAAGTTATTTCGCAAATGACAATTCCACGAAAAATCAAGACAAAAGAGAAGAAGAGAAAGTAGATGATAGTTTCTTTTTTGAAAATCAAGAACAAGAAGAGGAAGTAGAAGACTATACTCAACGTGAAAGCGAAGGTTTTGCAGGATTTATTCAAAAAATACATTCTATTTTAAGACCAGCCATAGAAAAAGCACAAAATACAAGAGCAAGTGTAGTTATATTATTTATCGTATTTGGAATATTGACTTTCTGTACATCTTTATTACAAAGGGCTATACATCCAGAAATAGAACAAAAATTAGCGACAATACCTATAGGAGCTAATCCAAACTTGTTCTATGCTGTCACAGCTGTAGTGACTATGATTTTTCAGTACTTAATTTGTAGAATTATATTCCATTTCACAAAAAAAGAAATGAAGCCAATTCCAAATCCAAATGAAAGAGATGGAAGAATAGCTATATACGTCGTATGTAGTGCTCTAATTGGATTGTTATTCTCAGCATTGCCAAGCGTAGTATCGACTATTTTGGGAATTGTAGTGGGAGTTATATTGTACGCTGGAGTATTCTACGATAGAGTTCAAGATGAGAGATTGATTGCAATAGGAGTAAAATCTGAAATAATTGCCCTAGTAGCAGGATTGATATTTGGACTTGTAACGGGAATAATAGTTGTAGCAATAATAGCCGCAACGAGCATGCATTAATTTATATCAAATAGAGGCATATAAATGTCTCTATTTTTTTGCGTCAAATTTTGTATATGGTATATAATATTAATAAAATTGAAAACAAATTGGAGGGTAAAATGAAATTATCTAAAATTTTAGACCAAATAGATTATATAGATTATAAGGAGAATAACGACTTGGATATCGCTGGAATAAGTAGCGATTCTAGGACTGTATCAAAAGGAGAAATTTTCGTAGCGATAGATGGACTTGAGTTTGATGGACATAAATTCATAGATATGGCGATAGAAAACGGAGCGAATACTGTAGTCATCACAAAAGATGTAGACGAAAATCCGAATGTTAATTACATAAAAGTGAAAGATTCGAGAGAATGTATGGCTGATATATCCAACATCATCAACGATTTTCCATCTAAAAAATTGAATGTAATTGGTGTCACAGGTACAAATGGCAAGACTACTACAGCTTCAATGGCAAGTTTTCTATTGAAAAAATTGGATTCAGATTGTACTAATATAGGCACAAATGGATCTTTTGTAGGAGAAGAAAAGTATCACACTCCCAACACAACTCCTGAAATTTACGATGTAAATAAAATTTTGAAATTGACTGTGGATAGAGGTATAAGAAATGCTGTTGTAGAGTGTTCTAGTCATGGGCTTTATCTAAATAGAATTAGAGGAATTGATTTTGATGTGGCTGTATTTACGAATTTGTCGATAGAACACATGGATTTTCATAAAACTATGGACAACTATTTCGATGCAAAAATGATTTTGTTCGAAAATTCAAAAAAGAGAGTCACTAATGCAGACGATGAATACGGACGAAAAGCAAAGGAAAGATATCAAGATGCTGTGACTTTTTCGATCGAAAATGACTCCGATTACAAAGCTATGAACATTGAATTGGTAGATAACGTGACGTATTTTGAAGTAAATGGAGTGAAATTTGTCTTGAATAGATTTGCGAGATTTGACGTGTACAATGCTTTGGGAGCAATCGCAGCTGTAAATCAATTGGGATATTCGCTAGAAGATATATCAGACGCTTTGAAGGAATTTTCAGGAGTAGAGTCTAGATTTGAATTCATGAAAAACAGTTTGGGAATAAATATAGTCGTGGATTTTGCACACACTACAAAAGCGTTTGAAGATTTGTATAAGACTTTGCCAACTGATAGAAAAATCACTGCAGTGTATGGAATAAGTGGAGATAGAACAAAAGAAATCAGACAAGAACTTGGAAGAATTTCTGCAAAATACAACGTGTTTTCAGTGATAACTTTGGACGATCCAAAATTCGACACTTATGAAAATATATCTAGTGATATAGCATCGGGAGTTATAGAAAATAACGGAAAATTCATCAAAATAAAAGATAGAAAATCAGCTATAAAATACGCTATTGAAAATTCAAATAAGGGAGATTTTGTACTTTTACTGGGAAAAGGTCAAGAAGATTTTCTTAAATTTGAAGCAAATATCAAAACTTATTATTCAGAAAAAGAAACATTGAATGAAGTTTTGAAGGAGTTAAATGGCTTAGATTAGGGAATGTGGTTATTTATAGAAAAATCTATAAATAACCATTATCATTTTGTAATAATTTTTATATAATGATATGATTTTTGTTATGGGGTGATGAAATGGTCGATTTAAAAAAAGAATTGCCAGAAGTTTTTAACGATTTTCAAGAAAGTAGACAAAATGCGTTCTTGAAAGTAAAAGAAATTAAAGATAAAAATATTCCCGTAATTGGGATTTTTTGTACATTTTTTCCACAAGAATTGGCAGTGGCAGCAGGGGCTGCATCTGTAGGATTGTGTGCTACAAGTGATGAAACTATAGAAGATGCCGAAAAAGATTTGCCGAAAAATCTATGCCCACTTATCAAAGCGTCGTACGGATTTGCATTGACTGATAAATGTCCGTTCTTCTATTTTTCCGATTTGATTATAGGTGAGACTACTTGCGATGGAAAGAAGAAGATGTACGAGTATTTGGGAGAATTCAAACCAGTTCATGTAATGGAGCTTCCGAACAAAAACAGCGAGCAAGGTCTTGTAATGTGGAAAGCAGAAATCGAAAAATTGATAAAAGAAATTGAGAAGTTATTCTCTGTAGAAATCACAGATGAAAAGTTGAAAAGAGCTATTCAAATCAAAAACCAAGAGAGATTAGCCGTAAAAGATTTCTATTCTATAATGAAAGCAGATGATTTGCCAATAACAGGACTAGAATTGTGGCATGTATTAAATGGAGTTCAATTTGATTTTGATAAAGAGCACATTCCAGATATGCTTTTAGAATTAAAAGAAAGAGTTTTGAGAGAACACAAGCACATAACAGGAAAACACAGAATTTTATTGACGGGTTGTCCTGTAGGAGGTGCTACTGAAAAAGTTATCGAAGCTATAGAAAACAACGGTGGAATCGTGGTAAGCTACGAAAACTGTGGTGGAGCGAAAGCTATAGATGAGAATGTAGATGAAGAAAATCCAGATATGATAGATGCGATTGCCAGAAAATACATGAATATAGGATGTGCTTGTATAAGTCCAAATGAAAACAGATTGAAATTATTGGACAAATTGATAGATGAATACAAAATCGACGGAGTCGTAGATATGCATTTGCAAGCTTGTACGCCATATCAAGTAGAAGGATTATCTATAAAAAGATTTTGCAACGACAAGAAAAATACACCTTATATCGCAGTGGAAACTGATTATTCAAAATCTGACATAGGTCAGTTGAACACTAGAATAGGCGCGTTTTTGGAGATGTTATAAAAAGCCATGCACATGGCTTTTTTTGATTTCAAAATTATTATATAAATCCAATTTAGAGCTTAAATTATTGCAACAATACGGTTATGTGATAAAATATATTAAGTAAAATTTTGAATTAGGAGAGAAGCGATTTGGCAAAACAAAAATCATTAAAATTAAACGCTACACTCAATCTCATCAAAGTTGGGCTTAGCGTAATATTTCCACTCATAACATATCCGTACGCTTCTAGGATTTTATTAGTAGACAATATAGGGAAAGTTAATTACGGAAATTCTATCATATCATTTTTTATGCTCATAGCATCTCTTGGCATAACAAATTATGCAGTCAGAGAAGGCTCTGCATATAGAGATAATAAAACTAAATTAAACAAATTCTCACGAGAAGTTTTTTCTATAAATTTGGTATCGACTTTGCTATCGTATGCGTTGCTGATTATATTTTTGTTCGCATCTGTGAAGATGCACAAATATATAACGCTGATATTAGTGCAAAGTTTGAGTATTTTATTTGCTACTTTGGGAGTAGAATGGGTAAATGCGATTCATGAAGATTATTTTTATATAACTTTACGAAGCATTATCGTGCAAACTTTGGGCGTTGTGCTTTTGTTTTTCGTAGTCAAGACGAAACAAGATTACATCAGATACGCAGCATTGACTGTTTTCATAAATGGACTTGTATGTGTATCCAATATGCTACACGTCAGAAGGTACATAGATCTCAAACCTACATTTAAATTAAATCTAAAAAGGCATCTAAGACCTATAATGCTATTTTTCTCAAATAGTATAGCAGTATTGGTGTATGTAAACGCAGATATGGCTATGTTGGGTTGGATGGTCGGAGATAAATTTACGGGATTGTACGGAATTTCTGTAAAAGTATATTCTGTCGTCAAACAAATGCTAGGGGCAATCTACATGGTGACAATTCCTAGATTATCAACAGCTGCGAGATTAGACGACAAGAGCGAATTTCGCGATTTGTTGACAGAAATCACTTGTTTCTTGCTTTTATTGATGATACCAATGTGTACGGGACTTGGAGTTTTATCTAAAAATGTAATTTACATTTTAGCTGGAGAAAAATTCTTGCCTGCGACGTTGTCACTTCAAATCTTGTCAGTGTCGGTATTTTTTGCGATATCTGGAGGTATAGTGACTACTTGTATGAACGTACCACTTGGAAATGAAGCCATAAATTTGAAGGCGACTACTATTTCTGCGGTATTAAACCTCGGATTGAATTTGGTATTTATTCCAGCTATGCAACAAAACGGTGCTGCGATAACTACTGCCATATCAGAACTTGTAGTAATCATGGTCTGCTTATACGAATTTAGAGATTTCAAAAAATATTTTGATTTCAAAAAATTATTCAACTCGTTGAAATTTGCAGTATGTGGGGGATTGTGGATATTCCTTGCAAATTTTGTGATGGATAAATTGATATCTAGCTACATTTTGAATTTGTTCTTGGTATTCATCATAAGCGTGATAGGATACGTTGCGATTTTATTTGTAGGAAAGAACGAATTTTTCATGGAAACATTGAAGAAAAACCCAATCAAAAAATTTATGAATAGAAGATAAAACAAAATCGGCATGAATTTCATGTCGATTTTGTTTGCAAAATGTGAAACTGTCTGATAAAATTATAGTCGCCTAGTTAAAACTGAGTGAAAACTCAGGACTTGTTTGAGAGCTCCAAGTATAAAAAAACAAGGCGTTATTTTTGAGTTCTCCTATATTTTATTAGGAGGTTTTTTTATTGCAAAAAACAAACACAAAAATGTTGACAACTATAGCTATATGTATCGCAATCAACTGTTTGGGAGCGTTCATAGCTGTAAGCACGAAAATTCCATTGCTTTTGGATCACATAGGTTCGATGATGATATGCTTATTGTTCGGATGGCAATACGGAGTAGCGACAGCACTTCTATCTTCTGTTTTGAACCAGATATTATTCGACCCATTTGCGCTTCCATTTGCACCTACGGGAATGCTTATGATATTCATGGTTGGAATGTTTTATGAAAGAGGATATTTCAAGAAATTGAAAACAATACCCGTACTTATGTTGGCAGTGATTCCAGGATCTATTTTGGGCGCAGTAATTCAAGGATACATTTTCGGAGGAGTTACAAGTTCAGGAAGTGATGTGATAGTTAGATTTATGATCAACAAGGGAATGAATCCCGCATTGGCATCTCTAATCAACCAGTATTTTATGGAATTTTTTGACAGATTGATATCTTTTAGTATAGTAACTTCAGTAGTAAGGAGAATAAATGTTAAATCGCTACGCTAAAATAGAAGAAAAAATCAAACGCGAGATAGTACTTTTGAAAGGGAGACCTTGCTTTTGGGGCAAATGTACATTTTGCGATTATATAGAAGATAATACTTTGAATATGGGAGATGCCATAAGAGAAAATAGAGAAGTTCTCGAAAATGTGACTGGAGAATTTGGAGTATTAGAATGTATAAATTCGGGAAATGTATTCGAACTTCCACAACAGACAAAAATTGATATAAAAAATTTGATAAAAGATAAGAACATTCACACTTTGATTTTTGAAGCGCATTACATTTTCAAAAATAGACTTCAAGAAATCAGAGATTATTTCGGATGTGATGTCATGTTCAAAACAGGAGTGGAAACATTCGACTACGATTTTAGAGAAAATGTATTGAACAAAAACGCAAAATTTCACGACGTAAAAGAAGTCAGTGACTATTTTGATTCAGCTTGCATCATGGTTGGGATAAAAGGTCAAACCAAAGAAATGATAGAAAAAGACATACAAATAGGTTTAGAAAATTTCAAATGGATTACGATTAATATTTTCATTGACAATTCTACAAATATCAAAAGAGATGAAGAACTTGTAGAGTGGTTTGTAGAAAAATACGGATATTTGAAAGCTCACCCAAAAGTAGAAATGCTCATAGAAAACACCGATTTGGGAGTTGGTTAACTCATCGGTGTTTTTTGTTGCATAAATTTCAAAATTAATTGAAACAAAAAATATACTATGCTATAATGTAATAAAAGGTATCGTGCAACACACAGGGAGGAAAATTATGATTACTTTGGGTATAATTATATTAGCAGTTACATTAGCAATAGTATTAGCAGCTATTTTAGGAGCGATTGGACTAGTAGTTGGAGTGATAGTATCCGTATTTGGACTATTCATTGCTTTGGGTTCGATGGCTTGGTGGGTTGTGAAAATAGTTTTGAAAATAGCTATTGTAGTGATAATAATTAGGTTTATTTATAGAAAATATATAGCAAAGGAATGAAGGTGAATTATGGCTAAGTTTTTTAAAACTGTGTTGTACATTTTTATCGGGATAATCGTTTTAAATGTATTCGTGGGATTTACTATTGGATTGTTGAAACTTTTGGCAAAAGTATTTTTTGCATTAGTAATAATAGGATTTATCGGAAAGATTTTTCAAAAAAATAATTAGAGGAATGAATATGACTAATATGATTTTTAGTCATATTTTTATTTAGAATAATTCAGTTGTATAAAATACGCAACACCCCTTAATTATTGACAATAAGCTATTTAAGTGGTATTATTACACTAATATAAGCTATTGCGGGAATTTTGAAAAACGAGCGTTAAAGTATTTTCATAAAGCTTATGCTAATTAAGGTGCAATCTGAGAAAATCAATTGGTATAAGTTTTTTTATTGTTTATTAAGGAGAAAATTATGTTAGATATTAAAAGAATTAGAAATAATCCTGAAGAAATTATAGAAGCTTTGAAAAAGAGAAGAGGCAAATATCCTATCCAAGAACTTTTGGATACTGACGAAAAAAGACGTGAGATTATTCAAAAGGTAGAATCTATGAAAGCGGAACAAAATAAAATTTCCAAAAAAGTTCCAGAAATGAAGAAAAATGGAGAAGATACTACAGAACTTTTCAAAAATTTGAAGAAATTATCAGAAGATATAAAATCGTTAGACGAAAAATTGAAAGAAGCTGACGATCAAATTCGCGAATATTTGTTGGAAATACCTAATACTCCTAATAAAGACGTACCTATCGGATTAGATGATTCCGAAAATTTGGAAATGAGAAAATGGGGAGAACCTAGAAAATTCGATTTCGAACCAAAAGCTCACTGGGATTTGGGTGTTGACTTAGATATCTTGGATTTTGAAAGAGCTACTAAAATTTCCAAATCTAGATTTAGCGTATTCAAAGGAAAAGGTGCGAGATTGGAAAGAGCGTTGATGAATTTCATGCTAGATCTTCACACAGAAAAACAAGGCTACACTGAATTGAATACACCTGTTGTAATCAATCCTGATGCCATGAGAGGAACTGGACAAATTCCAAAATTCAAAGAAGACATGTTTTATTTGGAAAGAGATGACATGTATTTGGCTCCTACAGCAGAAGTTCCTGTAACTAATTTATTCGATGGAGAAATATTGGAACAAGGTAGTCTTCCAATTTATTACACTGCATTTACTCAATGTTTCAGAAGAGAAGCAGGAAGTGCAGGACGTGACACTAGAGGACTTATAAGAAATCATCAATTTGAAAAAGTAGAAATGGTTAAATTTGTAGAACCAAGCACAAGCTATGATGAATTGGAAAAATTGACTAATAACGCAGAAGAAATTTTGCAATTATTGGAAATTCCTTACAGAGTTGTCAGACTTTGCTCAGGAGATTTAGGATTTTCATCTGCAATGACATACGATGTCGAAGTATGGATGCCAAGTTACGGAAGATATGTAGAAATATCTAGCTGTTCTAATTTCGAAGATTTCCAAGCTAGACGTGCAAATATAAGATATAGAGACGAAAACAACAAACCTCAATACCTACACACATTGAACGGTTCAGGTCTTGCTATAGGACGTTGTTTTGCAGCTTTGATCGAAAATTACCAACAAGAAGATGGAAGCATCAAAGTTCCAGAAGTTCTACAAAAATACACAGGGTTTGATATAATAGATTAGTAAATTTTAAATTAAGGAAAAGAAATGAAGGCTTATATAATAGCGAGGGGATATCCATCTGATAAACGTAAGATGAATGGGATATTTGAGCTAGACCAAGCACTTGCACTTGCGAAACGTGGAATAGACGTCGTATTAATTGCGCTTGACTTGAGATCTATCAGACGTTTCAGAAGTTATAAAAGTGAATATTTTGTAAGAGATAATGTCAAGGTGTATTCCTTTCATTTTCCAGTGGGACGATATATCTTCAAAAGCCTTTACGACTTTTCGTATTTAGTGCTCAAACATTTTTATAAAAAAGTAGAGAAAATAGAAGGAAAACCAGGTGTCATCCACACTTATTTTACAGATCAAGGATACATGGCATCAAAACTTGCCAAAGAAATAGACGTTCCTTTTGTGCTTACTGAATGTAATTCTCTTGTAAATCAAGACGAGATAAATCCGAGAATGAGAGAAATCGCACAAGAAACTTACGACAGAACGGATACATTGATAACAGTTAGCCCCAAATTCAGAGAAAAAATAAAACGGGAATTTGGTAAGGATTCGGAAATGATAGCGATAATTCCCAACCTTACCATTTTTAAAAACAACGAAAATTTCAAAAGAACGGACACGTTCAATATCGTATCTACGGGAAATGTCATAACTACAAAAGGACCTAGAGAATTGATAGAAGCTTTTAACAAAGCATTTGCAGATGATAAAAGCGTAAAATTGACCATATACGGAGATGGATTTTTACGAAAACCACTCATAAAAAGAGTAGAAGAACTCGGCATTCAAGATCAAGTTTTTCTGCCAGGATCTACCAAAAGAGAAAAAATTTCAGAAGGGTATAACAACGCAGATATGTTCTGCCTATACTCATACTCTGAAACCTTTGGACTTGCATATTTAGAAGCACTGTCAGCTGGACTTCCAGTAGTTTCGAGCAAATGCGAAGGCCCTGAACATCTCATCAACGAAGAAAATGGGATATTAGTAGACAGATTCAACATAGATAAATTAGCAGATGCATTGAAATATATGCACGATAATATCGAAAAATACGACAGAAAGAAAATCTCGGAAGACATCAAAAGAATTTATTCCGAAGACAACATAACAAGTCAAGTAATAGAAGTTTACAAGAAAACAATAGCCAAAAGGGGTGAGTGATGAACCGCATTCAAAAAATATTGTCTTTGATGTTGGCACTAGCTATCGTAATAGCGCCTACATTATCAAAAGCTGATTCAAATTTAGGAATTGAAAAAAAAGTAAAAGCTTACTACACAATAGAACAAAACACATCACAGGAATTGCTAAATCACAATGAAGATGAGCCTCTTGCAATAGCTTCATTGACGAAAATAATGACTTACGTATTGGTAATGGAAGACATCAATTCCGGAAAATACAAACTAAATGACGTAGTTTTGGTTGCCGATCAATATTCAAAACCTGAAGCCAGCACTATGCAACTTAAAAAAGGCGAAAAAATAACAGTGAATGATTTGATCAGAGGAATGTTGATAGTAAGCGCAAATGATGCAGCAGACACATTGGCAGCAAAATCAGAAGGAAGTGTCGAAAATTTCGTAAAAAGAATGAACGACAAAGCCAACGAATTAGAATTAAAATCTGCAAAATTTTACACAGCATCAGGATACCCTGAAAAAAACAAAGACAACATGATGAGTGCCAAAGATTTGGCAAAATTGACAGCGTACACACTCAACAAATACCCACAAATATTGAATTACACAAAAACATCAACACTATCCATGCCACAAAGAAAATACAAACAAGAATCGACATTGCCATTTTTAGGCAAAATCGAAGGCGTAGATGGATTGAAAACTGGAACTACAGACAAAGCAGGCTACTGCCTAATAAGCACGATGAATTTGAAACCACAAGACACAGAAAACAAAGTAATATCCGTGTTGTTGGGAGCACCATCAAAATACGACAGAAACGAATTTCAAAAGACAATCTTGGAATACGTCAGAACATCATTTGAGCCAATGCAAGTCGTAGAAAGCGAAAAACCAGTAATTACAAAATCTATAAATAGTGCAGAAGATACCAACGTAGAAATATATCCTACAGAAGACGTGAAAATACTTTACAACGAAAAAACAGGAGTACAACAAGAAGTCAAAATAAAAGATAACTTGAAAGCTCCAATAGAAAAAGGTCAAATCGTAGGAGAAATACTATTAGATACGGGAAAAGGCGAAAAAAGATCCATTAGCCTTATAACCAAAAAACAATACAAAAAAGCAGATACAATGACTAGATTAAAAAGAAGCTTTAATTATACGTACAAATTAGTATCTGATTTAATAGCATCTTAAACCGATACTATCGGTTTTTGAGCCTCCATAATTAAGCAGGATATAATACTCCCCTCCTAAGGG
>JASBYN010000013.1 GCA_029983915.1 Finegoldia sp. | reverse complement strand
GGTCTACGTGTCCTATTGTACCTATGTTTACGTGTGGTTTTGTTCTTTCAAATTTAGCTTTACTCATTTATATAAGCCTCCTATTTTTTATTCTTTTTACCTATAACTTCTTCTGAAATTGAGTTAGGAACTTGTTCATAATGATCGAATTGCATTGAATATGTTGCACGACCTTGAGTCTTAGATCTCAAATCAGTTGCATATCCAAACATTTCTGCCAATGGTATAAATGCATCTAAGATGTGTACACCATTTTTAGGATTCATTCCGTCTATTTTACCTCTTCTTGATGAAACGTCTCCCATTACATCTCCTAGGTATTCATCTGGAGTAGTAATTTCAACTTTCATTGTAGGTTCTAATAAAATTGGTTTTGCTTTAGCAACTGCTGCTCTGAATCCCATAGAACCGGCAATCTTGTATGCCATTTCTGAAGAGTCGACATCGTGGTATGAACCATCTAATAGTGTTATCTTCATGTCAAGCATTGGATATCCACCTAAGATACCTGTTTGAGCTGCTTCTTCAGCACCTGCTTGAACTGATGGAATGTATTCTTTTGGAATAGCACCACCGACAATTGCATTAACGAATTCTATGCCGTTAGATTCTTCAGGATTTTCAAGTGGTTCAACTCTAAGAGTACAATCACCGTATTGTCCACGTCCACCTGATTGTTTAACGTATTTTCCTTGTGCTTCAGCTGCTTGAGTGATAGATTCTCTGTAAGCAACTTGTGGGTTACCTATGTTGGCTTCTACTTTGAATTCACGTAAAAGTCTGTCTACGATGATTTCAAGGTGAAGCTCACCCATACCTGATATGATAGTATCTCCAGTTTCTTCATCTGTATAAGTTCTGAATGTTGGGTCTTCTTCTGCTAATTTTGAAAGAGCAATACCCATTTTTTCTTGACTTGCTTTTGTCTTAGGTTCGATTGCTACAGAAATTACTGGATCTGGGAATTCCATCTTTTCAAGGATAACTTCATTATCCATATCACACAATGTATCCCCTGTAGTTGTATCTTTTAATCCTATTATAGCTACGATATCTCCAGCGTAAGCTTTTTCGATTTCTTCACGTTTGTTAGCGTGCATCATCAAGATACGACCAATTCTTTCTCTCTTGCCTTTTGTTGAGTTGTATACATAACTACCTGATTCGATAGTTCCTGAATATACTCTTGTAAATGCAAGCTTACCTACATATGGGTCAGTTGCAATTTTGAATGCTAAAGCTGAGAATGGTTCATCATCTGATGATTTTCTTGTAGTGTCTTCATCTGTAGTAGGATCCACACCCTTTATGTCAGGTACATCTACTGGTGAAGGCATGTATGCTACGATTGCATCCAACAATGGTTGTACACCTTTGTTTTTGTATGCAGAACCACAAAGTACTGGGTTCATAGCATTTGCAATTGTTGCAGTTCTTATAGCTCTGTGAATTTCTTCTTCTGTTATTTCTTCACCTTCAAGGTATTTCATCATAACTTCTTCATCATGTTCAGCTATATTTTCCAACAATTCTGTTCTATATTTTTCTGCAACTTCTACTAAGTCGCTTGGTATATCTTCAATTGAGAATTCTGTACCTAATTCATTCTTATAGATGTTTGCTTTCATTGTGATAAGGTCTACAACACCTACGAATTTATCTTCTGCTCCGATAGGAATTTCGATTGGAACAGCATTTGCTCTCAATCTTTCTCTGATTGTGTCAACAGACATAAAGAAATCTGCGCCTGTTGCATCCATTTTATTGATAAAGCAAATTCTTGGTACTCCATATTTATCAGCTTGTCTCCATACAGTTTCTGATTGAGGTTCTACACCACTTTTTGCATCGAACAATGCTACAGAACCGTCAAGAACTCTCAAAGATCTCTCAACTTCAACTGTAAAGTCAACGTGACCCGGTGTATCGATTATATTGATTCTGTTGCCTTTCCAAAAACAAGTAGTGGCAGCAGATGTTATAGTGATACCTCTTTCTTGTTCTTGAACCATCCAGTCCATTTGAGCAGCTCCATCATGTGTGTCCCCAATTTTATGGATTTTTCCTGAATAGTATAAGATACGTTCAGTAACAGTCGTTTTACCGGCATCAATATGGGCCATTATACCAATGTTTCTTGTATCTTTTAATGAAACTTGTCTAGCCATTTTTTCTCCTTTTCCGATAAATTAGTATCTATAATGAGCAAAAGCCTTGTTAGCTTCAGCCATCTTGTGTACGTCTTCTCTCTTCTTAACAGATGCACCTGTGTTATTAGCAGCATCCATTATTTCTTTAGCTAACCTTTCAACCATAGTTTTTTCACCACGGGCTCTAGTATAAGTAGTTAACCATCTCAAACCTAATGTTTGTCTTCTTTCTGGTCTAACTTCTATAGGAACTTGATAGTTAGCTCCACCTATTCTTCTAGTTTTAACCTCTAAAATAGGCATAATATTGTTCATTGCTTTGTAGAATACTTCAAGAGCATCTTCCCCTGTAGTTTCTTTAATTTTTTCAAAAGCACCATAAACAATTTTTTGGGCAGTACCTTTCTTTCCGTCTAACATTATGTTGTTGATAAGTTTAGTAACGATCTTATCATCATAAACTGGATCTGGCATTACCTCTCTTTTTTGTACATGTCCTTTTCTTGGCACTTCGCTTCCCTCCTTACCATTTAGTATTTCTCAGGTACTCGATTAAATCGCTGTGCTATAAATATATATTAAAATCTTTTATTCACACTAATACCTTTTGTTTTGTTTTATTTCTTTGGTTTCTTAGCACCGTACTTTGAACGACCTTGCATTCTGTTTTGAACAGCTGCAGTATCCAAAGCACCTCTGATTATGTGGTATCTTACCCCTGGTAAGTCTTTTACTCTACCACCTCTGATTAATACAACACTGTGTTCTTGTAGGTTGTGTCCGATACCTGGAATGTAAGATAATACTTCCATACCATTTGTCAAACGAACTCTGGCTACTTTACGAAGTGCTGAGTTAGGCTTTTTAGGAGTCATTGTTCTTACAGAAGTACATACACCTCTTTTTTGAGGAGAGTTTGATTCTGTATAACTCTTCTTAATACTGTTAAAGTTACGACTCAAAGCTGGTGAATCAGATTTGTAAGTCTTAGATTTTCTTCTTTGTCTTACTAGTTGATTTATAGTTGGCAAATTTTCCACCTCCTGTGATTATTTTTGCATAAAAAAAGAATATACAAGCTATTCTTATTTATCCTTGTATATTCTACCATTAAATATTATTTGTGTCAATTAAAATCGGGTATATTTTGCTAATTTTTATAGTTTTTTTCAAAAATCCTTTATATTTTTCTAAAAAGATTTAACTGTCGGCTTTAATTTTATTAAATTGATCTCAGGTCTATTGAAAAGTCGTGGAATTATAGTCTTTTCTTTAGATAATCCTCTGGATACTATCAATGTATAATCCTCATCATACATTCCCCCAGCATACTTCGGCAAAAATCCTTGTCCAGGTGCAATAAGTCCGTTTAATATGAAAGGAATCCTCCACTGTCCTCCATGAGTATGGCCAGATATCATTAAATCGACGTTTTGTAAGTTGAATTTAAAATAGTAATCCGGTTTATGAATCAACATTATATTGAATTTATCGGAGCTCAGTTCATCATCTATTTTTTTCAATGAATTTTCGTAATTATCTAGGATTTCTTTGCAAGAATCGTCCATTCCGATTAATTTTACATTAGAAGTGAGATTTAGCTCTTCAGATTCCAACAAATTCACGCCTAATTTTTTTATTTTTTCGTCTATCTTTTTTAGATTTGAAATCTTCTTTTCGTGATTTCCATGAACGTAGTAGATTGGCTTTTTAAATTTATTCAATTCTTCTATCAATTCAAATGCGTATCTTGAATTTAATTTGTCGTCTATAATATCTCCACCTAGAAGTACACAGTCAAAATCAAGATTTTTGATTTCTTTTATTATTTTTTGTTGTCTATTTCCGTAATTACACGAATGTAAATCGGATATGAATAATAAGTTCAAATCTTTATCTATTTTCTGAGAATCTATCGTGTATGTGATTACTTTTATTTTGTAAAAAAGTGCAAATGATAGAAAAATCAAAACTATAATTGAAACTATAGTGTACATTTTTCACCTCATAACAAAAAAACCGAGCTAATGCTCGGTTAGTGTTGGTGGCTCATCCGGGACTCGAACCCGGGACACCCTGATTAAAAGTCAGGTGCTCTACCAGCTGAGCTAATGAACCGCGACTACCTTTCTATATTACCATAATAAAAAGAATTTGTAAAGTGTTTTTTACAAATTAATGGAGGGGAAATCCCCTCCACTATTTTATTATCGCTTCTTTGTCAAATGAAAAGTACTGAGCCATCCCATTTTTGTATTCTATATCAACTTCACCCTCTATTAAAGGCAATATATATTGCATAAATTCATCGTCTATTTGGAAATGACTATCTGTGTAACGTGGAATTATCATTTTGGTTTTGTTAGCGACTTTTTCAATGTCTACTAATACGAATTTTGTCTGATAAGGTTCGTTAGATATTCTCTTTATTCCAATCATTTTGCCGGAATTGTTCAACGCTGAGTCCACAGAAAATTTTCCTATTTCAAATGATTCTTCTATATCTGTCTTAGATGCAAATGCCATGTCACATCTTTGAAGGATGTTTAATTCAATGCTTCTTATAGGAATGTCGTAAATTTCTTTCAATTTATCTTTTATTATGTGAGAAGGTCCTTGTAATTGAACGTGTCCAAATTTATCTTTTTTGCCAGAAGTGTTGGATATGAAATTATTCTCAGAATCTTTTATTCCTTCACTTACCAATATTAGAATGTTATCAGTTCTTTTGAATGTCTCATCTATTTCAGCTTTTAAATCGTCGAAATCAAATGAATCTTCACTTATATAGACTAAATCAGCTCCAACTCCACATAATTTTTTAGCTACGGCACCAGAAGCCGTAAGCCAGCCTGCATATCTTCCCATTATTTCTACTATTGTGATGGTTTTATAGTCGTAGATTTCTACGTCTTTTGCTATTTGATACACAGAGTTTGCTACAAATTTTGCTGCCGATCCAAATCCAGGTGTGTGATCTGTGCCGAACAAATCATTGTCGATTGTCTTTGGAGAACCTATTACGTTGATATCTTCTCCTATTTTTTCGATGTACTTAGATAATTGATATACTGTGTCCATCGAATCATTGCCACCTATATAGATAAAATAATTGATATTAAATGATTTCAAAATTTGTACAATTTTTTCAAGTTTTTCTTCGCTATCTACTTTGTATCTACAAGAACCCAAAGCACTTGCAGGTGTAGTCTTCAATTTATTCAAGTCTTCCTCTGTTTTTATTTGTGATTTCAAATCTATTATTTTAGAGTCCAACAATCCTTGAATTCCATACAAAGCACCGTATATATTGTCAAATCCCAACTCACAAGCTCTCTTGTAACAGCCTGCTAATGTCGCATTTATCGCACAAGTAGGTCCACCCGATTGTGCTATCAATAAATTTTTAATAATAATTCCTCCCATTAATATTCTTCACGTTCAAATCCCTTGCCCAAAACTTCATAAGCATCGCTCACTGTTATGAATGCTCTAGAATCTATCTTTTTCAATTTTTTCTTAAGATACGCTACTTGAGGTCTTTTCAAAACGCAAAATATAACGTCTTGATCGTTGTTTAGATAAGCTCCTTCGCCGTGCAAGAATGTAACACCACGATTCATATCGTTCATTATTATATCTGCTACTTGTTCTCTCTTTGAAGTTATTACGAAAACTTGTTTAGTTTCTCCTATTCCAAGTTCTATTCTGTCTAGTACCCTGTACGCTACAAACATAGATATAATTGTATAAAGTCCTTTATCGATTCCGTACAACGCACTTCCTATTCCGATTATGACAGCATTACAAGCCATAAGAACATTTCCTATAGAAATATCTTTTTCGTTTTTCATTATAGCAGCTACAATATCCAATCCTCCACTGCAAGTTCCAAACCTGAACAAAGTACCCATCGCCGTTCCATTTATCGCTCCACCGACTACGGCAACAAGCATATCGTCTTTTAGTATAAATGGGTTAGGAAGATAATGAAACAAAGTCAAATAAATAGACAATATTATAGTAGATATAGCAGCATAATTCACAAATTGTCTCGTCAAATACTTGTATCCAATTATCATGATTGGAATATTCAATAAGAACACTGTTATTCCTGTAGGTATTCCAAAAATATACTGTATCAAAAGTCCTATACCTGTAGAACCACCACTTAAAAAGTTTTTTTGACTAAAGAAAAAATCAATAGCTACCGCTGCCAACAAGTTAGCTAACAATATAGATATGATTTTCTTTTTTGCTTCCTTTTTACCGCCAAAATTTTTGGCAAAAAATTTATTTTTATCCATTACTTCACAAATCCCAATCTTTCTTTAATGTAGACATCCCAAATAAATAAACTTACTGCTATTACTAAAAATTCATGTTTTTCATTTTCGATGTCTAGTGTAAATTTTTCATACACATTAAATCCCTTTTTTACATGTTTGATTTTTCCATAGTCAAACACATCTACATTTAGAATGTCAGAAACATCTATATTTTCTTCGTTATTGTATTTTATAGTAGAAGATCTATCCGATTCCAATGTGAAATTGTGTGATGGAGTTGTTACGATGTATTTTTTTATGTCATCGTAAAATAAGCGTTCCACTTTCATCACAACATTTTCTTTTTCATCGTAAAACACAAAATTAGAACCCTTATCGAAACTTGCACCTATAAATCCGTCAAAAAACGAAGCACTGTTTCCTTCTTTGTATCCAGAATAGATTATTTTATCGTCAGATAAAACTCTAAATCTGTCTTTTACATCCTTATTAATATAAAAATCGTATATCATAATACCCCGTTAAAGTTAAAAAATCAGGCCATAGGCCTGATCTATATTTTATCTACTTTTGATTAACTGCTTCTTTTAAAGATTTTCCAGCTTTGAATACAGGCGCATTTGATGCAGGAATTTGAATCTTTTCTTCTGGGTTTCTAGGATTTCTTCCTTCACGAGCTTTTCTTTCTCTAGATTCAAATGTACCAAATCCTACTAATTGTACTTTTTCCCCTTTTGCTAATGTTTCTTCAACTGTTTTTATGAATGCATTTAATGCTCTTTCGCTTTCTACCTTAGATAGGTCACTTTTCTTAGCCATGCTAGCTAATAATTCAGATTTATTCATCTTTTCCTCCTTAATTTTTGTAAAATAGCTAAATCCTATTTTAAATACAGTATACATGAATATTTTTCAGATTTCAAGTACTTTTATTGAAAAAAAGCCATCTAATCAATACTAATATACTTTTACTTTTAATTCTTTCTTTTGCTTTTCAAACTCGTTTTGAACTTTGTCTTGAACCAATTTATTTTTAATAGCTTGAGTGACATTTTGCTTATTGGCATCTGTCATTTTATCCAAATCTTCTACTTTGTTGTTAAGTTTGATTATATGATATCCAAATTCTGTTTTAACAGGTTTAGATACTTCTCCTACTTTCATTTTTGACAATGCATCAGAAAATTCTGCTACCATTGTAGATGATAAGAAATCTCCTAATTTTCCTGAATTTTGAGCAGCTGAAGGATCTTCTGATTTTGCCTTTGCTACTTCATTGAAGTTCTTTCCATCTTTTACTTCTTCGTATGTTTTATTAGCTAAATCCAATTTTTTCTTCAATTCAGCTTGTGGCAACTCTTTTCCTTTTTTATCTTTTCCAGAGAAAAGTATGTGATCTGCATTGTATTGAGTGTAGTTTTTCTTATCTTTGTTGAATTGATCTTTTATTTCTTGATCTGTAGGTTGGAAATTTTTCTCAAAATCTTGTGACAATTTTTGGTTTTCTAGTTGTTTTTTGATTTGTTCTTTCAAAGTTTGTTCTGTCATTTTTTCTTTTTCAAGTTGTGCTTTGAATTTGTCGTCTCCACCTAATTGTTTTTTCAATTTATCTACTTCTGCTTGAATTTCTTTGTCTGTTACTTCGATTTTCTTGTCTTTTATCAATTTATTTACGATTTTTTCGTTGACAAGCATATCGATTATTTTAGGTTGGATTTGCTTCATAGCTTCCTTACCTTGTTCTGTATTCTTATTGAATATGTCTTCTCCGTAGTATTTTTTGTAATCTTCTAATACTTTATCCACATCTTTTTGATAAATGTACTCTTTACCTACTTTTGCTACAGCGTCCTTTGGCTTTTGTTGACATCCTGTAGCTACTATCATCACCATAGCCAACATAGCCACTAAAAACTTCTTCATTTTACCTCCAATTATTTTTGTTGATTCTTGTATTTAAGAAGTAGTGTCAATACTTCTATAGGATTTCTCAAATTTTTATCTTCAAAACCTAGTATTATCTGTGGTTTCTCTGACAAATCAAATCTCATTTCCTCTTTGTAATTTTCTGTAATGTATTTCAATTCATCCAAAGATATTTTATCGGAATCAGAAAATTGCATGTAAAGTTCTCCTTTGGTTTCTTTTATACTCTCAATCGACAACTTCGCAGAAAATGCTTTTATTATTGATACATCCATTATATTTATAATAGACTTTGGAACATCTCCAAATCTATCTATTAACTCGTCTATTATTTCTGAATAATCGTCTTCATCTTGTATAGAAGCTATTTTTTTGTAAATATCTATTTTAGTATCATCTTCAGAAATGTATTCTTCAGGTATATATCCATTTACCTTGATTTCCAGCATAACTGTATTTTTGTTTTCTGTCAAATCTTCGCCTTTTGCTTCACGTACTGCTTGTTCCAAAAGTTTTACATATAAATCGTATCCTATCTTAGCTATATGTCCATGTTGACTTTCTCCTAGAAGGTTTCCTGCACCTCTAAGCTCTAAATCTCTCATGGCTATTTTAAATCCAGATCCAAATTCTGTAAAATCTTTAATTGCCATCAGCCTTTTCTCTGATATTTCCGTCAGTACTTTTTGACTTTCGTATGTGAAATAAGCAAATGATGTTCTATCTGAACGACCTATACGTCCTTTCAATTGATACAATTGTGATAATCCCATCTTGTCAGCATTATAAATTATCATTGTGTTGACATTTTGTATATCTAAGCCCGTTTCTATGATGGTTGTACACAATAACAAATCGTAGATTCCATCTTGAAAATCGAACATGACATTTTCAAGTTCTTTTTCATTCATCCTTCCATGAGCTATGGCAATACTCAGTTCTGGAACTAGATTTTTCAACTTGGATTCTATTTCGTATATGTCATCTATCTTATTATACACGAAATAAATCTGTCCGCCTCTATCTAATTCCCTAATTATTGCATCTCTTATAAGGCTAGGATTGTACTCTGTAACATAAGTCGATATAGGCATTCTATCTTCGGGTGGTTCTTCCAATATACTCATATCTCTTATTCCAGTAAGTCCCATCTGTAAAGTTCTAGGAATTGGCGTTGCAGACAAAGTAAGTACGTCTACATTTTCTCTCATAGCTTTTAATTTTTCTTTGTGCCTTACACCAAATCTTTGCTCTTCGTCGATAACTAAAAGTCCTAGATCTTTGAACACCAAATTTTTAGATAAAATTCTGTGAGTTCCCACCACTAAATCTACCAGTCCACGTTGTACATCTTTCATTATCTGCTTTTGACGAGCTGGACTGACAAATCTACTCATCATCTCTACTCTGATAGGATAATCTCTAAATCTTTCTTTTATGGTATTGAAATGTTGTTGTGCCAATATAGTAGTCGGTACTAAAAATGCAACTTGTTTAGAATCCATTATCGCTTTAAAACAAGCTCTTACAGCGACTTCCGTTTTCCCATATCCTACATCTCCACATAAAAGTCTATCCATGGGTTTATCGGATTTCATATCTTGTTTGATTTCTTCAATGGATCTTATCTGAGAATCCGTCTCCTCGTAAGGGAATGATTCTTCAAATTCTTTTTGCCATTGAGTGTCTGGCGAAAATCTATATCCTTTTAATTTAGATCTTTTAGAATACAATTCTATCAAATCATCTGCCATTTCATCGATGGATTTCTTGGCTTTTTGTTTTGCCTTAGTCCATTCATTGCCGCTTAATTTATTGAGCGAAGGTTTCTTGACTCCACCACCTCCGATGTATTTTTGTACCAAATTCATCTGATCAGTAGGTATCATCAATCTATCTTGACCTTTGTATTGAATTACAATGTAGTCTTTTTGAATTCCATTTACATCTATTTTTTCAATTCCCATGTATTGACCAATTCCGTGATTTTCATGTACTACGAAATCGCCCACATTTAAATCGGAATAATTGACTATATCTTGACCCGTACTTTTCTTTTTGCGTTTTTTTCGGACTTGTTTTTCTCTTCCAAATATTTCTTTGTATGTTATCATTAAATATTTTGGTTCTTTAATTTCAAATCCATTAGGCAAATTTTTGCTCGTAATCAAAACTTGCGATGTTTTTATATCTACATTGTAGTCTTCTGATTCTATAGTTGGAATTGTATTGGTCAAAAACAAATCCTTGAGCATATTTTTTCTCTCGACATTTGCTGCAAATACTATTTGCTTGAACCCTCTCATACTATTTGATTTTATAGTTTCTATAAGGCTATCTATGTTTTTGTTGAAATTGACAGCTTCTAGCGTTCTCATTTGGTACATAGATACAGATTCTATAAGCCTTGTCCTTTTTACTAAGCTAGTTATATTAGCACAAGTTTTGGATTTGACTAATTTCAACATATCTGAAATTGAAATCAACGAAGATTCGTGCTTTTCCAAAACTTCGCCTTTTTCCATCAAATACACAAAATCTTCTAAGAATCTCTTTTCTTTTTCCTTGTAAACATCGTAACATCTCGATAAGTCTTCTATCAATACTACACAATCATCGCTTACATAATCGAATACAGAATCGTAATCTTTTTTCGTCAAAAACGGAGCTATCAAGTCAATTTCGTATTCCAAATCGCTGTCTATATACTCTATCAATTTTTCAAATTTGTTTTTGATATGATCTATATCTTCTCCAAATACCGGATGGTTGATCCTCTTATCGAGGTTTTTCCTTATAGAATTGATTACAGATTCTTTTTTGTTGTCCTCTATGATAAGCTCGCTGCAAGTGATGACTTCCAAAAATTTACAATCTTCGATAGACCTTTGAGTTGCCACTTCGAAAAATCTCATAGAATCTATCTCATCGTCAAAAAGTTCAATTCTTACTGGAAATCTGTAATGAACTGGAAATATATCTACTATTCCACCTCTTACTGCAAATTGTCCTTTAGATTCGATAGTATCTACTCTTTGATATTTCAAAGTTCTCAATTTTTGTTGCAACTCTTCTAAGTTTATCAAATCAGTATCTCGTATGGTGAAATTATTCTTTTTTGCAACTGATTTTTTAGTTATTTTCTTGCTTAGTGCATCAAAAGTAGTCACCATGATGAAATTATCGCCATTCAATAATCTGAACAACACTTTCACCCTTTGATACTCCGCATCGTCATTTAACGATTTGGCGTTATATAAATTCAATTCCCTATTTGAGAAAAATTCGCTGATATTATCTTCTATGCTATTCAAATAATCGACCAAATACCTCGCTCTGATGTTGTCTTCTACAATTATCATCATAGGTTTGTCGATTTCTTTGTAAGTGGCATATACGAAACTTGCAAAAGCTTCTTTTATAACGCCATGCACGTAAATTGGAGATTTTTCAGATAAAATAGAATCTAAATACCCCTGAAATTCCGAATTATCTTCGTATATTTTAGTTAAAAAATTCATAGTACGCTTTTCCCATTGAAATTATTCATGGAATAATCGGCTCCGTTTTCTACTATGCCTATTGCGGCATTTGATGCCATTTCTATTTCCTTATCCAAAACCTCAAATTCTTCTTTAGTAAACTGTCCAATTACGAAATCTTTCAAATCTATGTTGTTGGTATTTTGTCCCACTGCAACTTTAATTCTAGGAAAATTTTCAGATTGTATATGATAAATTATCGACTTCAACCCATTGTGAGTTCCAGCCGATCCCTTTCTCTTCACTCTAATAGTTCCAAATGGTATATCAATGTCATCGCATATTACAATGATATTTTCAGGTTCTATTGAGTAATATCTCACACAATCTATGATGGCTTTTCCAGAATCGTTCATATAGGTAGATGGTTTCATCAGTATGATTTTTTCATTTCCAATGAATCCTTCTCCTATAAGCGATTTGAATTTTAGTTTGTTCACTTTTATATTTAATTTTTTTGCTAAATTATCTATAGTCAAAAATCCTGCATTGTGTCTAGTATATTCAAACCTAGACCCAGGATTTCCTAATCCTGCAATTAAATACATCTACATCCACCTTTATTTTTGTTGCTTTTTGTACACCCATCCGATTTTATTTTCTTGTCTATTTCTTCCAATAGATAAGCTGCCTTCTTCGACATCATCTGTTATAGTAGTTCCACAAGCTATGAAACTATCTTTTTTCAAAGTGACAGGTGCTATTATATTTGAATTTGATCCGACAAATACATTGTCTTCTACAACTGATCTAAATTTGTTCTTTCCATCGTAATTTACAAAAATCACGCCACAGCCTATGTTGATTCCACTTCCCAAATCGCTATCTCCCACATAAGCTAAATGTCCTGCTTTTGTTCCATTTCCGACAGTCGAGTTCTTCACCTCTACAAAATTTCCAATGTGGACATTTTCTTTCAAATTGCTATTTGGTCTAAGATGTGCAAAAGGTCCAATATCCGTTCCATTTCCAACAGTAGAATTTTCAAGATAAGATGATTTGATAACTACATTATCGCCTATCTTGCAATTTGAGATTTCACAATCTCCTTTTATCACGCAATCAGATCCTATCTCTGTGTCACCGTAAATTCTACAAGGTCCTATAATCACAGTATCTCTTCCGATTTTTACAGAAGGTTCTATAATTACAGTGCTTGCATTGGAAATGACAACTCCATCTTCCATGAATTTTTTATTCACTCTATCTTTTAGTATTTCTTCACAAAAATACAATTGAGCTTTTGTGTTGATTCCATGAGTTTCAGTCACATCAGAGTGTTTGAAAGTCTTGATAGTTTTGTTTTCTCTTCTAATTATCTCGAAAATATCAGTCAAATACATCTCACCTTTAGAATTGTTGGTATCCAATTTATTTATAGACGTTTTCAAAACATCGCCATTGACTATCATCATTCCACTGTTGAACTCTTTTATCAAAAGCTCTTGTTCGTTGCAGTCTTTTTGTTCAACTATCTTCAACAAATTACCATTTTCATCTTTTACAATTCTTCCATATCCAAATGGATCGTCGATTTCACTTGTCAATACAGTAGCTACTGATTGTTCATTTTCATGAAACTCCAAGAATTTTTCCAATGTTTCTTTTTTTATCAATGGTGTATCGCCCGTTAAAATCATAACTTTATCGTCGTCACCGATTCTATCTAAGCACAATTTAACGGCATATCCTGTTCCATATGGAAAATCTTCACCTATATTTTGTTTTACAATATAAATTGATTTATCTAAGTTTTCTTTTAAAATATCGTAATTGTTTCCACCGACAACTATTCTCTCATCCACAAAATCACAAGCATCTAGCACATAATCTATCATACTTCTGTTCAATAGTTTATGTAACACTTTTGAATTGTGAGATTTCATTCTAGTTCCTTCTCCGGCAGAAAGTATAATTGCTTTTTTCATAATCCATCTCCTATAAAAATGTCACTACCATTATACTATAAAACTTGGGTTTTTGACGGATAATTTATTAAGATATGTCAAAGATATTAAATCAACTGGAAATTTGATATAATAAATTAGGTGATTTTATGAAAAATTTAAAAAAAATTATAGTATTAATAGGAATTTTAGTTTTATTTACAAGTTGCTCAAAAAATTACGAAAAGCATGAGAACACGTTATACGATAAATTTGACACAGTTATAAGGTATAGTTTGTACACGAGAACGGAAAAAGAATTCAACAACTACTCCAAATTTGTAGAAAAAGAATTTGATAGACTACACAAACTATACAGCACATATGATAATTTCGAAAACGTAAATAACGCCAAGATGATCAACGATATGGCTGGAATTAAGCCCGTAAAAGTCGACAAAGATTTGTTCGATTTGATCAAACTATCGAAAGAAAATTACAAAAAATACAACCAGAAAACAAATATCGCATTTGGATCAGTAACAGATTTGTGGAAAAAGTATCGTGACAATGCACTAGAAAAAAAAGTCATTGCCATTCCTTCACAAAAAGAATTGGAAGAAAACAACAAACACACTAACATCGACGATATAATATTGGACGAAAAAAATAGCACAGTATTCATAAAAGACAAAAACACAAAATTAGATCTCGGTGCCACTGCAAAAGGATACGCCACAGAATTAGTTGCAAAAGAATTGAAAGAACGTGGGTTGAAATCAGGTATAATTTCTGCCGGTGGAAACGTCAAAACAATTGGAAAACCTGTTATAAAAGACAAAGATAAATGGAAAGTTGCAATCCAAAACCCAAACTTGAATGCAGAAAAAGAAAAACCTTACGTAGCAGTAGTCGACATAGATGAGACATCAATGGTGACAAGTGGAGATTATCAAAGATTTTTCACTTACAACAACAAAAAATACCACCATATAATAGACCCTGTTACATTACAACCTTCAAATTATTCTAAATCCGTCACAGTTATTACAAAAGATTCTGCTCTTGCAGATTTCCTATCGACTACACTTTTTGTAATGGATTACAACGACGGAAGAAAATTGGTCGATTCTTTGGACAACGTAGAAGCATTTTGGGTATTAGAAGATAACAGCATAAAATTCACAGATGGATTGAATGATATTATCCAACTAAATAATTAAAATAGGTAAAACAATATGATACTTTATTTCATATGTGGTAAAATATTATTGTAAGTATTATAAATTTAAGGGGGATTTTTATGCATCCAATGATTAAAAGATTCGTAGATTCAGAATTCTTAGATGAACAACAAGCTCAATTCATCGAAGATGCCATTGAAAAACACGAAAACATAATAATTTCAGGACACAGATCTACAGGAATAAGACAATTATTAGCTATTATGATGGGAATTGCAAAGAGCAAATACAAATCAGTACAAGTAAAATCTATGGAAAGTATTGATACTGACACAGAATATTATCTAATTCCTGGTATTGATTCAGAAGAATTTGAAGATATAATTCAAAAAGCTTTCAATAAGCCAAATTCTTCATTGATTACAATCAAAGAACCAGAACACCCATATTCTATTATGAAAATAATGAAAAAAGGTGGAAAAGAATCAGGAGATTACTCAAAAGTAGTAAACTTCTTGGAAGCTCGTAAAATAGATGGCGTTCCTTTCATGATAAGTACAACAAAAATGACTTATAATGAAAAACACGGCATTGACAAGGACAAAGTAGAAAGATTCAAAGCTTTCTAATTAAGATTTAAAACAAATAGAGACTACCGGATTATTCCGTAGTCTCTTTTTTAATGTCAAACTATTAAATTCTTATATAATCAGTTAAATTTCTAGATATTTTTTCAAAAAATTTGCTATTCCATCTTCGTCATTGCCATCAGTTATGAACTTCGATTGTGATTTGACCTCATCAAGTGCATTTCCCATTGCTACTGATACTCCTGCGTATTGTAGCATTTCGTAATCGTTCATTTGATCTCCAAATGCAATTATTTGAGATTTATCTATTCCAATTATTTGACAGAGCTTTTGAATGCCAACTTTTTTATTCACATTTTTATTGTTGTACTCAAATAGGTATTTTGATGTAGTCATTCCTACTAAATTAGGATTGTGAAATGTTTTGGCTCTGTCTATGACTTTTTGCATGTCTTTTGGCAATACTCCAATGTGAATTTTGGGTTTGGGTTGTTGTAAGTAAGTGTCAAAATCCACAACTTTTATAGGTATTTTTACCATATCGGAAAAATACTCTGCTTGTTCATTGATTTTATCGACGTGCAAATACCCTTTTTCACTAACTGCCATGGATACTTCCAAATCTTTGAAGTGATTGTAGACTTGTTTTAATTCAGAAGATGACATGTAAAATTGTTTAGATATTTTGTTACTGGAGAAATCTTTTACAAACGAACCATTTTCTCCTATGAATACGTCCAGTTTGCCTCTCAATTTCCATCTATCTAATAAAAACGAGTTTACAGAATCAAAATCTCTCCCAGTAACCAATCCAAATTTTATTCCTTTTTCTCTTATCTTGTCTATTATTTCATATGAAGATTGCAACGGCATTAGATTAGGCGACAAGAGCGTGCCGTCTATATCCGTCAACACTAATTTTATATCTTTCATCTATTCTGGAATAAATGAACCTTTAGATTCATCGTTTTCTAGCATGTTTTTCAATGTGTACCATGAAAGCACTGCACATTTTACTCTTGCTGGAAGAGTTGATATGCTTTGAAAACACACTGCATCTTTTAACACTTTCAATTCTTTTCTATCTGTTATCTCGCCTTTAATCATGGCTATGAATTTTTCGCACAAATCTACAGCTTCTTGTGTTGTTTTGCCTTTGATTACATCGCACATGATAGATGTAGATGCTTGAGATATAGCACATCCCATTCCAGTATATGCTATGTCTTCGATGACATCATCTACTACTTTTAGTTGTAGTGTTATTTCATCTCCACAGCTTGGATTGTGTCCCAATTCACAGTGCGTAGGAGATTCTAATTGTCTTCTATTTGATTTATCTCTACTTTTTTCAAGTATCAATTCAGTATATAAATTATTTAGTTCCAATCCTCATCAACCTCCTTACATCTTCGAGATGTTCTATGAAAAAGTCTACTTCTTCTATTGTGTTGTAAAACGCAAAACTTGCTCTGCATGAGAAGTTAGTTTGCAAATATCTATGCAATGGTTGTGCACAATGATGTCCACTTCTTATTGCAATTCCAAAACTATCCATTATGCTTGCTACATCATGTGGATGTGCTTCTTTGAAATTAAAATCCAATACAGGCGATCTGTTTTTGTCATTTGTAGTGTAGACATCTATTATATCTGATTTTTCTAGAATTCTATCGTATGCATAATCCATCAATGATTTTTCGTAATCTCTGATATTTTCAATTCCTATATTTTCGATGTAATCTATCGCAGATATAAGTGATTTGACAGCTCCTACATCTTGTGTTCCAGCTTCAAATCTTCCAGGTGCATCTAAATACGAGGATTTATCTTCAAATACGTATTCTATCATATCTCCTCCGTACAAGAATGGTTTTAGAGAATTCAATAATTCTTTTCTTCCATATAGTACTCCTGCACCCATTATGCTTAGCATTTTATGACCGGAAAATACTAGAAAATCACATCCCAATTTTTGTACGTCTACTTTGTTGTGAGGTATATACTGTGCACAATCCACGATACAAATGCAATCTTTGTTGACGCTTTTTACGTATTTTATCATTTTTTCTACATCAGGCATAGTTCCCACTACATTGGATGCTTGTGTTATCGAAAATATTTTAGTTTTTTCAGTAATCGCATTTTTGAATTCTTCAAAATCCAATTGTTTAGTTTTTTTGTCGATGTATAGATATTTTAATTTTGCGTTTGTCTTTTTTGCCGCTTCTTGCCATGTGACTAAATTACTGTGATGTTCCATTATGGATATCACTATCTCGTCACCTTCTTTTAGCTTTTCGTTAGCATAAGAATATGCTAATAGATTAAGTGACTCAGTGGTGTTTCTAGTAAACACCACTTCGCTTTCTTCTCTAGCGTTGATAAATTTGGCAACTTTTTTTCTACCATTCTCGTATACTTCTGTCGACAACACACTCAAAGTGTGTGCTCCTCTGTGAGGATTTGCGTTTTCGTATTTGTAGTACTCACTTACGCTATCTATAACTTGAATTGGTTTTTGGCTTGTAGCTGCATTATCTAGATAAACTATTGGGTTATTGTATTTTTTATCGAGATACAAAAAATCTTTTCTTATCTCTTCTACTTCTTTTTTATTTAACATCCAAATCCCTCTTTGCTATTTTTTCTCTTATAAATGAGTGCAATTTGTTTTCTATAGATTCGTTGTTAAGTCTACTGATAGATTCGCTAAATTTAGATTCTACGATCATACTTTCAGCTACTTCTTTTGATATCGCTCTATTCATTATATAGAACAACATGTCTGCATCTATCTTACCTGCACTAGCTGCGTGATTTCCTATTACATCGTCTTCTCCAGATAGCAAAACAGGTACAGACAAACTTTTTGCATCGTCTGATAACAACACTGCATATTCTTCTTCGCTACCTACAGATCCTACAGATCCTTTTTTGAAATCAAGTGTAGATTTGAAATTCTTATAAGAATTTTCTTTCAATGCTCCATTGACTATACATGATGAATTCGAATTTTCACCTATGTGATTTATTTCGTATAGCATATTCAACGAATTTTCACCATGAGTAAAATAGATACTATTGATATCTAAGTTTGAATTAACTCCGTTTAGATTTGCTTTCGTATTTACGTAATTATCTAAGCTTCCCAACTCGTATTGGCTCAATTTTACCTTGCTATTTTCGCCTAGATTCAAAATAACGGATTCCAATGCTGTAGTGTATTTCTCAGTTTGGATGATGAACAATTCTACATCGCTATTTTCTTTTGCTACGACTTCTACTACTGAACTTCTGAATTTCTTGTTTTCATCGTCGTCTCTATAGTTCAATATCAATTTTAATTTTGAATTTTTTTCTGCTACTATTTTATGAGTATCTAATAAAATATCATATTCTCTATCAGTAACTAAATCTATTACACCAAAATCTTTGTCTTCGTTTTCGTTAGTCTTATACATTTTGAATAAATTTCCCGACACTTCATTCATATTCAAAACTTCTTTACATACGCCAAAATCTTTGTCTTCTAGATCTTGTTTTGAATCTGAATCCAATCTATATCCTTTTATATCAATGTCTGGAATTTCTACTTCTGTATTATTTACTTTAAGATATTTGAAAGTCTTAAATCCTAATTCGTTAACTTTTATCTTTTCCATATACAACTCCTATCCTATGCTACCTTCTAATTCAAGATTGATTAAATTATTCATCTCAACTGCATATTCCATAGGCAATTCCTTAGCTATAGGTTCAGCAAAACCACGAACTACCATTGATTTTGCTTCTTCTTCTGGAATACCTCTTGTCATCAAATAGAAAATAACTTGATCATCTATTCTTCCTATAGATGCTTCGTGTCCTAAATCGACGTTTTTATTTGCTATTTTTACGACAGGAATTGTATCTGACCTACTTTCATTATCTAACATCAAAGATTCACAACTTACCGATGATTTAGAATCGTAGGCATTTTCTTTTATATCTACAAGTCCTCTGTATACGCTAATTCCACCTGATTTTGAAATTGATTTACTATTTACATAGCTTGTAGTGTGTGGTGCTGCATGAATCATAACCGCACCAGTATCTAAGTTTTGATCTTTGCCGGCAAATGATATACCTGTGTATTCACTGCTAGCACCTTCTCCTCTCAAAACGCTTGAAGGATAAAGCATAGAAACTGCTGAACCAAAAGATCCCGAAATCCATTCTACCTTACCGTTTTTTTCAACGATAGCTCTCTTGGAATTCAAGTTGTACATATTTCTAGACCAGTTTTCTATTGTAGAAAATCTCAAAGTCGCATCTTCTCCGACAAATATTTCTACAGCTCCAGCATGAACATTAAGTGCATTGTATTTTGGTGCAGAACAGCCTTCTATAAAGTGACAATAGCTATCGTCTTCTACTATAATCATAGTATGTTCAAATTGACCTGCTCCCGGAGCATTCAATCTGAAATAACTTTGCAAAGGAACTTTTACATCTACTCCTTTTGGAACATATACAAAAGAACCTCCTGACCATACAGCATAGTGTAGTGCAGCGTATTTGTGAAGTCTTGGAGTTATAGATTTGCCAAAATATTTTTTCACTATATCTTCATGTTCTCTAAGTGCTGTATCAAAATCAGTGTATATAACACCTTGATCGACTAAAGATTGTTGAATATTGTGATATACAACTTCACTATCGTATTGTGCACCAACACCACTTAGCATCATTTCCTTTTCAGCTTCTTGAATACCAAGTTTGTCAAATGTATCTCTTATATCGTCTGGAACTTCATTCCAATCGCTTGATTTATCGGCATCAGGTCTTATATAAGTTGTGACCTTATTCATATCGACAGAGCTCAAATCAGGTCCCCATTCAGGATCTTCTGATTTGTTGAATATTTCCAAAGCTTCCAATCTTTTTTCTAACATCCACTCTGGCTCATTTTTTTCTTTTGAAATCTGTCTTACAATTGCATCAGTTAATCCAACTTCTGTCTTTTTTCTGTAAGTAAATTTATTTTTGATGTCATAGACACCTCTGTCCATTTCATCAATTTGAGTTTTTTCTCTAGGTGCCATTATTTCACCTCTTCTCTAATCCAATTGAATCCTTCTTCTACAATTCTATCCAAAAGCTCTTTAGAACCCTCTTTTACAATCGAACCATCCATAACGACGTGAACATAGTCAGGATTTATTTCTTTTAATATTTCTCTATGATGAGTAATAACTAGAATTGAATTATTTTCACTCAAAAATTCTTTAACGCCTCTTGAAACAGTTCTAACGGCATCGACATCTAGCCCTGAATCAGTTTCATCTAATATCGCTAATTTTGGTTGCAACATCAACATTTGCAAAATTTCATTTTTCTTTTTTTCTCCACCGGAAAAACCGACATTCAAATATCTGGAAGAGTATTCATGTTTAAATTCAAGAATATCCATGTTATCTTCCAGTTTTTCTCTGAATTCTAAGAATCCTATATTTTCGCCAGTCTTAGCTATTTTTGCAGATCTAATGAAGTTTTCAACGCTAATTCCAGCAACTTCCATTGGATTTTGAAAAGACATAAAAATACCTTTTTTGGCTCTTTTATCTGTAGACAAATCCATAATACTTTCTCCATCAAGTAAAATATCTCCTGATGTAACTTCGTATTGTGGATTATTCAAAATGACATTGGCTAAAGTGGATTTACCAGAACCATTTGGTCCCATAATAACATGCACTTCGCCATAATTTATATTTAAATTTATGTTTTTTAATATTTCTTTATCTTTTACCTTTGCAGATAAATTCTTAACTGTTAATAAATTTTTTGACATAATAACCTCCTTACAGTTATGTATTAAGTAAAATATAAGAGATTGTCATGCCTTACTATATTATACACGAAAATCGCAAAATAGTTAAGTTTTTTAAAGTAATACAACTATTTTAGTATGATATCTCATCTTCCAAAATAAATTCGGAATAGACCTCTTTGAAATCCATTGAACTATCGAATTTTTGATTGGCTAAATTCCAATTTACGATTTTATATAATCTAACAAATTCGTGGTCATTTAAATCATCTTGAATTAAATCCACGTATTGCATACATTTATCTTTTAAATCATCTATGCTTTCCATTTCCAATAAAACTATATTTTCTTCAAACATAGATACATCTGTCTTGTATTCTAAAATCATTTTTACAGAATAAATTTGTTTCAAAGTCTCATCCCCTTAACACTTCAATATTTTATAATAATAAGCACATTATGTAAATAGAAATATCAAAATTTTTACACAATAAAAAAATCAAGAGACGCCATAAAATGTCGCCTCTTGATTCATATATATTAAAGGAAGAAAATGTAATCTTATTTTTCTTTTAAAGTATCAAATACTATATTCAAATCGTGTTCTTTTCCGTTTCTGTATACAGTTATTTTGCCGTTTTGTTTTGGTCTAACTTCGAGCAACGCCTTCTTCAAAGAACTCATTGAACTTATTTCTTTTCCATTGATTTTTGTAATGATGTCTCCTTTTTGAACTCCTGCTTTTTGAGCAGATGATGGATTTACAACTTCTACTACATATATTCCCTTTTCTATAGGCATTTCTTGTCTAGTAGCTTGTTGGAAAGTTCTCACATCTATTCCGCTAATTCCCAATTTAACGCCTTCAAAAGATCCACCTGATACTATATTGTCTACAATTGTCTTTGCAACGTTGATTGGAATAGTAAATCCTATGCCTTCTGCAGATGCCTTAGCAGTATTGATTCCTATAAGTTTTCCTTCTTTATCGAAAAGTCCTCCACCACTATTTCCGGCATTTATTGCTGCATCTGTTTGCATCAATCCATCCATTTGTAATCCGTTTTCTATAGTTATAGTTCTGTCCTTTCCTGAAATATAACCACTAGTCAATGTGGATTGTAAATCCAATCCCAATGGATTTCCTATTGCAATTGCTTTATCTCCTATTTCAACCTTGTCGCTGTCTGCCATTTCTACAGGCTTTAGTCCTTTCATATTGACTTTCACTACTGCTAAATCCAAAGTTGTATCATACCATAATAACTGAGCAGGAGATTTCTTCCCATTTGTTAGAAGCACTTCTATAGTTTCTGCTTTTCCGTCTTGAATAACGTGAGAGTTAGTCAATATATAACCATCTTTGCTTACTATTACTCCACTTCCTACACCTTCTACAACTTGATTTTTTTGGAAGAATATATTTTCTTGAACTCCAACAGTAGTTATGCCGACAACTGAATCCAACGCTTTTTTAGCTACAGCATTTTCTACAGACACATTGTCGTTTTTGATTGAAATTGTAGATTCTTGAGTTACAGGATTAGTCGTTTCACCAATTTTAACTTTATTTACAACAAAATAAGTCATAACCAATGAATATATCAAAAGCAATATTGTGAGAGCTTTCAACCAACCCAAATGAGGTTTATTCTTCTCTACTGCTTCTTTTATCATGCTTTCGACTTTCTTTTCTGTAAGTCCGTCATTTAATTTTCTTCTCTTTCTAATGTATTCGTTATAATCATTATATGGATCCCTATCCATATCTTCACCCCCACTTAGAATATATATATAATTTATCATTGAAATGTGTTCTAACTGTGAATAAAATAAGCCCAAATATTACAAAAAATCAAATACTTGTTTATATTTTTGTAACATAAAAAATCCTCATAATTAATCGATATTGTATAAGAATAATGATTAACATATGAGGATTTAAATTTATTTATTTGAGTTAGGCGTATTAATAGACAACCCTTCTAATTGTTCCACTGAATCCATGAAAACTTCACTTATAGTAGGATGTGCGTATATCATCGCAGATAATCCTTCTACATCTACATCGTTATTCATTGCAATAGCTGCAAAATGAATCAAAGTAGATGCGTCGTGTCCTATAATGTGACAACCTAAAATCTTAGATAAGTCTTTTGTAGCGATAATTTTTACAAATCCTTCAGTTGCATTCAAGCTCAATGCCTTTCCATTTGCTTGATACATGAATTTACTTGTAACGTATTCAATATTTTGCTCTTGAACTTTTTCTTCAGTCATACCAACAGATGCTATTTCAGGAATAGTAAATACAACAGCTGGAATGATATCAGTATTGATATTAAAATCTTTATCTACAAATTTTCTTACAAGGTTTTTACCTTGATTACTTGCAACATGAGCTAATTGAATATTTTTGTATACGCAGTCGCCTATAGCATAGACATTCTCTACACTTGTTTTGAATTCATCATCTACGACTATTGCGCCTTTTTCTGTTTTAATATCAGTATTTTCTAATCCAAGATTATCTATATTGCTACTTCTACCGCTAGCTACCAATACATAATCTCCATAGCTTTCAGTAAATTTATCTTTTCCTACTTTTTGACTTGTGACTTTAAGTTTTCCATCTTCTTCTTCAATTTTTTGCGCGTAAACTCCAGTGACAAATTTTAAATTGTCGCCTTTTAAAATCGATTTTAATCTCTTTTGAATTTCTCCATCTTCAGTCTTTAGTAATTTATTTCCAACAACTGTTACTTCTGTACCAAATTGAGAATAAATAGATGCAAATTCCAATCCAATTACTCCAGTACCTATTACTACCATGGATTTTGGAATTTCTTCTAATTCTAAAAGTCCTGTAGATGTCAAACATTTTTCGTGATCTACGCCTTCGATATTAGATGGTCTAAAATCTTTTGAGCCTGTAGCTATAATTATTTTATCAGCAGTAAGTTCTTTAGTCTCACCTTCTGTAGTATTGACTATTACAGTATTGTTATCCTTAAAACTTGCCACTCCTCTAATCAATGTCAAATTATCGTAAGTGTTAAAAAGGTATTCTACGCCATTTCTTAGTCTTTCTACAACGTCTTTTTTTCTTTGTTTAATTTTATCTGCCAACAATTTGCTATCATTAACTTCAATCCCAAAGGTTTCTGATTCTTTTATTTCTTTATATAAATCAGCTATCTTCCATAAAGTTTTAGTAGGTATACATCCTCTGTTCAAGCATGTACCACCTACTTCAGCCTTTTCGATTAAAGTTACATTTAAACCGAGCTGGCAAGCTCTGATGGCTGTTTCATAGCCACCAGGACCAGCACCGATAATAATTATATCTTTAGTCATTATTCTCCTTTTGTATATTTTAATACTAATCTCTTAGCAGCTTCTGTTTCATCAGGTCTTCTAACTACAGTTGTGATAGGAGCTTGCAATAAAATATCTTTGTTTTCTCTTGCTTCTTTTGCGATTTGTTTCATAGCAGCGACAAATTCATCAAGAGTTTGTTTTGGTTCTGTTTCAGTAGGTTCTACCATTAATGCTTCGTGAACTATTAATGGGAAATATACTGTTGGTGGATGGAATCCCATATCCAAAAGTCTCTTTGCAACGTCCAATGTCTTAACTTGTCCATCGCAATCGTCTTTTAATCCTGCTAATACAAATTCGTGTTTACATATATAATCATGTGGTAAATTGTAATCTTCTTTTAATTGAGCTTGTAAATAATTTGCATTCAATACCGCAACTGTAGATGCAAATTCAAGTCCATCGCTACCCATTGATAGGATGTAAGTCAATGCTCTCATCAAAATTCCGAAGTGACCTTGATAGTCTTTCATTCTACCTACAGAATGTTCCATATTATAATCTAAGAAATATTTATCTCCGTCTTTTTCTACGATTGGTTTTGGTAAATATTCTCTTAAGAATTCTTTTACTCCTACAGGGCCTGCACCTGGACCTCCTCCACCGTGTGGTGTAGAGAATGTTTTATGAACGTTGAAGTGAATTGCATCAAATCCCATATCTCCTGGTCTTGCATGTCCTAAAATCGCATTTGCGTTTGCTCCATCGTAATATAACAATCCGCCTGCTTCGTGAACTATTTCAGCAATTTCTTTGATTTCAGTTTCAAATAAACCTAATGTGTTTGGGTTAGTTAACATCAAACCAGCTGTTTTTTCATTTACAACTTTTCTCAAGTCTTCGACATCAACTACTCCTCTTTCATTTGATTTTACTTCAACTACTTTGAATCCTGCCATTGCAGCTGTAGCTGGGTTAGTTCCGTGTGCTGAATCTGGTACGATTATTTCGCTTTTTTCAGAATTACCATTAACTTCATGATATTTCTTGAATATAGTTATAGCTGTGATTTCTCCATGAGCTCCTGCTGCTGGTTGTAATGTCATATAATCCATTCCTGCGATTTCGCAAAGAGATCTTTGTAGATTATACATTGCTTCCAATGCACCTTGTACTTGATAATCATCTTGTTTAGGGTGAATATGAGCAAATTTAGGGTTAGCTATGATTTCTTCATTTATTTTAGGGTTGTACTTCATAGTACAAGAACCTAATGGATACATACCTGTATCTACACCAAAGTTTAAAGAAGAAAGATTAGTATAATGACGAACTACGTCTACTTCACTTACTTCTGGTAAATCTAATTCTTCATTTGTCAAAAATTCTTCAGGAATTAAATTTTCTTTTTCTTCTACGTCTAATTCAGGAAGTTTATATCCAGTTCTGCCTGGTTGTGATAATTCAAATATCAACTTATTATAAGCCATTATAATACCTCCTTAACTGCTGCTACAAAAGCGTCCATTTCTTCTTTTGTTCTCTTTTCTGTTACAGCAATAATTAAACCATTGCCACATCCATCTGTAGCTTCTTTAATGCTAATTCCTGCTAAGAATCCTTTATCAAATAATGCTTTCTTAACTTCTTCAGTATCTTTTTCAAAACCGATAGTGAATTCATCAAAGAATGGTCTTTCGCTTAATACTTGTACTTTATCTAATTTCTTTAATTCTTCAAATAAATAGTGAGCTTTTTGCAATGATTGAGTTGCTACTTCTTTTACTCCAGTTTTTCCTAATAATGATAGGTATATGCTTGCTGCAAGTAAGTTTACTCCTTGGTTAGAGCAGATATTTGAAGTTGCTCTTTCACGTTTGATGTGTTGTTCTCTGGCTGAAAGTGTCAATACAAATGATCTCTTTCCATCTTCATCAGTAGTTTGACCTACTACACGACCAGGGAATTTTCTAACAAATTCATTGTTGAAACACATATATCCTAAATAAGGACCACCGTATTGTAAGTTAACACCAAATTGTTGAGCTTCACCTACTACAACGTCAACATTGTATTCAGATGGTTTTTTCAATAAACCTAAGCTCATTGGATCAGCTGACATTACCAAGTAATTTTTCTTGATTGAATGTGTTAATTCTTCAAATTTCTTAACATCTTCAATATATCCATAATAGTTTGGTGATTGAACGATAACTGTTCCAACTTCATCTGTCATCATTTTTTCCAATGCTTCTAAATCAGTTGATAAGTCTTTCATTGGAACAAATTCAACATCTATCTTTCTGTCATGGCAATATGTCAACAATATTTCTTTTGCTGATGGATTAACTGTATTGGCACAAAGAATCTTTGATTTTTTTGCCTTTTGTATAGTCATCAAAGCTGCTTCTGTTATAGCAGTTCCACCATCATATAGTGAAGCATTTGATATTTCCATGCCTGTAAGATTTGCCATCATTGTTTGATATTCGAAAATATAGGAAAGTGTACCTTGACTGATTTCAGGTTGGTATGGTGTATATGAAGTATAGAATTCGCTTCTGCTTGCCATTGCTGGGATAACAGATGGGATATATCTATCGTAAGCTCCACCACCTAAGAAACAAACCTTATCATCAGTAGTTGTATTTTTAGCAAAAAGTTCGTTGAAGTATTTTCTTACTTCTTCTTCACTCTTTGATTTTGGTATGTTTAATTCTCCTTTGAATTGAACGTCTCCAGGAATGTCTGAATACAATTCATCAGTAGAGGAAATGCCAATTACTTTTAGCATTTCCTCAATTTCTTTTTCAGTAACTGAGATATATGGATACATTATAATTCTCCTAAGAATTTTTCGTATTCATCTGCAGTCATCAAGCTAGATTCATCAAAATCATCAAATTTAACTTTAGCTATCCAGCTTTCATAAGGAGCTTTATTAATATTGCCTGGTTCATCATCTAATTCTTCATTTACTTCTACTATAGTACAAGCAAATGGAGTATAAACTTCTGATGCTGCTTTAACTGATTCAACGCTTGCTACAGAATCTTCTGCATCAATTTCATCGTCTACTTCAGGTAATTCAACATATACGATATCTCCTAAGCTATCTTGTGCATAATCTGCAAGACCTATTTGGTAAACGTCTCCGTCTACTTTAATCCATTCATGATCTTTTGTGTACAATAAATCTTTTGCTACTTCTGCCATTTTCTTTTCCCCCTATTTTCTATCTAAAAATTTTCTTTTTACAACTGTTGCTTTTGATGGTTTATTTCTGATGATAACATCTACTTCATCTCCCAAAGCTACAGCTGATTTATCTACAAATGCATTAGCTAAACATACGCCGAAAGTTGGTGAAAGGTAACCAGTAGTTACTTTTCCGATAGTTTTACCATCTTTTTGAACTTCAGCACCTTGTCTTGCAATACGTTTAGTTTGCATCTCGATACCTATAAGTTTTTTGTCGATACCTTTATCGATTTTTTCTTGTGTTTTAGCTTTTCCTACGAAATCGTCTTTGTTCATTTTAACTGCAAATTTCAATCCAACTTCTAATGGAGATATTTCATCAGAAAGTTCATTGCCGTATAATGGCATTGCAGCTTCAAATCTCAAAGTATCTCTACAGCCAAGTCCACATGGTTTAACGCCTAAATCTTGTCCTTTTTCCAATAATTCTTTCCATACAGCTACAGTAGCTTCGTGATCTGCATATACTTCAAATCCGTCTTCTCCTGTGTATCCTGTTCTAGAAATCAAAAGGTCGTGACCGTTGAATTTGATATTTTTTTCAAAGTGATAGTATTCAATTTTAGATAAATCGAAATCTACTAGTCTTTGTAACAACTCTTCAGCTTTTGGGCCTTGAACTGCTATTTCTCCAACAGTATCACTGATATTTTTAAATTCTATATCGAATTTATCAACATACTTAGAAAGATGATTGAAATCTTTTTCAGTATTTGCTGCGTTTGGAACCATTAAGAAATCTTCGTCGCTATTTTTATATACTAATAAGTCATCAACCATTCCACCATCTTCATTTAGTAATAAAGAATATTGGATTTGTCCTTCAGCACAATCAGTATAATCGTTTGTGCAAACATAGTTTATAAATTTTAAAGCGTCCTTACCTTTTACAGTAAATTCGCCCATATGACTTACGTCGAATAATCCAACGTTGTTTCTTACTGCTTCGTGTTCAGATTGTAAACTTTCATATTCAACTGGTAGTAAAAATCCACCAAATTCAACAATCTTTCCACCTAATTTTTCATGTTCCTCATAAAGAGGAGTTTTTTTTGTACTCATAAGCATCTCCTTTACTTATAATCCATTTCATAAATATTGTATCACAAATCTTATTAATATTTGTAACAAAATCTATTATTTGTTGTCTGTAATAATTATTTTTATCTAGTAAAATAAAAGACCTGAATTTATTAAATATCTTCTAGATGATAAACTCAGGCCTTTTTCATTTGTGTTAGAATAATCCTACTACAGTGCCATCATCCAAAACATCGCAGTTTTCTGCTGAAGGTACTTTTGGCAATCCAGGCATAGTCATTACAGAGCCTAATAAAGCTACTACAAATCCTGCACCTCTTGAGATTTTGAAATCACTTACTGTGATTGTAAATCCAGTTGGGGCTCCCAACAACTTTTTATTGTCAGAGAATGAATATTGTGTTTTAGCCATACATACAGGATATTTATCTAATCCCAATTCATTTATTTGTTTTATTTTTTTCTTAGCTTTTGCACTATATTCAACGCCATCTGCTCTATATATTTCTTTTGCTATTTTTTCTATTTTTTCTTCGATAGATAAATCAAGGTCATATAAGAATTCAAATTCGTTTTCTTCTTTTGTATTTTCTACAACGTATTCTGCTAATTCTCTTGCACCTTCTCCACCTTTTGCCCATACGTCACAGAAGATAGCTTTTGTTCCATCAGCTTCTACTAATTCTGTCAATTTTTTGATTTCAGCATCTGTATCTGTTGCAAATCTGTTGATTGCTACAACTACTGGAACTTTGTATTTCTTCATGTTTTCGATGTGACGTTTAAGGTTAGCATATCCTTTTTCCAAAGCTTCGATGTTTTCTTCTTTGATGTCTTTAGCTTCCCCGTGATGTTTTAATGCTTTGATTGTAGCTACGATACATACCATGTTTGGATGTAAATCATTTCTACATTTGATATCAAAGAATTTTTCTGCTCCTAAGTCAGCACCGAAACCTGCTTCAGTTACTACGTATTCGCCTAATTTCAATCCCAATTTTGTAGCTATTATAGAGTTACATCCATGAGCTATATTTGCGAATGGTCCACCGTGAATTATTGCAGGTGTGTGTTCTAATGTTTGAACAAGATTTGGTTTAATGGCTTCTTTCATTATCAATGCAACAGCACCATCTGCTTTGACATCTCTTGCATAAACTGGTTCGCCTGTTTTTGTGAATGCTATAAGAATGTCTCCTACTCTCTTCTTCAAGTCTTTCAAATCTTTTGCTAGACATAGTATAGCCATTATTTCACTTGCTACTGTGATTTCGAATCCATCTTGACGCATAACGCCGTTTCCTTTAGCGCCAACACCTATTATGATGTCTCTCAATTCACGTTCATTCATGTCCATACATCTTTTAATCATGATTTGTTTAGGATCTATGTTCAATGCATTTCCTTGATGAATGTGATTGTCCATCATAGCACAGATCAAGTTGTTTGCAGTAGTGATTGCATGGAAGTCACCTGTGAAGTGCATATTGATTTCGTCCATAGGAACTACTTGTGAATATCCACCACCTGCAGCTCCACCTTTCATTCCAAAGTTAGGTCCTAAAGATGGTTCTCTCAATACTGAGATAGCGTTCTTTCCTATTTTATTAAGTCCCATTGCCAAACCAACGTTCATAGTTGTTTTACCTTCTCCTGTTGGTGTTGGGTTGATACTTGTCATTAAAATCAATTTGCCGTTTTCTTTGTCTTTGTACTTATCAAAAAGTTTTAAATCTAATTTTGCTTTATATCTTCCATATTGTTCATAATCTTCTTCAGATAATCCCATTTTTTCAGCGATTACGCTTATTTTTTCTAATTTCGCATTTTGTGCGATTTCTACATCTGTAGCCATTAAAATACCTCCAAATCTTATTTTAAGTTTAGCTATTAAACTAATAACCACTAAGATATATATACCCATCTACAGTTAATAATAACAATCAAATCAATTTTTTTATTATTTTTTTGATAATTTTTGTTTTGACAAAATATTTTTGCATTAAAAAAAGTCAACTAAATTTAGTTGACTTTTAGATTAGTTTTTAATTTTTTGAGCTATTTCTTTTGCCATTTGTTTTAATGCCAAATCGTCGTCTTCTTTCATGCGACCTTTTGCTTCTACAACTGTTTCAGTAGTTTCGAAATTTCCATCTTCTACGAATTGTTTCAAATCTTTAACTGATCCGCCACTCCATCCGAAAGATCCGAATACGGAAACTACATGATTTTTTAGTTTTTGCATTTTCAATAAATTCAATAAATTATCCATTACTGGATATACTTTGTTGTTGTATGTGCATGATCCTAGAACTAAGGCTTTTTTGTCCCAACAACTAGATATTATATAAGAAGAATGTGTTTTGCTTACATCGTACATCTCTATATTCTTGACACCTTCTTGTGCCAAATATCTTGCCAAATGATCTGCCATAGTCTCTGTATTTCCGTACATAGATGCGTATGCTATGACTACTCCTTCTTCTACTTCATATGTCGCCCATTTTGTATAGTCTTCTACTATTTTTGATGGATGTTTTCTCCAAACGAATCCGTGAACTGGACATATTATTTTGATGTCTAATGAAGATAATCTAGCAATTGCTCTTTGTGCCATTTGAGAGTATTTGCCGACTATGTTTGTGTAATATCTTCTAAATTCAGATCTTCTCACTTCGTAGTTTATTTCATCATCAAATATTCCACCGTCGCAAGTACCGAATCCTCCAAATATATCTTGAGAGAACAAAATTTTGTTTTCTTCATCATAGCTTACCATAGATTCTGGCCAGTGAACCATAGCAGTTAGGTAGAATGTAAGTTTTCTATCTCCTAAATCAAGTGTGTCTCCATCTTTTACTTCTACAAAAGATTCTGAATCTATTTCATAGTAGTCATTCAACATAGATCTTGTTTTTTTGTTTCCTACTATTTTTACTTCTGGATATAAATCCAAGATTTGTGGTATAGCTCCAGAATGATCTGGTTCAATATGATGGATAACTAAGTAATCCAATTTTCTATCTTTTAATAAATTTTTTACGCTATTTACAAATTCATCGCTTTTGCTAACTTTGACTGTATCCATTAGGCAAGTCTTTTCGCCTGTAATCAAGTACGAATTGTATGCAACTCCATAAGGTAATGGCCACATATTTTCAAAAAATTCAGTTTGCCTGTCATTTACGCCAAGATAATACAAATTATCTTGAACTTTGATAGATTCTATTCCCATATTTCCTCCTACTTATATATCTTTACAAATCATTTTCACCATAAGTTTCTAAAAAGTTAATTTTTTTACCATTATATTCATACCCAATAACTCTCGATACATCAACATTTTCACTGGATTTAAATATAGAATTTTCTACATTTGTAAATCCTCTGTCTGACAATTCTTTTATCAAAAGTTTTATTTGTTTTCTCATAGAGCCATCTGTCTTTTTTGTTACTGAACATGCACAATCAAGCGCTGTCAATCCGCAGTAGTTTAACCAGCTTATAACTGACTCTTCTCTTATGAGATACATTGGTCTGATAATTTCTAATCCTTCAAAATTATTTGAATGTAGTTTTGGCATCATTGTTTTGTAATTTCCAGAGCACAATACATTCAACATTATAGTTTCAATTACATCGTCAAAATGGTGACCTAGTGCCATTTTGTTGCATCCTAATTCTTTTGCTTTGGCGTATAGTGCACCTCTTCTCATTCTAGCACACATATAGCAAGGATTATTCGAAGAAATTTTTTCACTTACACTGAATACGTCAGTATCATACATATGATATGGTATGTTCAACTTTTCAAAATTTGCTTTTTCCAATGCGACGTTTTCTTCGCTATATCCAGGGTTCATAGCTATAAATTCCAATTCAAAATTGTTTTGTCCATGTCTTTTCAATTCTTGAAATAATTTCGCAAGCAATAAACTGTCTTTACCACCGCTCATGCAGATTGCAATTTTATCTCCGTCTTGTACCAAGTCGTATGTTTTTATAGCTTTTATAAATTTTGACCAAATAAGTTTTCTATATTTTTTTATTATAGATCTTTCAATTTCTTGTAGTGTTCTTTGCATATATCTCCATTTTCTCTAAATCTATTAAATTGCTTGGGGTGTATCTTTCGGCAACTTCCAATGTGATTTGTTCACCTACATCCAAACCCAAACTCCATAAATAATTTCTTACAGTTTCGTAAGCCTTTATAGGCGTGTTATTTTCTCTACTCAAGTGAGCTAATTGAATAATTTCGTGATCTCCACGCAATATATCTCCCAATAAATTAGCACATGCATCGTTTGATAGATGACCGTAATCCGATAATATTCTGTCTTTCAAAGCCCTCGGATAAGGTCCGAATTTCAACATATCTATATCGTGATTTGCCTCTATGAAGAATAAATCAGAGTCTTTTATTTCTTCGCAAATGCTGTCATCTACTATTCCTGTATCTGTGACTATCGATAATTTTCGATTTCCTTTGCTAATCACATATCCACAACTATTCGCACTATCATGGCTAGTATTTATAGGCAAAATATCCAAATCTTTGAAATTAATATGCCTATTATTTTGGAATACATAGATGTTTTTATCAGATATCTTGCCTATTTTTTTATCCATTGCATACCACGTTTCAGTATTCGCAATGACAGGCAAATTATATCTTCTGCTCAAAACGCCAATTCCTTTTATATGGTCTGCGTGTTCATGAGTGACAAAAATTGCATCTAATTCCCTAGGATTTACATTTATGCTATCAAGTAGGTTTTCAATTGCTTTACCACTAAAACCTGCATCTATTAAAATTTTGGAGTTATCAGTCTCGATATATTCGCTATTTCCACTTGAGCCGCTAGATAGCGAACAAAATTTAAAACTCATCAACACTCCTCCTTTTTATAATATTATAATTGATATTTTCTTATTTTAAAAGAAAAGATAGCCTACATGATTACAGACTATCTTTTATTATATATCTATTTTATTTTATCGTAAACAGTTTTGCCATTTGAAAAACTCAATTTTTTCACCAAACTAACTTCTCTTTCACTTACTGTGCTAAATTCTCCAATTCCAACTGCAAATGTCAAGAATATGAAAGCCGTTTGCGTCCAAAAAATAGTGACATCGACCATACTGTGAATCATAACCATAATCACCATTGCTATCACCATTTTTGTGTAAGCTTTTTTGTACAGATTTTTTATTTCCACAAAAACTTGGCTTAAAATCGGAATCAAAAGTCCCAAACCAATCAATCCGTAATTGACCAAAATATCTAAAATCAAATTATGAGCATGCAATATATTTCTAGATCTAATCGACGTGTAAATATGATGTATACCCAAAGGTCCAACACCTACGAATAAATCTTTCTTGAATGCTTCTATTGCACTGACCCATATAGATTTTCTAAGTCCTAAGTCAAATCCCAATTTATCTACTCTAGGCAATATTCCCATATTTCCAGAAACTACGATTGCTATAATTGCTAAAATCGATACTACAGATATTCCAATATAATATTTTTTCTTTTTCATCATTATCGTGAGTGCGAAAACAGCTAAAAAACAAGCTAACATAGCTCCTCTAGAATCTGTCATGAAAAGCGTAACTACGCTTAGAATTCCCACGAAAAACGCAAAAGCTCTTTCTAGTGATTTTTTTGTGAAATATTTATATGCACAAATAATTCCCACCAATGAACATACCGTAGCGTAATAATTTACATTGAAGAAAAACATAGTCATAGCCCATCTACTTTCACTTATGTTTTTCATAAATCGAGAATAATTGAATCCGCTATTTTTAAGTATCCACGAATATTGAAATAGCGTCACTATAAAACAAAATGAAGCAAATATCATTATGATAGTCATCAAATCTTCCATGAAATTTTCTGTCATATTTTTTCTCAAAAACAAAACGAAAACAAATAGCACGAAAATTCCCACACTAGCCAATATACCATAAGTATTTTTGTTTATTATACTTAAAAGCAAGGAATATCCAGCAAAGCCCATACTGAAAACAGTTAAATTTGATTTATCGAAAATTTCTTTGAATTTGTTCTTATATACTAGATAGAACATATCTACAACTAAAAGTCCTATTCCCAAATAAAAAGGCATGAACATAGCTATAGCTGTAAGCAATATTATTTTTTGATCCAAAGAATAATTTAATATTCTGTCTTTAAAGCTTTTCATATTTCACCTCACTATCTAATCTTATTCTTAATATATCATACATCATTTTCTCTAAAATTTAAGCGATTTTGACATATTGTAACTATTTTGAGTGACAAACCATTTTACCAAAAAATCCTAGAAATTGCAATAAAAAAGAGATAACTTTTGAATAAAGCTATCTCTCAATTAAAATTATTATTTATTTCCTATAGTTTCTACTATAACTGCTTTGATAGTGTGCATTCTGTTTTCAGCTTCATCAAATACTTTTGAATATTTGCTGTAGAATACTTCATCAGTTACTTCCATTTCTTTTAATCCGTATTTTTCGTATATTTCACGACCTACTTTTGTTTCTAGGTTGTGGAATGATGGCAAGCAGTGTAAGAAAATTACGTTAGGATTTTCTGTCATTTCGATTTTCTTCATATCTACTTGGTAATCTTTAAGCATATTGATTCTTTCTTCGAATTGATCTTCTTCACCCATAGATACCCAAACATCTGTGTAGATTACATCTGCGCCTTTTAAGCTTGAGAAATCATCAGTTACTGTGATTTTTGCGCCTGATTCTTTGGCGATTTCTTGGATTGTATTCATCATTTCGTTTGATGGATGTAATTCTTTTGGTGCAAGATTTACAAATTCCATACCTAATTTAGCAGCTCCTATCATTAAAGAGTTTGCCATATTATTTCTTCCATCTCCAACGTAAACGAATTTAACTTGGTCTAAGTTCTTGTGGATGTTTTCTTTTACTGTCAAGAAATCTGCTAATATTTGAGTTGGATGGTAAATATCAGTCAATCCATTCCATACAGGTACTGAAGAATATTTAGCTAATTCTTCAACTGTTGCATGATCAAATCCTCTAAATTCGATACCATCGTAGAATCTAGATAATACTAAAGCTGAATCTCTAACTGATTCTTTTTTACCAAATTGGCTATCATTCATACCTAAGAATGTAACATTTCCACCTTCATCGTGGCAAGCTGTTTCAAAAGAACATCTAGTTCTTGTAGAAGTTTTTTCGAATAACAAAACTATGTTTTTACCTTTTAATGTATCTCCGACAATACCCATTCTCTTCTTTTCTTTTAATGCTGCACTTACATTCAATAAATGTTCTATTTCTTCCTTAGTAAAATCTTTTAAAGTTAAAAAATCTCTTCCTTTTAACATAATTACATCTCCCTTTCAAATGGCATACTCATACATCTAGGACCACCTCGTCCTCTAGATAGCTCGCCTGATTTTATCGTTCTTATATTTACATCAGCTTCTTTTAATAAACTGTTTGTAACATTATTTCTGTCATAAACTATTACTGTATTTGGTGCAATAGCTAAAGTATTTGAACCGTCATTCCATTGTTCACGCATTTGATCGATTGGATTAGTTCCTCCACATCTAATTATAGTAATATCATCAAGGTTCAAGTTTGAAGATAAAATGCTTTCCAAAGATCCCTTTTGAGATTCTCTTTTCAATTCATTATCTTCTAAGTACAATTTTTCAACTGCAAGAGGACCTTCAATCAATGGATGCACTGTGAATACATCTTTGTCTATCATTGTAAACACCGTATCCAAATGCATAAATTCACGTTTGTTTGGAATTTTGAAAGATAAAACAAATTTGAAATTAGATTTACTCAATAAATTTCTAGCAAATTTGTCTACGCTTTCCTTTTGAGTTCTTTGAGAAATACCAACTGCTACACATTCGCTATTCAAGACCAAAATATCTCCACCTTCAATAGATGTAGTTTCAGTTCTATCGTAAATTTTCTCTATATCCTTAAATCTTGGATTGTATGTGAAAATGTACTTAGCATAAAGCGTTTCTCTATTTCTAGTCTTTGACCACATTTTGTTGATACTTACGCAGTTTCCCACGAACGAAAACGGATCTCTTGTGAAATACAAATTAGGCATAGGATTTACTGCCAAAAGCCTTCCTTCTTCATCGGCAATCCCTATTTCTTCTAATCTTATTCCAGCCATAGTTTTCAATATCAACTCTTTTTCATCTCTAATATTGTTAAGAAAATCCCTTAGTAAATTGATTTCATTTGCAGATTCATTTCCAGATTCATTCAAAAACTCTTCTATAAATTGTTTTCTGACTTCTTCATCTTTTATAGATTCTGCCGCCAAATCTTCAAGGTACAAAACTTCTATACCTTCTTTACGCATAATATCACAAAAATAATCATGTTCTTTGATAGCATTTTCCAAATAAGGAAGTTCATCGAACAACAATTCTTCCATGAAATCAGGAGTTAAATTATTTAATTCTTCTCCCGGTCTATGAACAATAACAGATTTTAACTTATCAATTTCAGAGTAAATATTTGATTTCAATATGTTGCCTCCTTAACTGATTTCCACATAAAATTATAACACAATTCATCAAAAAGTTTAACACAAAAATATTAAAGTTTTTCATATAGAATATTGTCAATCTTATGTGGTAAAATTTTATTGAGAGAAAGGTGATACAATGAAAATTAGATTAGCAAATGAAAATGATTTAAATCAAATAATGAATATAGTAGACCAAGCAAAAATTTACATGATAAAAAATAAAATAAATCAATGGACACAAGATTATCCAAATGAAAAAGTATTTCTGGAAGATATAAAAAAAGAGAGACTTTATGTATTAGATGACGGAAAAATCTTAGGCTTTTCTGCATTGATACTAGACGGAGAACCCGACTACGATTATATAGAAGGAAATTGGATATCTGATAAAAAATACGGAGTAATCCATCGAATAGCTGTCGATAGTGATTATAAATCAAAAAACGTAGCACAATCATTGTTGTCTTTTTTCGAAGAAAAACTAAAATCATTAAATTTTGATTCTATTAGAGTGGACACTCATCCCGATAACAAATCGATGCTAAGATTTATCGAAAAAAACGGATTTACAGAATGTGGGATTGTATATATAAGAAAAAAAGACAAAAGAATAGCATTTGAGAAAAAATTATAGGAACAGAATCTGTTCCTATTTTTCTAAGTATCCAATTTGCAATAATAGAGTTTGTTCTCCTTTGAATCGTACACTCCAAGAGTGAAATTCATAGAATTCCTATTTAAAATATTTCCTTCTTTTTTCATATTTTCATCTTGTCTATCCAATAACATATAATATCCATCTGTAATTTCAGGAAATTTTGTCTTTCCACTTTCGTCTGTAAAAGTTGGCCCATATTTTATTTTCGTATCATTAGAGCCGTACATTATGGTCTTTGTGATGTCGTCTAATGGAAATTTCTTCCAATTTTTGTTTTGAGATAGCTCGTTTTTAAAATCATCACCTGAAAATTCAAATACTATAAAAGTTTCGCCATCCCCCATCCAACCATGGTCTTCGTGTTTGGAAATTTCTTTGCCAGCTGATATATCCACTTTTAGTTCATTTTGAATAGCAGAATTTTTTTGTCCTTTGCATCCAACCATTACAAAAATTATAGCTATAATGCTACATACATAAATTATTTTTTTCATAAACCACCCAACATAAAATTTGTGATATAAGATTTCTCTTACCAATATTATATACCATATTTTTGAAAATATTATTAAATAAATATTACAATATATCAACGTTATTGTAATGCAATAAAAAAGGCACTTTTTGAAAAGTGCCATTATTTCTCTTTGAATATTAAATTTTTCTGTACGTTATAGCTTATTATGAACATCAGTATTTCTGTAATTATTTTCGCCAAGAATGCCTTAATTCCAAACGAAGTCAAAATCTTCAATACTATTGTGTTCAATATCAAAATAAATACGACAAGTGATACGTATTTCAAGTATTTTTTTAATATAGATTCTCTATTTTTAAATACGTATTTGTTGTTGATGTAAAAATTCACAGTGCTAGATACAGCTCTTGCCAAAACATTCGCCAATATCAAACTTTTGACTTGCACTGAATATAGTAAAAATAAAAAAAGAAAATAATCCACCAAGAAACTGATATAACTCGATGCAGAAAATTTCAGTATTATTTTATATATTTTTAGGGAATCTTTTAATGTATCAAAATGGCTGTTGTTATTATTTTCGAGATAAATTGTAGATATAGGAACTTGAATTATATCCTCTAGTTCGTATTCATAGAGCATATTCATTTCATATTCGTATCTATCGCCTTCTATTTCTATCATCTTCTCAAGCTGTGAACAGTCAAATCCACGAAGCCCCGTTTGAGTGTCTTTGATGTATTTGGACGAGCTAGAATAAAATATAAATCTCGTTATAGTGTTGCCGAGCAATGATCTAAAAGGAATTCCTCTCTTCAAATCCCTCACTCCCAACACCAATTTGTCTTTGTGATTTCTTGCCATATCTCTGACTTTCAATATATCTTCTATCAAATGTTGTCCGTCAGCATCGCTTGTAATTACTGTTCCTTTGCAATTATTATCATACAAATACTTGAATGCCGTCTTCAAGGCGACTCCTTTTCCCATATTTTTTTCATGTTCTAGGAGAATTATATTATTAAGTTTTGAAAAATCATATTCACTTGGACCATCTTTTACGACCACGATTTGAACATCGTGTTCATTCAAATCTTCGACTAATTTTGTCAATTTGTCATTAGGTCTATAAGCTGGTATAACAACGTAATCCATAATTTCCCCACCATTAATTAGTAAATTATTCTTCATCTTGCGGTTCGTAGTGAACTATAGATACAAATTTACCGTCTTTATCTTGAATTTTTCTAATTCTCTTATTGAATTCCAACCTATTAAGCCAAACAATTTTATCACATCCAAGACATTGGAGTTTTATATCGACTCCTGTGCGTAGAATTTTCCATTTATTTTCTCCGCAAGGGTGTCCTTTTTTTAGTGTAATAATATCATTTACCTTGTATTTCATATTCTTCTCCTGCAACAAAATAGTAGTTCAAATCGATTGATTTTTCTTTTGCTTTTTGTATGAATTTTGCCATTATTTCTCTTTGATACAAATATTGGGATTCTGCTTTGCATCTTCCCCAAATTGTAAGTGTCATATTGCTGACACCTATTTTATCTATTCCTATGAGTTTTGGCTTTTCTATGATATCTGTGTATTTTTCAACTAATTCTTCGGATATTTCATCTATAATTTCTCTGTACTTTTCCAATTCATACCTAATTGGAACTTGCATTTTCACTTCTATTCTTTGATTTTCTTTCGAGAAATTTGTCACTGTGTTTATCTGCCCATTGCTAATCAAATGAACCGATCCATCAAATCCTTTGATTTTTGTCAATCTAAGTCCAAGTTCTTGAACTATGCCTTCTATTCCATTGATCATTACATGATCATTTACTTTGAATTGATTTTCAAAAATTATGGCAAGTCCACTGATTACATCTCTGATGATAAATTGAGCTCCAAAACCTATTGCCACTCCACCTATTCCAGCTGTAGCCAATATTTTATCTGTTTTGACTCCAAAAATATCCAATATTGCTACAATACAAAAAAAGTAGATTATATATTTAATTGTATTATTCAATAATTTCGTAACTGTGATTTGTCTTCCTTCTATTGGCCTATTGTTTTTGGCAATCAGTTTGTCAAATCCTTTAGTCAAAATGTATACAATTATTTTGGTAAGTATTACAACAACTACTGAAAAAACAAATTTGGCAAATAAATTAATTTCGCCATTAGAATCATAAAACAAATCTAAAATGTTATCAAAAAAATCCAAAACTAGCATAGAATATTATTTTACCTCATTAACAAAAATTACGCCATCTATTTTGTTGTACATCCATATCTTATCTATAGGAAGCTCTCCTTTTAGAGCTATCATCTCTTCTTTTTTATCCGGATCCAACATTATAGCAAGACCACAACTTTCAGAAATCTCCCTTGGAGTAGGGATAGTTTTTATATCGTATCCCATACTCACAAGTTTATTTTCTGTCATCATGGTGAAATTAACCGATGTGAAAGTAAGTAGTATTTTTTCCATTATCTTATGATTACATTCCTATCAGCTTTTGACAATGTATCGTAAATCACATACATATTTGTAACTTCCCCAATCAAAAGTTTTTCTTTTCTATCGTAGAAATCCAAGCAAGCTCCGCAAGTCATTATTTTAGCGCCTTTTTCTTGAATTCTCTTCAAATCATCTATTACTTCTGATCCTTCTGTAGTCAAATGAATTCCATAATTGAAGAACAACAAAGTACTAGGAGCTTCATCTGCTTCTGCTACTGAATAGATGTAAGATTTGATTAGAGATTTTCCTAATTTTTCATCGCCTTCGCCCATTCTATCGCTTGAAAAAGCCAATACCAATTCGCCTTCTTTTTTGTCGACTTTCTTTTCAGCACCTTTTTCTTTTACGATAGTAGTTTCATAACCGTAATCAGTTTCTTCATAGCTAAATTCAAATCCTTGACCATTTGCGTACTTTTCTAGGTTTTCTACGCAATACATATCGTCAACCTGTGTCTTAACTGTGCCTTCTTCTAATTCATCAAAAACATTTTTTGTCATAATAATTGGTCTAGGACATACTTGTCCTCTTGCATCTACAATTTCCATAATTACCTTATCCTTTCTATTTTATTATCATATACTAAATAAAAATCGTCCTCTCCACAAATAGATTTAAGGTTGGATGTTTTTATTTCTACCAATTTTGTCCCATCAAATGTTGCATACCCATTTTGGTTGTACAATATGCAATTTTTATTATTGGAATAAATTTGAAAATCACCATCTATCGGCTTTCTATATACCAATCCCATATTATCATTATAAATCAACAGCTCAGAATTTTCTGTGATGATGAAAATATTGTTCTCAGATATTCCTATTTTTTTTGCTTTGTCAAACGACACAGAATTTACGATTTTCGAATTTTCAAACACCTTAATGCTATCGTCAAACACCACAACTAATTTATTGTCGATGTATTTCATGTCGAATATAGTTCTATCTAAGAAAATATTTTTGTACAATAATCCGTTTTCATCGTACATGTAGATTTTGGAAAATATCCTTCCTTCTCTAGCTCCGATAGTAGAAAAACTGTAGTTGGATTTATTAGCTGCCAATAAACTTGCGACTTCGCCATTGAGTTCTAAATCCTCTGTTATCTTCATATCTTTCACAATTTGTGATTTTGTTTTTGTATCTACAATCATATAGTCGTTATCAGCGTATATTCCCGTTATATCCGATTCAAATGATAATTTAGAATCTATATCTCCTTTTGTATTATATTTCAACAAATCTTTTTTATCAATTAAATACAAATTTTTGCCATCAAAATAATACGGAGTATCTTTCTTATAATTCTTTTTGAAAATCAAATTATCGTTTTTATATAGAAGTATCTTATCATCTAATTGCGTCACTATAGTTTGCCTTTTCATCACAGTGTTTTCACCCGTTTGAACATTGTAAATATCGGGTTTTTTTAATATGAAAATCCCCACCACTAAAGCTATTATTATAACGATAGCTGCGACAATATAAGCTATTTCTTTTTTCGATTTATTCATCATATTCTCCAAATACTTCCAAAACTTTTTGTCTAGTTTCGTATAGTTGTGTATCTTTAACTAAAACTGTAACAATATCTCCTGTCTTCAATACGCTATTTCCATTTGGAACGTATTTATATCCGTTTGAATCTATCTCTATTATAAGTGCATTTTCTGGGAAATTAATGTCTTTTATCTTTTGATCTTTGACTTCATTTTTGTATCCCAATTTGACATCAAACATAGTAAATTTGTCATTGACTCCAGTACCGACAACTCTTTTGTCGAGAAGTCTCTTTAATAAAGAATCGTATATAGGTTCATAATCCAATGCCAGGCAGACAAAATAAGCAGTTATCGAGCAAAATGCCAATCCAAGTAAATGCATCATGTTGCCGTTTAATTCCAAAACCAAAACTACGCTAAGTAATGGACTTCTTACGACTGCTGTCAAAATAGCGACCATAGATAATATGACAAAATTATACAAATACATATCTTCCACAAGCCCTAATCTATTGCATACATTGAAATAAAATAATCCTGTAAGTCCACCTATTACTAAAACTGGCAAGAAAATGCCACCTTGAGTTCCGGTTGCATAAGATGTAGAAGTCAACACTATCTTTGCTAAAACTAGTAGAGCCAATATTGCCAAAGGATACATATTAGTAGCAGCTGCATTTTCAATAAAAGAATGTCCACTTCCCAATATTTCTTGATACATTAGTCCTACTATTGATACCAATGCAAAAAACAATGCAATCTTGTAATCTTGATTTATTTTTATCTTAGAAAACAAATCTTGAAACGATAAAATCGAATGATTGAACAATTTACCCACCAAACAAGATAATATAACCATTGGGAAAAGCAACAAATAGTATTTTGTCGGAATGACGTGTTGCATCGCAAAAGAAAATACAGGTTTTATCTTGAATATTCCAACAGAAATTACATCGGCTATTACAGCTGCAAAAAGACTTATCGCTACAACCTTTTTGGAAAATGATTTATGTAACTCTTCCAATATGAACACAAGTCCAGATATAGGCGCTGAAAACGCTGCAGATAAACCTGCGGCTGCACCTGCTGTAAGATACAATTTTTCTTCTGTCTTTCCTCTGCCTAATTTTTCAGACAAAAATTTCGCACTACTAGCTCCCAATTGTATAGATGGACCTTCTCTTCCCAAAGACAAACCAACTAAAGAAGCTATCGCTCCCCCTACGATCTTCGATACCGTAACGCGAAAACTATTTTGGTCAAAAGCTCCTATAAGTTCACATTGAACTTGTGGAATACCACTACCACCTGAAAGAGGAGCCCACTTCAAAAGTTTACTGACTATAATTCCCAGCACAAAAGATGCTACTACAATCAATATTGATTTGCCAATACTATCTGTAGAATAAATTTGCCCTCTGAAAACCTCCAATTTGCTAAGCAAATATCTATAAAATACAGCCAGTCCTCCAGAAAACACTCCTATAGCCAAACTCCCCAAAAAAAGTGACATAGAAGAGCCAATCTTCAATCTTCTATTCATTATATAATCACGCCTTCTAAAAATTCTTTGAATTTATCTACATTATAAGTAATAGATACATAACAATCAATACCTTCATTTTCGATCATATTATTATCTTCATCTATTCTGATGCTAGTCTCTGCATATATGAAATGGTCTTTTTTGCAATAAGCATATAACACAAATAAATCCTCTATCATAATCTCATAATTAGAATCTAAAATTCCATCTAAAATATCCGAATAATCGTGTTTGTTCAATGTATCATCTGTAATCATAAATACGTTGATTTGATCTAGAAGTTCGAGATTAGATTTTTTAGACTTTACATATTTGTCATACAAAAAAACATCTTCTAAAGAATTCAATGCATCTTCATTTTCTTCAAAAAATTCAGATAAGTTTTCAAAATTAGATAAATTTAATAAATCTATACTTTTAAAATCATTTAAAAACTTAGATAAAATTAAATTATTATCTGTCATATAATCTTTTAAAAATACAACCTCTACATCCCAATTCAAATCATCTAACAAATTCAATAAATCATTATCCACATCCGATTCCAGCGTAAGCAAGGAAATTTCAAACATATCCATTTCGTATAAAATAGGAATCAACTTCATCGCTTTGTCACTAGAGTCGAAATTTATCCATAATTTCTTATAATCACTTTTATTAATATCTTTCATAAATACATTTATCTCCATAATTTCTTTATAATTAACATATATACTATAAGCAGTGGAACACCACTTATGTGTAATTTAATTATATCAAAAACACATAATATTAAAAAATAAAATGGAGGAAATATGGATTATAACTTAATAAACACAGAATTATCACAACTACTAAGAGAAACTTATCGTAAGACAGACGCACTATTGTCACCTATATCTGACAAATACGGTTTGACAATAATGAAAATCAAGACTCTATTTGAATTAGATAAAAGCGACGACTTAACTATAGGAGATATAGGAGTTCTAGTTGGTATGGCCGGAGGAAACATCTCTAACTTATGTAAAGCATTAGAAAAAGAAGGATATGTTTCAAGAAAAAGATCTGAAAGAGATGAAAGAATCGTAACAGTTCGTCTAACTAGCAAAGGTAGAAGAATAATCGGAGAAATCGTAAGCGAAATTTCTGAAAAATACAAAAAACAAATTAAATTGACAGAACAAGAATACAAAGATATCATCAAATCATTGAATTTGTTGAACGAAAAATTAAACGTCGATTTAATGTAGTTTAGAGACATTGAAAATATATGAAAGAAAACAAGCAATCTAAAAAGAAAATAATAATCTACTATTTAGTAGCAATAGTACTTTACGCTGTGGTTGCGGGTTTACTTTTCCCTACTTTTTCAAAGACAAAAGAAAAAGAAGTACCATATAACACTTTTGTCGAAATGCTCGAGACTGGAAAAGTCAAAGAAGTCAAAATATTAGATACGCAAATAAACTTTAGATCAAAAGAAGACAACAACATAATTTATAAAGCCGGTCTGATAAAAGATGAAAAACTCGTAGAACGCTTATTGGATAGTAAAGTACAATTTTCTAGCGATATACCTAGTAAATACGCCCCACTAGCTGCTATATTTTTGCAATTTGTCTTACCTTTTGTAGTAATCTTTGGATTTTTACAATTGGCTATGAGACAAGCCACTAAAAAAATGGGAGGCAATGCCCTTCAATTTGGAAAGAGCAACGCAAAAATTTACGTAGAAAGTAAAACGGGCAAAAAATTTACAGATGTAGCTGGACAAGAAGAAGCAAAAGAAGCTTTACTTGAAGTAGTAGATTTCTTGCACGATCCAAAAAGATACAACGAAATTGGTGCCGTCCTTCCTAAAGGAGTCTTGTTGGTAGGCCCTCCTGGAACAGGTAAGACATTGTTAGCTCAAGCTGTAGCTGGAGAAGCAAAAGTGCCATTCTTCTCAATGAGTGGTTCTGAATTTGTCGAAATGTTCGTAGGACTTGGAGCTAGTAAAGTTCGTGACCTATTCAAACAAGCTACAGAAAAAGCACCTTGTATCGTATTCATAGACGAGATCGATGCGATAGGAAAAAGACGTGATACAGCCGGAATATCTGGAAACGACGAAAGAGAACAAACTTTGAATCAACTTCTAAACGAAATGGACGGTTTCAGTGGAAATTCAGGAGTAGTAATACTTGCAGCTACTAACAGACCAGAAATTTTGGATCCAGCTCTTACAAGACCTGGTAGATTTGATAGACAAATTCCCGTTGAACTTCCAGATTTGCAAGGACGTATAGATATATTAAAAGTTCACGCTCGCAAAATCAAAATCGAAAAAGACACCGACTACAAAGCTGTAGCACTTATGACAGCTGGTACAAGTGGTGCTCAATTGGCAAATATAGTGAATGAATCAGCACTTAGAGCTGTTAGAATGGGTAGAAATATCGTAACCCAAGAAGATTTAATCGAATCTGTAGAAGTAGTTATAGCAGGACAACAAAGAAAAGGCACAGTTATCACTCCAAAAGAAAAAGAATTGATAGCTTACCACGAAGTTGGCCACGCATTAGTAGCTGCAATGCAATCTCATTCAGCTCCTGTAACTAAGATAACTATAATTCCTAGAACAAGTGGAGCTTTGGGATATACAATGCAAGTAGATCAAGAAGAAAAATTCTTGATGAGCAAAGACGAGTTATTCAACATGATAGTCACATTGACTGGAGGAAGAAGTGCCGAAGAAGTTGTATTCAACACAATGACTACTGGAGCTTCCAACGATATCGAAAAAGCGACAAAAATCGCTCGTGCAATGGTAACTCAATACGGTATGACTGATGAATTCGATATGATGAGTATGGAAACTACTAATTCTAAATACCTAGGTGGTTCAAACACATTATCTGCAAGCGAACAAAAAGCTGGACAAATTGATAATAAAGTGGAATCCATTATAAAAGCCGCTCATGAAAAGGCTAAAAATATACTAACTGAAAACATCGACAAACTTCATGAAATTTCAAAATATCTAATCGAAAAAGAAACAATAACAGGTGAAGAATTTATGGAAATTCTAGACATGAAAGATGAGAAAAATACTGAAATCGATGAAAAAGATGTAAAAATAGATGGTGTCGACGATACCACTATAAGTGATTTATAAAAAAAGGAGCTATGATAGCTCCTTTTTTGTTTGCCTAAATTTATTTGCTGCTTTTGTAAATCACAAACACAAAAATACAAATTATATAATACATACAAGCCGTATATATACTAAAATTCAGATTAAAGCAGAATACTATTACGATAAAAAATATATTTGATATCAGTGAAGGGATAATACTTATTAAATTCCTTATCCCTGTCGAAATACTATCATCTGCATTTCTTTTCGTACCCTTACTATAACTTTTTACACTTTTATTGAAGGACAATAATATCACATTTTCAGTTCCCATCACACACAAAATTTGTTTCTTTCATTCTACCATAATTTTAATATGTACTATTATTTCTCTAAAAGCCTAATGTTATTTCATTTACTTTTATTATTGCAAATATGTAGTACATTTGCAAAAAAACTGACCTTCTAAAGTTGTATCCAACTTTGAAGATCAGCATAGTTTTCTTTTACTTATTATCATTACGTGATTTGAAAATAGCATTTAGTGCTGCGAATAAAATAGCTGCCACTGCGAAAATTATCCAAGTAGTTCCCCATTTATTTGTATACAAACTGACTCCTAAATAAATAGCTATTACTATAAGCCAATAAGCTGTTGAAAAAGAGCTTTGTTTTTTATTTTTAATCTTGTTTTCAGCACTATAATCACCTTGTTGAAGTAACATATCATAAGTCGATCTAACTGTAGACTTTCTAACTATTATATTAGTGGCTATCGAGCAAAGAACCAATAGCGCTATTACCGATACGTGTATCCACACGTCATTATTTATAAATCCTGCCAATACAACAAGCACTACACCTACGATGTAAATTACAATTGAAGCTGCTATAGATTTTGTGTATTTTTCTTCACCTTCTGAGCTTAATTTTTCTACTATTCCTTTTACCCCATATGATAGCTCAATATTTCCTTCTTCAATAAAATTGTATTTTTCTACCTTTTGAGATGAAACTATTATTTTATATACACCATAAGCTATCAAAATTAATAGTACGGCAACTCCTATTCCATAAAACACATTTTCCGATAAATTCTTACTAACAGTAGATAAAATCGAAGCTAATAGTAAAAACGCTGGTGCCAATATAAATAGGCTTACGCTATCTGCTAATTTTTTGGAATAAATTTTGTACTCATCGATAAACTCATTTGCATCTTCTGCTGTTATAAGCCTTTTATTGCCCAATTGCTCTACTGTATCATTTGTATATTCTATATCATCGAGATTTTCTTTTAGCAAATAATCAGTTTTCACTCCAAAAATTTCACTCAATGCAATAATTTTATTGATATCCGGAACTGAAGTTCCAGTTTCCCTTAGTTAAAGATATGAACCCTCATTATTAGTCTACTTTTCCAATAAATCGGTAGTATATCTCTATTTCCTGTATTCTTTCGT
>JASBYN010000012.1 GCA_029983915.1 Finegoldia sp. | reverse complement strand
GTAGTAGGTCTGGTGAAGCTTTTGAATCTATTCCATAGATTCGAAGGAGCTGACTACTGTAGGTAGTCGCCAAACAATCAGCTCTAAAGCGAGATTAATATCCGTTAGATTTTTTTATTGCTATAAATGAGTAGATAATATTGAAAGATTTAAAGTAATCAATAAAAAAGTTTTTATTTAGGTGGTTTTTGATCTATTTTTAATTAAACTCAATCGTGAATATTTAATTTAATGCACAGCTACATTTAAAAATTTTTTTGAATTTTGGTATAATACAAATGTAGGTTATTTTAAGTGTCTTGTTGATGTTTTTAATTGCCAATATATAATAAGGAAAGGAATTGTAATATGAAAAGCAATAAGTCTAAATATATTTTTGTAGCAGTTTTCATAGCTGCGGTTATTTTAATATTCTTTTTTATGAAGAATAAGTCAACTTCAAATATATCTTCAAACGAATCTCAAAAAGCAGATTCTCAAGTAAGTGTAGTTTCTAAGGATGAGGATAGTAAAGATAAGGTTAATATTCAAGAGGCTACAGGATCTAAGGGTTCTTCTGATTTGAGAGCTTTTGAAGAAGCTTATAAGTCATCTGATGTTAGAGATTCGTTGTATGCGGGAAAAGATGCTGGATTTGAGAAGTTTTTTTCTTATGATAAACCTCTTTTTGTGAATTTCACTTGGATAAGTTGTGAGCCTTGTAAGGAGATGGCACCTTATATTGAAAATATTTATAACAAGCACAAGGATGGTGCTGTGATTAAAGATGTTGAGGTTACGATCAATGAAGAATTTGCAAGAGAAGCTGGTATTCGTGTGACTCCTACTCAAGTTTTCATACCTAATGACGATAATTTTCAATTTTCAGATAAGGCAAAATCTGTGATGGATGATTATTTTTCTGAGATTAATATAGGGAATAAAAAGGGATATATTCACGAAGGATTGTTGCATGAAAATGAATTGGATATTTTAGTATCGGAAATGATAAATGGATAGTATTTTAAAAATTTTATCGAGGCTAATAGAAGATTATGTGTATGTAGCTCCTATTATTTGTTTATTTGCAGGTATTTTGACTAGTTTTTTGCCTTGTTCTTTGCCTATGATTCCGATAATAATTGGTTATTTGTCAGGTAATAATTATAATAGGAAGAAATCATTTTTGATAGCTGTAGCTTTTAGTTTGGGAAGTATTTTAATTTTTACTATTTTCGGTGTGGCTGCAGCTTTGCTTGGCAAAATTTTGAATCAATTTAGTAGATTTTTCTATATAGCTATTGGAATTTTATTGATTTTGATGGCTTTTCAAAACTGGCATGTGATACAAGTAATAAGTTTTAATAAGTCTGGCAAACTTACAAGGACGGGAATTGTAGGTGCTTTTTTTGCAGGGATTATTCAAGCTGTTTTTGCTGCTCCTTGTTCTACTCCTGTATTGGTTAGTTTGATGGCGATAGCTGCAAATACTAGAAATATTGTGTTTTCAGTTATTTTATTTGTGTTTTATGGTATTGGAAATTGCTTTTTGGTATTTATGTCTGCACTTTTGATGGGAAAAATTGAAGAGGTTATTCAAAATAAATCATATACTAAGGTTTCTAAAATTATAGAGATTGTTTTGGGAAGTGTTTTGATGATATTCGGTTTATATTTTCTGTATCAAGGTATTTAGGAGGAGTGTTTTTGGAAAAAAGTGTTTTATCTAATAAGAGATTACAAGATTTGAAAATAATTGCTAAGGCTGTTGGAGTAGCTGGTATTAGCAAATATAATAAGGAAGATTTGATAGATGAGATAATCAATCAAATCAATATTAATGAGAGAAATAATGAGAAAGATTTGTTTACTCAAGCTGATCAAAACGAAGATAGGGATGAAAAAGATTTAAATGATCCTATAAAAGTAGAAGGAATATTGGATTTACATGAGAATGGGTATGGGTTTTTGCGTTCAGATGGATATGATTCCGGTGATGATGACATTTACGTGCCACCTGTTCAAGTCAGAAGATTCAAATTAAAAACGGGTGATTTTGTAGAGGGATTATCTCGTGAGAAAAAGGATAAGGAAAAATTCAATGCATTGATATATGTCAATAAAGTCAATGGAGATACTGTCGAAAATCTGCGAAATAGACCTGATTTTGAAAATTTAACTCCTATTTATCCAAGAGAGCGTTTGAAATTGGAGAGAGGATTTGACAATATTTCGATGAGAATTATGGATTTGGTAAGTCCTGTTGGAAAAGGTCAGAGAGGTCTTATTGTAGCATCTCCTAAGACTGGAAAGACTACTCTTTTGAAGAATATTGCAAATTCTATAAGAACAAATTATCCAGATATTCATGTGATAATTTTGCTTATAGATGAAAGACCTGAAGAGGTTACGGATATGAGAAGATCTGTAGAAGGTGCAGATGTTGTGGCTTCTACTTTTGATGAGATGCCACAAAATCATATAAGGGTAGCTGAGATAGTCATTGAGAGAGCTAAGAGACTTGTAGAACACAAAAAAGATGTAGTGATTTTGGTGGATTCGATAACTAGATTGTCCAGAGCGTATAATGTCACTAGTCCTTATTCTGGAAAGACTTTGTCAGGTGGACTTGATCCATTGGCATTGAACGGACCTAAAAGATTTTTCGGAGCTGCGAGAAATATAGAAGAAGGTGGTTCATTGACGATATTGGCTACTGCTCTTATAGAAACAGGTTCTAGAATGGACGATGTGATTTTCGAGGAATTCAAGGGAACTGGAAATATGGAATTGAAATTGGACAGAAGTTTATCTGAGATAAGGGTATTTCCAGCTATTGATATAAGTAAATCTGGAACTAGAAAAGATGAGCTTATATTATCAAAAGAAGAGTACGAAGCTATCAATAAGATAAGACGTCAACTTGGCGCTCAAGAAAATAAAAATATTGTGGATCAAATTTTGCGTATGTTAAAAAATACGAAATCAAATGATGAATTTGTAAAATCGATCAACAGTTTAAAATAATTATAAATTTTTGTATAGTAATAGGTAGAAAAAGTAGACAACTGTTGATCTATATGATATAATATACAGGTCGAAAATAATCATAGAAAAACGAGGTGATAATATGAAAAAAGATATACATCCAGAATACCACGAAGCTACTGTAACTTGCGCTTCTTGTGGCAACACTTTCAAGGTAGGATCTACTAAAGAAAATATAAACGTAGAAGTTTGTAGTCAATGTCACCCATTTTATACAGGACGTCAAAGATTTGTAGAACATGGTGGTAGGGTAGAAAAATTCAAGAAAAAATACAACATGGATTAGCAATGTAGCCAGTACCTTTTGGTGCTGGTCTTTTTGTGTTAAAATATAGATAATATGTAAAGAAAAGGTAAATAAAATGAAAAAAACTACGATTGGAGGACAAGCTCTTATAGAGGGAATTCTCATGAGAGGGCCTTCAAAATATTCCATAGCTGTTAGAAAGCCTGATGGAGATATAGATTTGGTTGTAAATGATGTGGAAAGTAGAAAAGTAAATTTAATGAAAATGCCGTTTGTACGAGGAGTTATAAGTTTATTTGATTCAATGAAATTGGGAATGGATGCTTTGATGTATTCTGCTAGTTTCTACGAAGATGATGACGAGAATTTTTTCGATAGGCATTTTAAAGGTAATGCTAGAAAAGTAGAAAATATATTTTCTATTGTAGTGTCAGTAGTTCTTGCATTGGTGTTTTTCTTTTTTATACCTACGTTTTTGACATCTTTTGTGTCGAAGAATGTTTCATCATTTTCTGCTAATCTAGTAGAGGGAATTATTAGAATAATTATATTTTTCATATATATGTACATCGTATCTCATTCAAAAGATATGAAAAGAGTGTTTCAGTATCATGGTGCTGAGCACAAGAGCATATTTTGTTATGAGAAGGGATTGGATTTGACTGTAGAAAATGTTAGAAGACAGACGAGATTACATCCTAGATGTGGAACTAGTTTTTTGTTCACTGTGATGATAATATCGATACTTGTTCTAGGTTTGGTAGGTTGGCCCAATCCTTTGTTGAGAATGGTGTATAGAATTGTATTGTTGCCAGTTATAGTGTCGATTTCATATGAGATTAATAGACTTATAGGAAAATACGACAATAAATTCACATCTATGTTGGTGAAACCAGGACTTTTATTGCAAAAGTACTTTACGGTAAAAGAGCCTGAAGATGATATGATAGAAGTGGCTATATCTGCATTGGAAAGTGTGATTCCCGAAAACAAGGATGATGATATATGGTAATAAAAGATGTATTTACGCTTTTTGATAAGTCAGATTGTCTAATGGTTTTGGAGAAACTATACGATTATAGTTATTCTGATTGTATATTGCATTATAATGATACAATAGATGAAGATTACGAGAAGAAAATATTAGAATACAAGAAATTATACGATCGAGATATTCCAATAGAATATATACTTGGGTTCAAATACTTTTACAATAGAAAATTCGAAACTGACGAAAATGTTCTGATACCTAGATTTGACACTGAAATACTAGTAGACGAGATAATCAAATTGGATAGAAAATTTGACAATATACTCGAAATAGGAATTGGATCAGGTATAATTTCCATAACACTTAACTTGGAGCTTGGTTCAAAAGTTTTAGGAGTAGATATTAATGAATATGCGATTGATTTATCGAAGAAAAATGCGACCAATTTAAAAGTAGATAATGTCGATTTTATATACTCAAATTTGTATGAGAATGTAGATGGAAAATTTGATTTGATAGTATCAAATCCACCATATATAGATTTAGAGGATTTTGAAAATTTGGAAACTAAAATTTTGAAAGAACCTAAATCAGCTCTCTATGGAGGAGAGGATGGATTATATTTCTATCGCAATATAATAGCTGATTCAAAGGATTATTTGAATGAAAATGGAGTAATTGCATTTGAAATAGGATACAATCAAAAGGAAAGTATTTTTGAAATATTAGAAAATAACGGATATTTTAATCATAAATGTATAAAAGATTTTAATGGATTTGATAGAGTAATAATTGCAAGGAGGTAGTTATGTTTGAGAATTTGGATAGCGTAGTTGATAAATTCAGAGATTTGGAGAAAAAAGTAGCAGATCCTGAAATTATAGCTGATATGGAAAACTGGACTAAGTTGATGAAAGAACATTCTGATTTGGAACCAGTTGTCAAAAAATATTTGGAATACAGAAACAATGTAGATAATTTAAAAGAAGATAAAGAAATGCTAGGTTCTACTGGCGATGAAGAAATGGAAGAATTATTAAAAGACGAGATTTCAACTTTGGAAGAACAAATAGAAAAAGACGAAGAAGAATTGAAACTTTTATTGATTCCAAAAGATCCTAACGACGAAAAGAATGTATTCATAGAAATCAGAGCTGGTGCCGGTGGAGATGAAGCTGGACTTTTTGCAGGAGACCTTTTGAGAATGTATCAAATGTATTCCGACAAAAAACATTGGAAAACTGAAATAATGGATATACAACAACAAGGTGTAGGCGGAATAAAAGAAGTAGTTATGATGGTAAAAGGTAAGGGAGCTTATTCTAGATTGAAATACGAATCTGGAGTTCACAGAGTGCAAAGAGTTCCTCAAACAGAAAGTTCTGGAAGAATTCATACATCTACTGCAACTGTAGCTGTATTGCCAGAAGCAGAAGATGTGGATGTAAAGATAGAACCAAAAGATTTGAGAATAGATGTTTTCAGAGCTAGTGGAAATGGTGGACAATGCGTCAACACTACTGACTCTGCCGTAAGAATAACTCACTTGCCAACAGGACTTGTTGTAACATGTCAAGATGAAAAATCTCAAATCAAGAATAAGGAAAAAGCAATGAAAGTCCTAAAATCTAGATTGTACGATTTAATGGAAGAAGAAAAGAACAAAGACAGAGCTGATGCTCGTAAATCACAAGTAGGTACTGGAGATCGTTCAGAAAGAATTAGAACTTACAATTTCCCTCAAGGAAGAATAACTGATCATAGAATCAATAAAACCATATTCCAACTTCAAAATTTCTTAGATGGAGATATTGAAGAAATGATTGACGATTTGACAAGTTATGATCAAGCAGAAAAATTAAAAATGATGAATTAATTTTGACTCGAGTTTAATTACTCGAGTTCTTTTATTTGACTAACAATGATATAATTAACTATAGATTTAGATTAGGAGAAGAAAATGAATAGTGAATTAGTATATGAATATTTAGATAAAATAGGAAGAGACGGATATAAATTGGGACTTGATAGAATGAAAAAAACTTTGAAACTTTTGGGAAATCCAGAGAAAAGTTTTAAAATAATACACGTCACAGGTACTAATGGTAAAGGTTCTACTTCCACTTTTATATACCAAACATTAAAAGAACATGGATACAAAACTGGATTATTCACATCACCTCATATAATTAATTTTTTCGATAGGATAAAAATAGACAATGAAATATCAGAAGAAGATTTTATGAGGATTTTTGAAATAATCAAGAAAACCATAGAAGACAATGATATAAAAGTATCTACTTTTGAATTTATAACATTATGTGCAATATATTATTTCTGGGAAAACAAATGTGATTATGTAGTGCTTGAAGTAGGAATGGGTGGAAGATTAGATGCCACAAATGCTACAGATGAGACGCTTTTATCGGTAATAACTAAAATAGGATTAGATCACCAAGAATATCTAGGAAATACTCTAGAAGAAATAGCGTACGAAAAAGCCTGCATAATGAAAGAAAATGGAAGATGCGTAGTATACGACCAACAACAAAGCGTATTGGATGTATTCAAAGAAGTAGCAGAAGACAGAAACAACAAATTGTACGTAGCTGATTTCAATACGGCAAAAAATATCCACATAGATGCTACCAAAAACTCATTTGATTGGAAAAATCTTCACATAGAAACTAGATTAGTTGGAAAATATCAATTATACAATGCGCAATTGGCGTTGACTGCTATAGATATATTAAAAGACGAATTGAATCTAACAGATGAAGATATAATCAATGGATTTAAAAATGCATACATTCCAGCGAGATTTGACATAATTAGAGAAAATCCTACTGTCATATACGATGGAGGACACAATGCGGATGGAGTAAAAGCGTTGAAATCATCTATAGAATCCATATACGATGACAAAAAAGTAGTATTTGTATACGGAGTATTGAAAGACAAAGACTATGAAGACGAAATTAAATTGATAAAAGAAAACGCCAAAGCGTTTATCACATTTACTCCAGATTCACCAAGAGCATTGACTTCAGAAAAATTGAAAACTCAAATAGAAGATTATGGAATGCAAGCAGTTGCAAAAAGTGATGTAAATGACGCTTTGGATTATGCAATCAAAAATTACCCTGAAGATGTGATAATAATATTTGGAACTTTATATAGTGCGGAGCAAGCATATGAACACATATAAAAAAGCTTTTGAAAATTCTAATGTAGGAGATATTTTGTACGATGAGCCAATGAAAAATCATACTACATTTAAAATTGGTGGAAATTGCGATGTTATGATTATTCCTACGACTCAAGAGCAAATAATAGAAGCTTTGAAAATAATAAAAGCCAATCAATTTGATTTTAGAGTTATAGGAAATGGTTCGAATTTATTAGTCTCAGATGATGGATTGAGAGAAGTTGTCATAAAATTGCACGACAATTTTAATAAAGTAGATATAAAAGATGATGTTATGATAGCTCAATCAGGTGCATTATTGAGTAATGTAAGTAAACTTGCAATAAATAATTCGTACAAAGGATTTGAACCTGTAAGCGGAATTCCAGGAGATATAGGAGGAGCTATAACTATGAATGCTGGAGCTTACGGAACAGAAATCAAAGATATTGTGAACAAAGTCAAAGTAATAGATTCAGATTTGAATATAAAAGAATTTATCTGTGAGGAAATGGAATTTTCATACAGACATTCTAGAGTACAAGATGAAAAACTAATTGTACTTGAAGCAGAATTTTTACTAGAAAAAGGCGACAAAGAAGAAATATTGCACAATTTTCACGATTTTACGCAAAGAAGGACATCGAAACAACCTCTAGATTTGCCTTCATGCGGATCGGTATTCAAGAGACCAGAAGGTCATTTTGCAGGACAGCTGATAGACGAAGCAGGACTTAGAGGATACAGATATAATGATGCAATGGTCAGCGAAAAACACTGTGGGTTTATAGTAAATGTTGGAAATGCAACATGTAATGACGTAGTTTGTGTGATAAAATATGTACAAGATAAAGTATACGAAAAATTTAACATAAAATTAGAGCCGGAAGTGAGAATTATCGGTGGAAAATAATATTAAATTAACTAGAGAATACCACGTACATTCTGTATACAGTAAAAACAACCACGGAAAAAGTACAATTGAAGAAATAGTCGCTGAAGCTAGAAGAAAAAAATTGAAGACTATAAGCATAACAGATCACGGTCCTGGCCATATAATGTACGGAATAAGAAGAAAATTAATTCCAGTACAGAGAAGGGAAATAGATAGACTAAAAGAAAAATACGATGATATAGAAATACTGATGGGAGTAGAAGCTAACGTCGTAGGATACGATGGACAGATAGACATAAAAGATAGCGAAAAAAAATATTTTGATTTCATCAACGTAGGATTTCATGATGGTGTAAAATTTGTAGACAATAAATCATTCTATAATTATCATGTAATGAAAAGACTTAGTTGGATGAAAAAATCTACAAAACAAAAAATGATAGATTTGAATACAAATGCTATGATAAAAGCCATTGAGAACAATGACATTTTTATCATCACACATCCAGGCGACAAAATAGATGTGGACATAGATAGGCTTGCACAAGCGTGTGAAAAGACCAATACCGTAATGGAAATCAATGCACATCATCCACATTTATCTACAGAAGAAATCAAAATTGCTTCACAATATAATGTTAAATTTAGTTTAGGAAGTGATGCTCATCGCTTTCAAGATATCGCAAATGTGGAAGATAGCATAAGAAGAGTAAAAGAATCTGGCTTAGATACCAGAAGAATTATAAATATCGACTAAGGAGTAACCATGGAAATTGTAATAATTACTGGAATGAGTGGAGCTGGAAAAACAGCTTGCAGTGATATTTTTGAAGATTTGGGATATTATACACTAGACAATTTGCCACCTTCTTTGTTGTTGAATTTCATAGATTTGACGGCAAAAAGTAAAAAGAATATAACAAAAATAGCATGTGTAGTCGATATAAGAGGAGGACTTTTTTTCGACGACTTAGTCAAATCAGTATCGCATTTGAGAATGCACAATATACCTACAAAAGTTTTATACTTAGATGCGAGCGATGAAATATTGATAAGAAGATACAAAGAACACAGAAGACCTCATCCATTATCATCCACTACAGGTACAATATCGAAAGGTATAAGCGAAGAGAGAAAAATTTTAGAAGAAGTTAAAGAGTTTTCCGATGATATAATCGATACATCAAATTTGACATTAGGAGAACTTAGAAGAAAAGTGACGGCTATTTTACCTTATTTCAACGAAGAAAATAAACTTTTGATTTCTGTTGTCTCATTTGGATTCAAAAAAGGCATACTTTTAGATGCCGATTTAGTATTTGATGTTAGATTTCTTCCCAATCCATATTATGTAAATGAATTGAAAAAATTATCAGGATTAAATTCAAGTGTAAAAGAATACGTGTTTGGATTTGAAGAAACGAATATATTTTTAGAAAAACTCGTCGACATGTTAGAATTTTTAATTCCAAAATATTTAAAAGAAGGAAAAATGAATTTAGTAATAGGTATAGGTTGTACTGGCGGAAAACACAGGTCAGTAGCTATATCGCAAGCATTGGCAGAAAAGCTAAAAGAAAGTGGGGAGAAGGTATATGTATCCCATAGAGACCAAAAATACTGGTAAAAAAATAGTCACTATAGGTGGAGGAACTGGAAACTCAATATTGCTTAGAGGAGTAAAAAACTTCACGCAGAATGTGACTACAATAGTTACCGTAGCAGATGATGGAGGAGGAAGCGGAGTTTTACGAAAAGATTTGGGAATGCTTGCTCCAGGTGACATCAGAAATTGCTTATTGGCATTAGCTAATACAGAGCCAATAATGGAAAAAATCATAAATTATAGATTTACAGATGGATCCTTGAAAGGACAGAGCCTTGGTAATTTATTACTTGCAGCTATGAACGACATATGTGGAGATTTTGATGTAGCTATAAAAGAAATGAGCAATGTATTGGCTATTACGGGGAAAGTTTTACCTATGACGTTGGACGATGTAAAACTATTTGCAGAATTAGAAGACGGATCTACCATAGAAGGAGAATCAAACATAACTTTTCTCAACAGAAAAAATGGTGGGAAAATAAAGAGAGTATACACTCAACCGGAATTATTACTTCCATTGAGAGAATCTATAGATAGCATTTTAGATGCAGATATAGTGTTGCTTGGACCAGGATCTTTATATACTTCTATTATTCCAAATTTGCTAGTAAAAGACATATCGAAAGCACTTCAAGACACAAAAGCAGATGTTGTATACATTCTCAACATCATGACACAACCAGGAGAGACTAGTGCATATACTGTATCAGATCACGTCAATGCAATTATAGATCATGCAAAATCAAATATAATCGATAAAATAATCGTAAATTCACAAGAAATAGACAAATACGCCAAATATAGATACAAATCAATAGAAAACTCAACTCCAATATACCTAAATGACGATGATAGAAAGAATATGGAAAAATTGGGCATAGATATTATAGAAGCTGAAATATGTGATATAAAATACGATTACATTAGACACGATGCAAATAAATTAATGAGAACATTATTAGAAAGATATTAATTATGGATACAATTATAGGAAAATTAGACGAACAAAAACAAGAAGCTTTGAACAAAGCTGCACAAATTATAAAAAACGGAGGAATAGTGGCGTTTCCGACAGAAACAGTTTACGGATTGGGAGCTAACGGCTTAGATGAAAATGCCTGCAAAAAAATATTCGACGTAAAAAACAGAAAAAGGGACAATCCACTTATACTCCACGTTACAAACCAAGAAATGGTAGAAGAACTTACATCTGAAATTACAGATGATCAAAAAAAACTAATGGACAACTTATGGCCAGGACCACTGACTATAATATTCAAAAAAAGCGACAAAGTAAATGACGTAGTAAGTTGTGGTGGAGATACAGTAGCTATAAGAAATCCTTCAAATGAAATAGCTAGATTTTTGATAAATAATTCAAAATGCCCTATAGCAGCTCCATCTGCTAATATATCTGGAAGGCCATCTCCTACGAATGCACAAGATGTATATAACGACATGAAAGGCAAAATCGAAATGATATTGGATGGTGGAAATTCCAACATAGGAATAGAATCTACAGTTGTAGATTTGACAGAAAAACCATACACAATACTCAGACCGGGATTTTTTATAAAAGAAGATTTGGAAGAATACCTAGACGAAGTAGTATATGACAAATCATTAGTAGATCAAAATGTAATTCCAAAATCTCCAGGACAAAAATATAAGCATTACGCTCCTAAAACAAAATTGGTAGTAATTTTGGGAGATATGAACAACATAAAAAATTTCGTAGAAAATTTAGAAATAGACACAAAAGAAATAGGATTCATACTTTCTGAAGAAACTGCAAAAACAGTAGATTATGAAAACATAAAAATAATATCAAAAAGGAATGATTATTTGACATTTGCCCATAATATATTTTCTTACCTCAGAGAAATGGACAAATTTAATTACAAACTTTTAGTTTGTGAAGGTGTAAAAGAAGAAAAAATGGGTATAAGTATTATGAATAGGTTAAAAAAATCTTGTGCCAATAACATAGAGCAAATTTAGTATGATATAATGGTTATAAGATTTGTTTTTTAGGAGGAAATATGAGCAAAGTAACTGTATTTGACCATCCATTGATAAAACATAAGTTATCAATATTGCGTGACAAAAACACAGGTAGCAATCAATTTAGACAACTTGTTTCAGAGATAGCTACATTGATGTGCTATGAAGTTACAAGAGATTTTAAATTAGAAGAATGTGAAATTGAAACTCCAATTTGTTCCACAAAAGGAGAAACTTTAAGTGGTAAAAAATTGGGAGTAGTTCCAATTCTAAGAGCAGGATTGGGAATGGTTGAAGGATTTTTAAGTGTACTTCCAGCAGCAAAAGTAGGACACATAGGATTGTACAGAGATCCAGAAACTTTAAAACCAGTAGAATATTATTGCAAATTGCCAAAAGATGTAGAAGAAAGAGATATCATAGTAGTGGATCCAATGCTTGCTACAGGTGGTTCAGCAATAGCAGCAATCACATTCTTAAAAGAAAGAGGATGCAAGAATATTAAATTAGTCAATATAATAGCAGCTCCAGAAGGCGTTAAAGCCGTTCAAGAAGTACATCCAGACGTTGATATTTATGTAGCAGGACTTGACGAAAAATTAAACGAAGACGGATACATTGTACCAGGTCTAGGCGATGCCGGAGATAGATTATTTGGAACTAAATAGGTAAAACTATTAGTTATAAATTATGGTTTTAGACTATTTAATATTCTAAAACCATCTCTAATTAGGAGGTGAAACAATGTCTGACAATGCTATATCTAAGATTAGAGAAGCTGAAGAAAAAGCTAAAACTATTGTCAATGAAGCTAAAGATAAGAGAAAAAGCATCATAGATAGCGCAAAGGGAGAATCTTTAGAAAAATACAATGAAATTGTAGCTGAAGCAAATAGACAACGAGATGAAATGATAAAAGCTTCCAAAAACAAAGCAGAAGTTGAATCTAAGGATCTTGAAATCAAAGCTGAAATGAACAATGACAGTATCAAAAACATTGACAAAGGTACAGTTGAAGGACTTGTAGACAAAATTGTTGAAAGGATAGTGAGTTAATGGCTATTGTAAAAATGAGCAAATTTGATTTGTATTCATTTGATTATGATAGAGCAAAATTACTCGAAAATCTTCAAAAATTCAATTATGTCCACATTAATGAGAAGAAAATCGAAGAAGAAAATGACTATGTCACTAATTTGGACAATTCTGAGCAAATCGTAGACATTAGTGAAAAGCTTACCAAGACAAATTGGGCTATAAACTTACTTTCTAGATATATTCCTAAACAAAGCAGCATAGAAGCTTTGAAAGAAGGTAAGAAAACATTTAGTCTAGATGAATTGACACAAAAGGCTTTGGATTTCGACTTTGAAACTCATTACGATGAATTATCATCTTTGGACAAGAAGCTAACTGAAATAGACCAAAATAATCAATCGCTAAATCAAAAAAAACTAGAGCTATTACCTTGGGAAAGCTTAGATGTCGATATTAGTAAGATTGATGATTTTGAAAGGGTTAAGCTTATAACAGGTACAGTAAGTGATAAATTTATTGACCAGTTAAAATTGAATACAAAGGATTTAGAAGATATTTACATCGAGGAAGTTTCTCGTAACTCGGGATTTGTATACTTACTTATTATTGCAAAAGATTTTGAAAAAGCTCAAGACATTTTGAGAGACAACGGATTTGTTAGAATCAATATTAAATCGAGTGGATTTGTAAAGGACGAAATCAAAAATATTGACGCTCAAATATCTGACAATAAATCTAAGTATGCAGAAATTGAAAATCAAATCAAATCGAAGACAAATTTGAGAGAAGATTTTATGATTTATCATGATTATCTTGAAAACTTGAATTTAAAAGAAGAAGCGACAAGCAAAATAAAGAAAACAGATAAGATTGATATAATCGAAGGTTACATTCCAACTGATAAAAAAGAAAATTTTGAAAAAGTTTTGGATAGATCCTTAAATAAGAAATACTATTTAGAGATCAATCCAGCAGATAAAGATGATCCGGATGTACCTATTATTTTGAAAAACAAAGGATTCTCAAAAGCTTTTGAATCTATAACAGGCATGTATTCATTGCCAAAATACAATGAAGTAGATCCTACGCCATTATTGGCACCTTTCTATTGTTTCTTTTCTGGAATGATGATAGGCGATATGGGATATGGATTGGTAGTATTGATAGCTATATTAGTAGCATTGAAAATATTCAAATTAGATGAAAACAAAAAACAATTTTTGAAATTTTTCATGTTCATATCAATAGCATCTATATTCTGGGGATTTATATATGGATCATTCTTTGGTGGAATCATTCCAATGACTCCAATATTGGATACTAGTAAAAATGCAATGACATTAATAGCTTTGTGCTTAATATTTGGTTTTATTCATTTGTTCTTTGCATTAGGAATAAAAGCTTATATGTTGATAAGAGATGGAAAAGCACTTGACGCATTTTACGATGTAGGACTTTGGTATTTAATTATTGTAAGTTTGATACTTATGATACTTGGAAAATCATTAGGATTCCCACCAATCGTAGGCACTATAACAAAATGGGTAGCTATTGTATCAGCTATCGGAATCGTATTAACAGCTGGAAGAAATGCTGGAGGCGTAGGTGCTAGACTTGGATCCGGATTGTATTCATTGTATGGAATATCAAGCTGGATAGGAGATTTTGTATCTTATATGAGACTTATGGCATTGGGACTATCAGGCGCATACATTGCAGTTGCAATCAACATGATTGTAAAGATGATGTCATCAACTGTAGTTGGCTTTATATTTGGATTGATAGTATTTGTCGTATTCCAAGCATTTAACGCATTCTTATCGTACTTGTCAGCATATGTACACTCTGCAAGATTGATATTCGTAGAAATGTTCAATAAATTCTACGAAGGCGGAGGAGTTCCATTTAAAAAATTTATAACGGAATCAGAATATTTTAATATAACAAACAAATAGGAGGATATTATGGAAAAATTCTTTTTGGAAAATGGTGGATTAGTTTTAGGAGTATTATCAGTAGTAATAGCAGTATTGTTCTCAGGTATGGGATCTGCTAAAGGTGTAGGTATGGCAGGGGAAGCTGCAGCAGGAGTAGTTATCGAAGAACCAGAAAAATTCGGTAAATCATTAGTACTTCAATTATTACCAGGTACACAAGGTTTGTACGGATTCGTAATTGGTATCTTGATTTTATTCAAATTACCTGCAGGAAATATTTCTTTAGCACAAGGATATGTATATTTAGCAGCAGCTTTACCAGTAGGTATCGTAGGATACTTCTCAGCAATAGCTCAAAGTAAAGTAGCAGTAAGCGGTATCAATATCTTAGCTAAAAACGAACCTCAACAAGCAAAAGGTATCATTTACTCAGTAATGGTTGAGTTGTATGCCATCTTAGCATTCGCTATTTCATTCTTATTGATGAACCAAATCCAAGCTTAGTGGTGATTTAGATGTCTAATTTAGAGAATATAATTAATGAAATTCTTGAAGATGCTAAGAGAGAATCTGAGGAAATCTTATCAAAAGCAAATCAAGAAAAAGAAAAAATCATTGAAACTAAAATAGACGAAGCAAATCAAGAAAAAGATACAATATTAAAAAAAGCAGAATCCGAAGCAAAGAGTGCTTACGATAGGCATATATCACAAGTTACATTGAAATCTAGAGATAATGCACTTTTTGCAAAACAAGAAGTAATAGATGATGTCATACAAAAGATAAAAGATAAACTCAAAGGTTTATCATTAGAAGATTACAAAAAATACTTAAGCTCAAATTTATCAAAGATGAATTTGCAAAAAGACGATGTATTGATGTTGCAATCTGATAAGTATGATAGTCTAAAAGACGAAGATTTCGGTGCTAAAATATCACAAGAAACTGTCGAAAGCGGATTTTGTATTAAAAGAGGTAATGTATTAATAAACAATGATTTTTCTTCTCTAGTCGATTCAATGAAAGATGAATTGGAAGTAGAAATTGCAAAAACTCTTTTTAAAAAGTAGGTGATTATATGAAAAAAGAAGATTTCATACACCAATCTGCAATAACTCGTGTAAAAGAAAAAGAATTTTTGACAAAAAATGATTACGAAAGGCTAATAGATGCCACTAATCTTGAAGAAACAGTAAGATTATTATCAGATACGGTTTATCAATCAGAATTTGCAAAATTAGATAAGTATGAACATTATGATCAAGCTTTGAAAAACGAATTGCAAAAAACTTACAATTACATGTACTCGATGAGCGATTTCAAATATCCAGTTGATTTAATGGCTTTAAAATACGACTATCATAATTTGAAAGTTTTGATAAAAGAATACCTCAAAAAAGAAGACTTTTCATCTATGCTTACAGATATAACCAGAATGGAATTTAAAAGTGTGAGAGATTCTATTAGAGAAAATGTAGCATTAGATATAGAACACTTTGATAAGGTGATAAATGAAAGTATATCTGATTATGAGGAAAACAAAGATCCTCAAATGGTAGATATATATGCTGATAGAGAGTATTTTATTGAATTGTCTGAAATTGCAGATAAGATCGAATCGCAACTTATAAAAGAATATGTTGAAGATTTGATAGATTTTACTAACATCAAGACTTTATTGAGAATTCAAAATCAAAAGAAGGATTTAGAATTTCTTAAAAAAGTTATAATTCCTAACGGCAGTATTGAATCTGATAAATTTGAAAATGAATTGCATTCTGATATAAATGAAGACAGTCCATTATTTAAGCAAGCTAGGATTTATTACTATGTCAAAGAAGCTATAGCAGAATATAAGAAAACTAATAGTTTATCAGCTTTTGAAAAGTACATGGATGATTATTTGATGGAAAAAGTAAAAGAAATCAAAAAGATAACTTACGGTCCAGAAGTGCTATTTGCTTATTTATTTGCAAAAGAAACAGAAATTAAAAATTTGAGAATTATTTTTGTCGGAAAGATAAATTCGTTAAAACCTGATTTTATTAGAAGTAAGTTGAGGTTGAGTTATGCGTAAAAAAGTAGCTGTAGTAGGAGATAGAGATTCCGTTTTGGTATTCAAAGCTTTAGGAGTAGATGTATTTGAATCTATTGACAGCAGAGATGCCAGAGCGACAGTCGACAGGTTGGCAAAAGAAGACTATGGTGTAATTTTCATCACAGAACAAATTGCAGCAAATATTAAAGAAACGATAGATAGATATAATGATAAAGTTTCACCAGCTATTATCCTAATTCCTTCAAATCAGGGTAGTTTAAATATTGGTATGGATAGAATCAATACTAATGTTGAAAAAGCTGTTGGAGCGAACATATTGTAAAGGAGAGCTTATATTGAAAGAAGGTAAAGTATTAAAAGTATCCGGACCTTTAGTAGTAGCTGAAGGTATGGAAGACGCAAGCGTATATGACGTAGTTGAGGTTTCAGACGATAAGCTCATTGGAGAGATTATTGAAATGAGAGGCGATCAAGCCTCAATTCAGGTATATGAAGAAACTACAGGTATAGGTCCTGGGGACAAAGTCGTATCTACAGGACATCCACTTTCAATTGAATTGGGCCCTGGAATATTGGAGCAAATGTTTGATGGTATTCAAAGACCATTGAAATCATTGCAAGAAAAAGCCGGAGACTTTTTAATTAGAGGTGTCAGTGCACCTTCTCTAAACAGAGAAAAGGTATGGGAATTTAATCCTGTTAAATCTGTAGGAGACGAAGTTGTAGGTGGAGATATAATAGGTGAAGTTCAAGAAACAGAAGTTATTATGCACAAAATAATGGTTCCACCAAATGTTTCTGGTACTATAAAATCAATTGAAAAAGGATCATTTACTGTAGATCAAACAGTTTGCGTATTAAACGACGGTTCTAAAGATATTGAAATAAACATGATTCAAAGATGGCCTGTCAGAGATGGTAGACCATACAAAGAAAAAGAAGACCCTGTTACACCATTGATTACAGGACAAAGAGTTATCGATACATTCTTCCCTGTAGCAAAAGGTGGTACTGCAGCAATTCCAGGACCATTCGGTAGTGGAAAAACAGTAGTACAACACCAATTGGCAAAATGGGCAGATGCTGAAATAGTAGTATACGTAGGTTGTGGAGAACGTGGAAACGAAATGACAGACGTTCTTAACGAATTCCCAGAATTGATAGACCCTAAGACAGGCCAATCACTTATGAAAAGAACTGTATTGATAGCTAATACATCAAACATGCCAGTAGCAGCCAGAGAAGCTAGTATATATACTGGAATTACAATAGCAGAATACTACAGAGACATGGGATACTCAGTAGCCATGATGGCAGACTCTACATCAAGATGGGCAGAAGCACTTCGTGAAATGAGTGGTAGACTTGAAGAAATGCCTGGTGATGAAGGATATCCTGCTTACTTGGCATCTAGAATTGCAGACTTCTATGAACGTGCTGGTAAAGTAAAATGTTTGGGAAATGATGACAGAGATGGTTCATTGACAGCAATAGGAGCAGTATCTCCTCCAGGTGGAGATATTTCTGAACCAGTTACACAATCTACACTTAGAATAGTAAAAGTATTCTGGGGATTAGATTATGCATTGAGCTATAAGAGACACTTCCCAGCAATTAACTGGATAAATTCATATTCTTTGTATCAAGATAAGATTGATGAATACTTGGATAACAATGTAGCTAAGGAATTTTCTGAATACAGAAAAGAATCTATGAAATTATTACAAGAAGAATCATCTTTGTTGGAAATAGTAAGATTGGTTGGACGTGACTCATTGAGTGATGAAGATCAACTTAAACTAGAAACTTCTAAATCATTGAGAGAAGATTTCTTACAACAAAATGCATTCCATGAAACAGATACTTTCTGTTCATTGAAAAAACAAGCTAAGATGTTAGATATAATTCTTACATTCCATAGTGAAGCATTAAATGCATTAAAACAAGGAGCTTACGTTTCTGAAATTTCAAAATTAGATGTAAGAGAAAAAATCACAAGATCAAAGAATATTCCAGAAGATAATTTGGAAAGATTCGACGATATTAAACAAGAAATAAAATCACAAATTGCCGGATTAATTGATGGAGGTGAACGTTAATGATTAAAGATTATAACTCAGTAACAGAAGTAGTCGGTCCATTAATGGCGGTAGAAGGTGTTGAAGGAGTTAAATACGACGAGCTTGTTGAAATAGAACTTCAAAACGGAGACAAAAGACGTGGACGTGTTGTAGAAATTGACCACGATGTAGCAATGGTTCAAGTTTTCGAAGGAACTAAAGGTATCAATTTAAAAGCAACTACCGTTAGATTCTTGGGAAGACCACTTGAATTGGGTGTATCTGAAGATATGATAGGTAGAGTATTTGACGGTTTAGGTAGACCTATAGATAAAGGACCTAAGATAATTCCAGAAGATAAAGTAGATATCAATGGTTCTGCTATTAACCCAGTATCTAGAGACTATCCATCTGAATTTATCGAAACAGGTGTATCTACAATAGATGGTTTGAATACTCTTGTAAGAGGTCAAAAACTTCCTATATTCTCAGGATCAGGACTTCCACACAATAAATTAGCAGCTCAAATAGCAAGACAAGCTAAAGTATTGGGAAAAGATGATAAATTTGCCGTAGTATTTGCAGCAATGGGAATAACTTTCGAAGAAGCACAATACTTCATAGGAGATTTCAACAAAACAGGAGCTATCGACAGAGCTGTATTGTTCATGAATTTGGCAGATGACCCAGCTATCGAAAGACTTTCAACTCCAAAAATGGCATTGACATGTGCAGAGTTCTTGGCATTTGAAAAGGGAATGCACGTACTTGTTATAATGACAGATATGACAAACTATGCAGAAGCATTGCGTGAAGTATCTGCAGCTAGAAAAGAAGTTCCAGGACGTAGAGGATATCCAGGTTACCTATATACAGACCTTGCTACTTTATACGAAAGAGCAGGAAGAATAGTAGGAAGAGAAGGATCTATAACTCAAATTCCTATTTTAACAATGCCAGAAGATGATATTACTCACCCTATTCCAGACTTGACAGGATATATAACTGAAGGTCAAATCATACTTTCTCGTGAATTGTACAAAAAAGGATATGAACCACCTATCAATGCTATCCCATCATTGTCAAGACTTAAAGATAAAGGTATAGGTAAAGGCAAGACTAGAGAAGATCACGCAGATACAATGAACCAAATTTACGCAGGATACGCATCAGGACTTGATGCAAAACAATTATCTGCAATATTAGGGGAATCTGCATTGAGTGAATCTGATAAAGCTTTTGCTAGATTTGCTGAAAGATTTGAAAGAGAATACGTAGATCAAGGATACTATACTGACAGATCAATCGAAGAAACTTTGGATAAAGGTTGGGATTTATTGAGAGAAATTCCTCGTACTGAATTGAAGAGAATTAAAGACGAATTGATCGACAAATATCTTGGAAATGGTGAAGGGACTGATGAGTAATGGCAAGGCTCAATGTCAATCCAACAAGAATGGCTTTGTCGGAATTAAAGGCAAGGCTTAAAACATCATCCAGAGGTCATAAATTATTAAAAGACAAGCAAGATGAATTGATGAGACAATTCATCGAGTTGATAAAAGAAAACAAGGCTTTGAGAGAAAGAGTAGAGGAAAAATTACAAAATTCATTTAGCGACTTTTTAATAGCAAGTGCTATAATGAGTCCGGAATTTTTAGATGAAGCAGTCTCATTTCCTAAAACAAAAGTAAATGTAGATATAGAAACTAAAAATGTAATGAGTGTAAACATTCCAGTAATGAAATTTACTCGTGAAGGAGAAGCCGATGCAAGTGAAATATACCCTTATGGATATGCGCAAACATCTCAAGATTTGGATTTGGCGATTGATTCATTGAATTCAGTAATGGATGAAATGCTAGAATTAGCTCAAATCGAAAAGGCAACTCAACTTATGGCAGATGAAATAGAGCAAACTAGAAGAAGAGTAAACGCACTTGAATATAGAACTATTCCTGATTTGGAAGAAACTATTAAATATATAAGGGCTAAACTTGATGAAAACGAACGTGCTAATATAACTAGACTTATGAAAGTCAAAGATATAATAGCAAAAGAAGAAAATTAAAATAAAAATAAGACTGAAAATTGGCGATCAATTTATCAGTCTTATTTTTTGATTTTTTTTACTTTTGTAGTGTATTTATTTCTATAATCGTTAGGTGTGACTTTGAATATTCTTCTGAACGCTTGATCAAAATACGATTGAGAATTAAATCCACAGAATTTCGATATTGCTTTTATAGATTTATTGGAAGTTTTTAGAAGTAATTTTGCAGATTCCATTCTTCTTTCCAGCAAAAATTGCATTGGAGTTTTACCATAATGACTTTTGAATTCATGTATTAAATGAGATTTTGAAACCATAAACTTTTCCGAAATCAAATCTAATGTAATATTTTGATTGAAATTTTCATCAATATAGTCTTCCACGTCTTTTGCAAATGAGTTTTTTGTTGGGACATCCAATGAAAATTTCAAATCACCTCTTCTCTGAATTTCTGTGATTAGAATACTCACTAGACAAGAACATACTCTTTGATATCTAAATCTCTTGTACTTTGCTTCATCTAAAATCTTATTTATGTAATACAATATTACCATATCTCTGTCATTTAGGTGGTTGTGCTTTATACTCAAAACAGCCCTGTCTTTTTGTTCGACATCGAATGAAACTTCTGATATGGCAAGCGTATAGAACTCGAAGTCGTCTGAATTTGATATTTCTGTGATTCTAGAACCTTGATACGCTATCAATATATCAAATGGAAGTATCTGGATTTTTTTATCGTTTACCAAAAAAGTTCCGTTTCCCTTCAAACAATAATAAATTTGGTGAAATGGAAGTATACCTCTTTTTAATGTTTCATCGAGTTTTAGTGTTGTCTTGGAGATGTAAAGAAGTTTTATATACAAATCATCTCTTTGCTCTATTCTGTAAAATTCGCTATTCATTTTCTTCTCTCAAGCAATCTTTACATATTCCATTGATAAATAAGTTTTGAGATTCTATTTTAAATCCTTCCAAATCAGAGCTATTGATGTCATTTTCTATGTCAAAATTGTATATTTTACCACATTTATTACATTTAAAATGTCCATGAGATTTTGTCATAATGTCGTATCTCAATTCAGAATTGTCTATATTGACCTCAGAAACTATACCAGCTTTGACGAAAGTTTTTATAGCGTTGTATACTGTAGTTTTTGATAAAGTTGTCATTTTTGGATATAAATAATTGTAAATGTCATCTACAGTTGGATGGATCTGATTTTTTTCCAAATAATCTAAGATTACAATTCTTTGATATGTTGGTTTGATACCATTTTCTATTAACTTTTCTTTTAAATAATCATTATATTCTCTCATAAAAATCCTTTCAAATAACGATAATTATTATATCAATAAGCGGTATAATAAGTCAAACTACTTGAAATTTGTTACGGTTCAATGTAGAATATATAGGATAAAAAAACGAGGAGGTATTCAAGTAGGATTATGAAAGATATTATTGGAGTAAATCAAAAAGTACCTACTAAGATGCTAATACCATTAAGTATCCAACATACTTTTGCTATGTTCGGAGCCAGTGTGTTAGTGCCAATTGTTTTGGGTATTAATCCTAGTATTGTTTTGTTGATGAATGGTATAGGAACTTTGCTTTTCATTTTAATCACAAAGAAAAGTGCACCTGCTTATTTGGGAAGTAGTTTCGCATTTTTAGGACCTGCAACTATAATAATAGGACAATCCGGGTTTAGATATGCACAAGGTGCATTTGTGGCGATAGGATTGATAGGGTGTCTACTGGCGTACATAATTTATAAATTTGGAACGGATTGGATTGATGTTGTATTGCCACCTGCAGCTATGGGAAGTGTAGTAAGTCTAATAGGATTTGAATTGGCGCAAGCTACAGTATCAGGTGGAAAAATCGGAGCAAATATCATGACTGAGACTAGAACTACAAATGACGTCATAGTTTTTTTGGTGACATTATCTGTAGCTGTTTTCGGATCTGTTTTATTCAAGAAATTTTTAGCTACTATTCCTATATTGATAGCTATAATAACAGGTTATATAGTGAGCATTATGCTCAACATGGTTGATTTTTCTCCAGTATTACAAGCTTCGCTTTTCACTTTGCCGAAATTTCAACTTCCTATTTTTGATATTAAATCAATAATTACTATGTTGCCGGTTATACTGGTAATCACAAGTGAACATATTTCACACCAAGTGGTAACGAGCAATATAATAGGAAAAGATTTATTAAAAGATCCTGGACTTCATAGATCTATATTTGCAGACAATTTTTCTACTGCAATATCTGGAATGATAGGAGGAGTTCCTACTACAACTTATGGAGAAAATATCGGAGTAATGGCAATAACTAGAGTGTATTCAGTGTATGTCATAGCTGGAGCTGCTGTTATATCGATATTGATGGCATTCATAGGACCTTTGTCGGCACTTATTTCATCAATACCTGGAAATGTAATTGGTGGAGTAACATTCCTTTTATATGGAATGATAGGCACTAGTGGAATAAGACTATTGGTAGATCAAAAAGTAGACTATTCACAATCTAAGAATCTAATATTGACATCGGTGATATTTGTCACAGGATTGTCCGGATTGAAATTAAACTTCTTGGGAGTTTCATTATCGGGAATGGTATTAGCATCTGTGGTTGCAGTTGTACTTAGTTTGTTGTTCTATATATTTGATAGACTTGGAATTATGAATGATTAATGAAATTTAGCGATTTGTCTAATGACAGATCGCTTTTTTGTGACTAAAAAGCATTTAATGTATAATTTATTTATGAAGGTTTTAATAATTGAAGACGATAAAATAATTTTAAATTCACTAAAAAAATACCTTGAAAATTGGGATTACGAAGTGTATATAAATTCGGGATTCGACATTTTGGAGGATGTAGAAGAAGTAAAACCCGATATTATTTTATTAGATATAATACTTCCTAGTTTCAATGGTTTCTTTTGGTGTGAAAAAATAAGGAACATAACGGATTGTCCTATAATTTTTATATCATCTAAATCAGAAGATATGGATATAATAATGGGAATGCAAATGGGAGCGGATGATTATATAGTAAAACCGTTTAATTTTGACGTTTTGATGGTAAAAATCAACGCTGTAATGAAAAGATATTATGGAAACAATGCAATAAAAAACAAATTTGAATTCAATGGAGTTGTTTTATCCGTAAGCGATTTTACTATATCTAATCAAGGAAAATCAGAGGATTTGACAAAAACGGAGATGCTTATTTTGAGAGCATTATTCGAGAAAAAAGGACAGATAATTTCTAGGGAAAAGATAATGGATAAATGCTGGCAAAATGATTTATTCATAGATGACAATACGCTGGCTGTAAATGTAAACAGAATACGAAAAAAATTATCGAAAATAGGATTGGATAATTTCTTGTTGACTAAAAAATACTCTGGATATTACTTAAATAAAGGTGATTGATGTGAAAAAAATTGTGTCTTTTTTGCGTGACAATTTATCGCAGATAGTAATTTTTGCAATTTTTAATTTAATTTATTTTCTCGCTATTTTTTTGAACAATGTGGATATATCGGTGTTCAAATTGGGATTGGAAATATGTACGCTTGTTTTTTTGATTCATATGATTATCAAATTTTTTGAATACGATAGAGATATTTCAAAAGATGAGAGAATAGCTAATTTAGAAATGGAAATAGATGACAATAGAAATTCTTATATAAAATGGCAAAATGATATTCAAGAGTATTTTTCCATGTGGGTACACCAAATCAAAACTCCAATAACTTGTATGGAAGCGCTGATAGAAAATGACGAAAATAATGATTTGAAAATTCAACTGAAATCCATAGAAAATTACACTAATATGGCTATTAACTATTTGAAACTAAATCTACACGAAGAAGACATGTATATACAAGTTGTGGATTTGGATAAATTAATCAGTGATTTAATCAAAAATTACTCTCTGCTTTTTATAAGCTCACATATTAAATTGGATTTCAAAAGAAATGGCTTAAAGTGCATAACAGATAGCAAATGGCTCAGTATTTTGCTGGAACAAGTGATATCTAATGCTATAAAATATTCAAAAAATTCTAGAGTAATAATCGATACATTTTCAAGAGGAAAAGACGTAGTGATTTGCATAGAAGATGAAGGGATTGGAATACCTAAAGCAGACATACCTAGGATTTTTGATAAAGGGTATTCTGGATTTAATGGAAGATTGAAAGAAAAATCAAGTGGATTGGGATTGTATTTGGCGAAAAACATAGCAAATAAGTTAGACATCGATTTGAAGGTAGAATCAGAGGTAAATGTAGGCAGTAAATTTTATGTGATTGTAAAAGGATAATCTTACATTTTTGTAAGGTTCATAGATTTTTGTTATATTAGATAAATGCTACTTTTTCTCAAATAATTTAATATATAGTCATGGAGGGAATTTATGAATATATTAGAATTAAGTAATGTAAAAAAAGTATATAAGACGAAAAATTTGGAGACAGTAGCACTTAGAAATGTGAATTTTAGTGTAAAACAAAATGAATTTATAGCTATCATGGGTGAATCTGGATCGGGTAAGACTACTTTACTCAATGTAATATCTACTCTCGATAGACCTACAAACGGCAAAGTAATTTTAAATAGCAAAGACATATCTAGTTTGAAAGAGTCAGAAGTAGCTAAATTTAGAAGAGAAAAACTTGGATTTGTATTTCAAGATTTTAATTTATTGGATATATTTTCAAACAAGGATAATATATTTTTGCCATTGGTTTTGTCAGATTATAAACCGGATGAGATGGAAAAAAGATTGAAAGAAATTCAAGGAATGTTGAATATAGAATCATTTTTGAACAAATATCCTTATGAAATAAGTGGAGGACAAAAACAGAGAATCGCCATAGCCAGAGCTCTAATTACAAAACCAGATTTGATTTTGGCAGATGAACCTACAGGATCTTTGGATTCAAAATCATCAGATATGATATTGGATTTATTCACTAAGGTCAATAAAATGGGTCAAACAATTCTCATGGTGACACATTCCGTCAAAGCAGCATCTTATTCCAATAGAGTCATTTTCATAAAAGACGGCGTGGTTTTTCATGAGATTTACAAAGGAAATGACACAAATACGGAATTTATGGAAAAGATAAATAATTCATTGACTGTCCTAAATAACAGAGGTGTGGACAATGAATTTTAGACTATCTAATAAATTTGCACTCAAAAACATAAAAGCAAATAAAATAGTAAATATTCCATACATTTTGTCTACAAGTGTGCTTATATCAATTTTGTATATCATGATGTCATTATTAGAGAATGAATATGTAATGCAAAAGGATCAATTTAGAACTATCATATTATTTGGCTCAATTATAATAGCGATATTTACATTTGCAATTATAATGTATGCTAATAGATTTTTGATCAAGAGAAGATTCAAAGAGTTTGGATTGTATAAAGTTTTTGGACTTGAGAAAAAGCATATAAGAAGTATACTGCTCAAAGAAAAGTGTGTTTTTTTCATAATAATTTCGATTTTGTCGATAATTTTTGGAATGACTATAGGAAAATTATTGTTCCTATCCATCGGCAAAATGATGAAAGAAAATTTCACTATTATGCAGTTTGGATTTTCATATAAGGCATTTGCATTGACGATTTTGTTCAATCTTTTAATAATGGTGTTGACTTATATTTACGATTGTTTGAATATACATTCGGCTACAACTAGAGAAATATTTGCAAAATCTCAAAAATCAGAATCAGAGCCAAAAGTAAATAAACTGCTTTTAGTGTTGGCAATCATTTTGATATCGGCTGGCTATTATATAGCTTTAACCATAGAGGGAAGTTTGGAAAGCGTGTTGATGTTTTTCGTGGCTAGTTTATTGGTGATGTTTGGAACGTATTTTGCATTTGTGTCGATTTCTATTTTCGTATTGAAAATGCTCAAAAGAAACAAGAAATTTTTCTACAAATCTAAAAATTTCATCACTATTTCAGGAATGCTTTACAGAATGAAATCAAATGCGATAGGACTTGCGAGCATTGCTATTTTGTGTACTGGTGTAGTAGTTTCTCTATCGACTACAATGGCAATCTACAGCAGTGCAGAAAAAAATGTAGATTCCACAATCAATAGAGATTATAAAATAGTATCAGAAGTAGAAGTCGACAAAAATATATCTGAGAAAATACAAAAAGAAAAAGATCGACTAAAAAGTTTAGTGAAAAAAGATAATAGTAAAAAGAATGATTATTTTCAAGTGAATACTATGATGTTTGCTCAACTGGCTAACAACAAATTTACAAAATTAGATTCTGAAGAAACCAAAGGAAAATCAGTGTATATTTTTATACAGACATTAGATTCATTCAACAGAAAATTTAATAAGAATTATTCTCTAAAAGATGGAGAAATTTTGATGAATTCTAATTATATGAAATATTTGACATCTAATAAAATAACTTTGGGGGATTCTGATTATAATTACAAAAAAATAGACGAAATCGAAGCTAGAAATGTAGCAGTGGATTCGTTTTATATAGTGGTAAAAGATGACGACGAATTGCTAAAATTTTGCAATCACTTTAGATTTATAGATGAGTTTGGAGAAAGTAAACCTGCAGTGTTGGATGTATCATATTATTGGGATTCGGATAAAACATACAATGGCAATGATTTTGCGACAATTGAAGATTCCATAAAATTTGACTCTAGAAAAGAAGTCAAAACAGGAATTTATACGATGTTTGGATCTTTCTTATACATTGGATTTGTAATAAGTTTTGTATTATTGATAGGAACAGCAATTATAGCTTATTACAAGCAATTATCAGAAGGTATAGAAGATAGGGAAAATATTCAGTCGATGAAAAAGGTTGGATTGTCGGATAAGATGATCAAAAAAACTACATCATCTCAAATTTATTGGATATTTTTCTTGCCGCTTTTTGTAGCAATCGTGCACTCAGTAGTTGCATCTAAAGTTCTATATCAAATGTGCAATGTTTTTGGAATAAGAAATGTAAGTGAATTTGCGATACCTTTTGCGATATCATGTGCGATAATAATCATCACTTATTTTGTGATTTTCAAAATAACAAGCAGTGTATACTACAATTTTGTAAAAGAATAATGAAAGCTGGGAAATTTTCCCAGTTTTTTCGTTATATATTTTAAAAAATAATGAATTCGTGATAAAATAAAACATATAAATTAGAAGGGGTTTATTTATATGAAGGTAATTAAAACAGTTGATGCGATAGGTTGTGTATTGCCACATGATATGACTAGAATTGTAAAAGACGAAGTTAAAGAAAGAGCTTTTAAAAAGGGACATGTCGTTACGAAAGAAGATATTCCCGTTTTGTTGAGCATGGGAAAAGAACATATATATGTAATGGAATTGGATGAAGATAGTCTTCATGAAAATGATTGTGCAGTTATTTTGAAGGATATATGTATCAATGATTACATGCATCATAGTGACATCAAAGAAGGAAAAATCGAAATAATATCAGATGTAGATGGATTTTTGCAAGTCGATAGAGACAGATTATTTCAACTAAATTCATTGGAAGATGTTTCGATAGCTACTGTACTTGGAAATCAACCTGTAAAAAAAGGACAAAAAATTGCAGGAATGAGGATAATTCCTCTATTTACGAAAAAAGAAGTGATGGAACAAGCAAAGAAAATCATGAATGGAGTACCGATTTTAAAGATAATTCCATTTGAAAAACAAAAAACTTGTTCGATAATAACTACAGGATCAGAAGTATTCAAAGGCCTCATAAAAGATCAATTTGGACCTGTATTAAAAGAAAAAATGAAAAATTACGATGCAGAAGTGATAAATCAAGTCATAGTAGATGACAACAGTGAAAACATAACTTTGGAGATTCAAAATGCATTAGATAGAAAATCTGATATTATTTTAGTATCAGGTGGAATGAGTGTAGATCCTGATGATATGACTCCAAAAGCTATAAAAGATTCGGGAGCCGATATAATAACTTATGGTACTCCTGTATTGCCAGGTGCTATGTTCATGTTAGCTTATAAAGGGGATACTGTAATCATGGGTCTTCCTGGATGTGTTATGTTCAATAAATTTACTGTATTTGATATAATTTTGCCTTATATATTTTCTAATATCAAAGTGACAAAAGATATGATAAATTCATTGGGATACGGTGGTTTTTGCATGCAATGTGAAAAATGCAATTTTCCAAACTGTGAATTTGGTAAAGGTATATGATAGGTAAAGTAATCACTAAAAAGAAAATATGCATTTCAATTTTAATCATTGTAGCATCTATAATTTTTGGGGTAATTATAAAACAAAAAGGTGGATTTAATTTTGAATATTCGATTATAAAATTCGTACAAAAAATTACAAATAATTTTACGTTTTATATTTTCAAAAATTTTACGGTTTTGGGAAATTTCAACACTTACGTTCCAATTCTACTTATATGTTTTATATACTCTAAATATAAGCATTTGAATGAATTTTTCTATGTGGTACTTTTGTCTTGCTTTGTTGGATTAATAGTCATGAATCTGTACAAATACACTTTTTTGAGGATTAGACCGATAGATTTTTTTAGAATAGAACAACAAGGATATAGCTATGTGAGTGGGCATAGTTTGCTAAGCACGAGCTTTTATTTTACAATTAGCTATTTATTGTGTAGTTTTGAAAATCGCAAATTTGTGTATTTGAGAATCATACCATTTGTAATTGCTTTTAGCAGGCTAGTCGTTGGAGTTCATTGGCCAACAGATGTAATATTTGGAATGATGGTAGGTTATATGTGCTATTTGATTACTGTATTTATAGCCGAAAAATATATAATAAAAAAATCAATCTTAAAATTCACTTCGTAAGAAGTGGATTTTTGCTTGTAAAGTTGGACTTATTTGGTATAAAATTAATTTGAATACTTATAAGGAAGGGTAAATAATGGATAAATACGATTGGTTTATTGTTGTAGCTAGTATTGTTCTTTTGTCGATTACGTTTTTTTTAGGATTTATCGTATTAAAAGATCAGGAAACTAGTTGGGATAGAAGATTGAAAAACCATTTTAATAAAATAGAGAAAAATTCGCTGATAACTTTGATGAGCAAAGTCACAAAATTTGGAAACGTCGAAACTCTTATGATGATTTGTATTCCAATTGTGTTTTTTACTGTAAGTCAACATAATTACGTTGCAGCATCTGCAATTATAATGAGTGTTTTGTTGAGTGTCGTGTCTGTTCACACATTGAAGTTTGTTTTTAGAAGAAAAAGACCTAAAATAATCAGAGATATCAATCACTTTGGGTATTCTTTCCCAAGTGGCCACTCTTGTGTCAGCATGAGTTTTTATTTGACGATTGCATACGTATTGAGTTATGGCTACCAATTTTTCTTTGTGACCATGCTTATATCGATTTTGTTTTCGCTTATGATAGCATTGTCCAGAGTCGTATTGGGCGTTCATTGGTTTACTGATGTTGTAATAGGTATTTTCATTGGACTAATATGTGCATATTGGTCGATATATATGTTTAGAATGAATTATTATTTTTCATTTATTTTTGGATAGGAGTGAAATTATGAGTATTATTGAAAAATTAAGAAAAGACAAAATGATAGCAATGAAGAACAAAGATAAGGTAAAATCAGGGGTAATTTCTTTGATTATGAGCAATATCTTGTTGGAACAAAAAGAACAAAAGAGAGATTTGACAGAAGATGAGCAAATAGCTTTTGTAAAGAAAGAATTGAAGCAAACTATGGATGCTCTTGAACAAACTCCAAAAGATAGAGTGGAAACTATTGAAGAAACTGAGAAAAAAATAGAAATAATAAAATCTTATTTGCCAGAACAAATTTCAGAAGAAAAATTGAAAGAAATCATAGAAAAATTCATAGAAGATAACAATCTTGAAAAATCAAATAAATCAAGAGGTCAAATAATGAAATTTGTAATGGGAGAATACGGCAAATACACAGAAGGTAAGACTGTAAATAAAGTAGTCGGAGAAGTTTTGGGATTATAATGGATGTAAATACTGTATTGGACTATTTCAAGGATTTTTCTAAGATAAATAGATGTTCAAAAAACGAAGATAAAATTGCAGACTACTTGGAAAATTTTGCGAAAAGTAACAATTTAGAATACGAGAGAGATAAATACAACAATATTTATATCAAGAAAAAAGCAGCTGATGAATTCAAAGACAGCCCAGGTATAATTTTGCAAGCACATATGGATATGGTGTGCGTATCGGATTATGACTACGATTTTGAAAACGGTGTAGAAATATTGCAAAGAGATGGATTTTTAGTTGCAAAAAATACTACACTAGGAGCTGATAATGGAATAGGCTTAGCCATTGCTATGGCTAGCCTTACATCTGATGCTAAAACATGTCAAATAGAAGCTGTAATTACGACAAGTGAAGAAGTAGACATGGGTGGAGCTATGAACTGTGAATTTGATTTACAAGGCAAATACTTCATAAATTTGGATTCTGAAAATGAAGACGAACTTATAGTAGGCAGCAGTGGTGGAGAAAATATCAACGTAGAAATTGAAAAAAATTATACTCAAGATTCAAAATCCAAGTTCTACGAAATTTCTGTTCATGGGCTTAAAGGTGGACACTCTGGGATGGAAATAGACAAAAACCATCAAAATGCGATAAAAATTTTGTTTGATTATTTTGATATGTTAGATGATTTCTATATCTGCGATTGTACTGCTGGAACTAAAGACAATGCGATACCTACAAATGCGAAAGCAATTATATCTTCAGATGAATTGTTGGAAGATCTCAATTTGAAAGCAGAAAAATATATATCTAATATAAAATTGGAAGAATTCGATAAAGATTTGAATTTTGAAATAAAAGAATGTGATCCTCAAAAATGTATGGATCAAAACTCATCTCAAAAATTAAAATCAATAATAAAAAACACTCATACAGGAGTAGTTTCTTATGTTAAAGGGCTTGATGATGTAGTGCAAACATCGAATAACTTAGCTATTATAGAATCAAATGATGAAAAATTAACGATAATTTCTTCCTATCGATCTTCGGATATGGATGAATTAAAAAAATTGAGAGATGATATAAAATCAAAAGCATTGGAACAAAATTGCAAAGCATATGAGTATAATTTCTATCCTGCGTGGGAATTTAATGAAAATTCCAAGCTAATGGAAATAGCTAAAAAAGTTTATAGAGAAAAATACAACCGAGAAATAGAAGTGAAAGTAATTCACGCTGGACTTGAATGCGGAATATTTTCAGAAAAATACAAAAACTTGGATTGCATATCAATAGGGCCAAATATTTACGATGTTCATACTACAAAGGAGAGATTGGATATAAAATCTACAGAAAGATTCGTAGAATTTTATAAAAGTATTATAAAACAGTTGACCGATTAATCTTATTGTATTACAATGGTATTACAGAGGTACAATAGAGGAGGAAGTATGAAAAGCAATAAAAAGTTAAAGATTATTTTGATAGTAATAGCTGTTGTTCTAATAGGAACAATAGTATACAAAGTAATCAGTGCTAATAAAAAATCGAAGCCGAAATATTCGCTATATACTATAAGCCAAAGCAGTGATTTGGTATTTAGTGGAGTATCGAAACCTTATGACAGTCAACAAGTTTTTAATAATCAAATGTATGGAGAAGTTGAAAAAGTTCATGTAAAAGACGGTTCAAAAGTGAAAAAAGGAGACGTTCTTATAACTTTTGTAAATAAGGAAATAGAAAAGCAAATAGAACAAGCTCAAATGCAATTAGAACAAGCACAATCACAAGTAAAATACGCAAAAGAAGATCAAAACGATGCTTATCATGAGTACAATAAATTAGTGGACAAATACAATGAAAACAATTCAATTGAGTTGGAAGCGCAAATTGATCAATTAAAACCAAGTTTGAAACAAGCCGATAGAGCGTATAGACAAGCAACAGATCAATTAAAACTTCAACAAAAACAAATAGAAGATTTGAAAGAAAATCATAAAAAGACAATAAAAGCTACAATTTCTGGAACTTGTAAAGTAAACACAAAAGAAATTGACAATCCAATGAGCCAATCGTATTTGGTAGAAATATTGAGCGATGAAAATGTAATCGAAGGAAATATTTCGGAGTACGATTATGATAAGCTAAAAAAAGACGATAAAGTAGAAGTAATACCTATAAATGGACAAGAAACTACTACAGGAACGGTAATTGAAGTGTCTAATGCTCCAGAAAATTCATCAAATGCAATCTCTAATGTAGCAATGAACAATATGGGGTCCACACAAGATACATCTTCTAATTTCGTATTTAAAATAAAACCAGATAAGCCTATTCATGTTGGATTCAATGTACAAATCAGAAAAAAATCAGATGAAATAATCTTGGATAAGAGCATGGTTCAAGAAGAAGATTCTAAATTTTATGTATATGAATACAAAGATTCAAAAGCTGTGAGAAGAGAAGTTCAATTGAAAAAGTCTGATAACTCTTATATAGTTGTTTCAGGATTAAAATCTGGAGATAAGATAATAAACAACGTAAAAGATTTGAAAGACAATATGAAGATAAAAATAGAAAGTTAAGCCATGATAGAATTAGTTAAGATAAATAAATTTTATAATGCAGGAGAAAACAAACTCCACGTATTAAAAGATGTTTGTTTAGATATAGATAATGGCGATTTTGTAGCGATAATGGGTGAATCTGGTTCTGGAAAATCTACGTTGATAAATATACTTGGATTTTTGGACAAAAATTTTTCAGGTACTTACAAATTCAATGGAGTAGAAATAGGAAAGTTTTCAGACAATAAGTTGTCACAACTTAGAAATGAAGCTGTAGGGTTTATATTTCAACAATTCCAATTGATTCAAAATTATTCTATAGCTGAAAATGTAGAATTGCCGCTTTTGTATCAAGGTAAATCATACAAATATGCGAGAGAACAAGCCATCAAAGCTTTGGATATGGTTGGAATAGCTAATCAAGCAGATAAAAGGCCAAAACAACTTTCCGGTGGTCAACAGCAAAGAGCTGCCATTGCTAGAGCGATAGTTCACAATCCTAAATTCATAATAGCAGATGAGCCTACAGGAGCTCTCGATTCTCAAACGAGTAGAGAAATAATTCAATTGTTCAATGAACTCAACAGCAAATTGAAGATAACTATAATTATGGTAACTCACGATAAAAATATAACTTACGGTTGCAACAAGAAATATTTTATGTTGGATGGTGTTTTACAAGAGAGGGAAAACTATGAAGTTTAATGTTCTATTGAATACAGCGTTCAAAGATATCGTAAAGAACAAAAAAAGGTCAATATTAACCATGTTGGGTATCATAATAGGAATTGCTGCAGTAATCACTATAGTTGCAATAGGTCGAGGTTTCCAATCGTACGTCGTAGACAATTTAATGGGCGGACAAGGAAAAGAATTGAGCGTTGCATTTTATTACCAACCAGACAATCAAATGAATTCTGTTGGAGGCAATACTTCTGTTTTTTCAGAAAAAAATATCAGAGAAATTGGTAAAATTGAAAATGTAGTGAAAGTTGAATCTGATCCAGAGCAATTTCAAAGCGATATAGTAAATGTGTCGATTGTAAAAGGTAAAGGAGAAGTGGAAACATCTTTTGCAAAGCCAGTCGATGCAACAGAAGAAAGTATATCAGAAGGAAGAGGAATATTAAAATCCGATGGAGATACTCACCAAAAAGTAGCTGTAGTAAATCAAAAAACGGTAGACGATGTATTTGATGGTGAAAGTCCATTGAACAAAACTATTTTAGTGAATAACCAATACTATGTAATAGTAGGAGTTAAGGAAAATAATTCAGCATCTGATTTATTCAATTTCGGCACACAAATAGATATACCTAAAAAAACAGTTGAATTTTTATCTCCAAAAGAAGAAAATTCAATAAGTATGATAAATGTAGTATTGAAAAACGGTACTGAAGTTCAAGACAAAGCCAAAGAGATAAAAGAATATTTGGATAAAAATGGACCGATGAAATCAGCAGGAAGCTATGAATTTGTAGATATAGCTTCTCAAATCGAAGGTATAAGTAAAGTTTTAGGAACTATAACTTTATTTGTATCTTTAGTAGCTGCCATTTCCCTAGTAATAGCAGGTATAGGAATGATGAATATGATGTATATATCTGTTGCAGAAAGAATAAAGGAGATAGGTATAAGAAGGGCAATAGGTGCAAAAAAATCTGAAATACTCTATCAATTTATGTTGGAAGGAATTATTGTAACTATGATTGGTGGAATTATAGGATACATTATAGGAATGATAGCAGCAGCTATTATATCGAACTTTTTGCCATTCCCAATAAAATTAGAATTGTTACCTGTATTGATTTCTCTAGGAATATCTCTTGCGATAGGAATAGTATTCACTTATTCACCTGCAAATTCAGCAGCAAATAAAAACGTAATAGATATCATATAAATTATAAAGCTTATCAACATTTATTGTTGGTGAGCTTTTTTAGTTTAATAACGTGATTAAATTTATAGACAAGTTGATTTTTTTGATAAAATCTTATATATTTTTATTAGGTGATAAAATGATATTAATGATTGATAACTACGATTCATTTACATATAATGTGGTTTCGTATTTGAAAATATTAAATGAAGATGTCGTAGTAAAAAAGAACGACGAGATAGAAATATCAGATATAGAAAAAATGAATCCTGAAATAATAGTGATATCTCCAGGCCCTAAAACGCCAAAAGAAGCTTTGATTTCACTAAAAATATTTGATGAATTGAAAGGTGAATTTCCAATATTGGGGATTTGTCTTGGACATCAGGCATTTGCATATTCAAACGGTATTGAAGTTATAAAAGGATCTAGACCTATGCACGGTAAAATGTCTGAAATAAATCACGATGGAAAAGGAATATTTGAAGGCATACCAAATCCTGTAAAAGTGATGAGATATCATTCTCTTGTGGTAGATGATTCTAAATTTGTAGACGATAAATGCGAGGATATGGTAATCACATCGAAAACTTTAGATAATGTCATAATGGGACTTAGAGATAGCAAACACAAGATAGAAACAGTTCAATTTCATCCTGAAAGCGTGGGAACTGATTACGGATTAAAGATGATAGAAAATTTTTTAAAAGAGGTAAGAAATGATACATTCTAAGAAAATACAATCAGAAGTTACGGTTTTAGATATACTTTATAACATCAAAGATAAAAACTTGCCTTTTTTATTGGACAGTGCAAAAGGAAGCTACAATCAAGGAAATAAATCTTACATTGGATTTGATCCGGAAATAACAATCAAATCAAAGGATAACAATTGTGAAATTTCTGGATTAATCGAAAAAAAAGTAATCGATAATCCAATGAATCAGTTAAAAGCTATAATGAAAGAGTATTTTGTAGAAGATGATAGAGATTTTATCGGAGGAGCAGTAGGAGTATTATCGTATGATTTTACAAAATCTAATTGTAATGTGATTTTGAACACCGAAAAAAACACAGAAGTATACGATTTTTATTTTGGAATTTATTTCAAAATAATTGAATTTGACAATAATACAAAACAGTACACGATTTATTATCTGGATGAGGTAGATATTTCAGATTTGGAAGAAGTATTTGAAAAGAAAATACACGAAAATACGACGTATGAAACTATGGATTTGGTGAAAACTGTTACTAAAGAAGAATACGCAGATAGTTTCAATGAAATAAAAGATATGATAGAACGAGGAGATGTCTACGAAGTAAATCTTACTCAACAATTTATAGTAAATACTACGAAAACCAAATTCGATATCTACAAGAAATTAAGAGAAGTTAATAAGGCTGATTTTATGGGATATATGGATTTTGGTGAATATTGTGTATTATCTTCATCTCCTGAAAGATTTTTTAATTGCAAAGATGGGAAAATACAAGCTAGGCCAATAAAAGGAACGATTAAAAGATCTGATGATTTAGAAGAAGATGAAAAGTTGAAGAACACCCTTCTCAATAGCCAAAAGGATATATCTGAATTATTAATGATAGTAGATTTGATGAGAAATGATTTGGGAATGTCGTGTGATGCAAAGACCATAAAAGCTATCAGCAATTATTCTCTAGAAACTTATGAAAATGTACATCATTTAGTAGCTACAATAGAAGGGAATTTACGAAAAGATCAAGATGTATTTGAATTGATCAAAAATATTTTTCCCGGAGGATCTATTACAGGTGCGCCTAAATTGGCATCAATAGAAGCCATAGACAAAGTAGAAAAATTCAACAGAAATGTCTACACAGGATCTTTAGGATATATATCATTTAATCAAAACTGCGATTTTAATATACTTATAAGAACTATATTGAAAATAGGAGAGCATTGTTATTTTTCTGGTGGTGGAGCTATAACATGGGACTCTGATTTAGATAATGAATACGAAGAGACAATTCAAAAATCTAGAAAAGTATATGAGGCTCTAAAATAATGGATGGTATAAAATACGGAAAAGGTCTTTTTGAAACTATAAAAGTTGTCGATAAAAAATTGGTTTATTTTGAAGATCATATGGATAGATTAGAAAAATCCATGAAGTTCTTAAATATTAAGACGGATTTTCTACGAGAAAACATAGAAAAAGAAATCGATAAATTGGATTTAAATGTCGGATGCGTAAGGGTCATGGTATTGGATAACGATGGAGATTATGATTTGACAGTGACTACTAGGAACACAGATTATTCGGATTTGAAATTCACGCAAGGTTTGAAATTAAAAACTTTGGAACCAATACGAGATAAGAATAATCCTCTAGTATTTCATAAGACTAATAATTATCTGCTCAATGATTTGATGCACAAAAAAATTGTCGCAGAAGGATACGACGAAGGTGTATTTTTGAATCAAGATGAAAATATCACAGAAGGAACGTACACAAATGTATTTTTTATAAAAGGAAATTCAATAATCACACCTCCTGTTGAAGATGGGTTATTGCCTGGAATTTACAGGAAAAATTTGATTGAATTTTTAAACAGCAAATCTTATAAAATAGAAATCAGATCAATAAACAAAATGGAATTATCTGATATGCAATCTTGTTTTGTCACAAATTCACTAATGGAAATGCGATTTGTAAAATCCATTGATGACAAAGAATTTGAAAAGACAGATTTACTATTGGATATTTTGAGTGAATTGGATATAAAATAAAGATCTCCTCTGCGTAAAACAGAGGAGATTTTTTAATTATTTACAAATATTTAGATAATTAATAGCGATTTTATAAAATTAATTTATTCTATCCAACAAGGACTGTACCATCTTTGTATTATCATCTAAATTAATTACGGCTTTTGTGCCTTCTTCTTCGTTGATACTTCCATCTTCATTTAATACAGATCCTAGAGGATATTCAACTACAAATCCAGTATTAGGAAGCAATTTGTAAGTATGAATTATGTTTAGTCCATTTCCCGAAGTGGTTTCTCCTACGGTAGTGGCAAATTTAGATCTATTGGCTATTTGACATACAAAATCGGCGCTGTTTTTAGTATTTTTATTTTGCAATATATATATATTTCCATTGAAATTATCCGATTTCTTTAAATTCAAATTGAAATTAGTGATGTATTTTGCATCAGTTGATGAACCTTTTATATTAGCTTTGCCGTTTATTTCAGATGTTTTAAATGTTATATTATTTTTATCCAAAATATTTTTTACTATAACAGGAGAAGACTTATGAACTGATTTGAAGTCTACATTAATATCGCTTTTTAGTAGAGGTTTTATTATAACATTAACCGCATAATCCAAATTATCTGATTGGTTATCTCTCAAATCTATTATGAGTTGTTTTTTGTCCTTGTTTTCTTTGATTATTTTAGAAAATATTTCGGAGTCTTTTTTGATATTCACAGAATCAAAATCGGATACTTTGATGTATAAACTATCGTCGTATTTTCTAATGTCGTATGCTTTGAAATCATACGAAGGATTTATATATTCTAAATCAGCGTATCTGTTTTTTGATATATCTGTGAACAGATAAGATAATTCCTTATGAGAAGAAATCTTATTGTAAGTGTATTTGTCAGATATACTAGTATTGTGGTCGTATAGTTTTGATAATATCTTATTGAACCATTCATACGCTTCTTGAGAAGTTAAATCTCTATTTTTTTCCTTAAAATCTGCTTTTATTTCAGATTTAAAATTTGGTTTTATATTCAAAAAATCTACGTCATTGTATTTTTTTGTCTGTGCGATATTCATGTAATTTTCTTGTATTTGATCGTACAACACATCTAAATCGTCAATCATACAATCGTAAGAAATTTCCTTTGTGTATTTGATAGGTTTATCCTTGTAAATCTTGATAGCTACTGCTATCACAATCACCAAAATCAAGACGGATAATTTAAGTAAATTATTTTTGCGATTTTTTGAATTGATATGTTTATGAATTTTTTTCATCATTTTACTCCTTTTAAAACAGTATAATATAAATAAAATATCCGGTCAATTGAATAAAAAAATTTCTAATGGGTATATAAATATAGGAACATAGAAATCATTAGAAGAGGGTAGTTATGAATAATGTTTTACTGATAAATAGAATAATTCCATCGGTTGACGACGAAAGGATTTGTGATATCACTTTTGTAATTGGGGATATGAATTTACAACAAGTGCATGATAAGATAATCAAAGTAATTGGTTCGTCAGAATATATGGATTTGAGTAATACTGAAATAAATTATAACGGTTTTACTACTAGACAAAAAGCTAAGGTAATACCTGAAGTTTTAAAAAATTTAATAGACAATAATTTAAAAGTGTATGGAGTTTATGACATTTATTCATAATGTTTTAAAGTTTTTCTAAAGGGTATATATATCTATGGATAATATATTATTATTTAATTAATTACAAAGAAAGGGAGTAAAATAAATGAATAAAGAAGAATTATTACAAAAAATCAACGATCAATTAATATTTGAATTAGCATCAGGATATGAATATAAACAAATGGCATCAGAATTTAATGCTATGAATTGGAGTGGATTTGAACATTTTATGGAAGTACAAGCAGCAGAAGAATACACTCATGCTGAATATTTCAGAAAATGGTTAGAAGAAATAGGATATAAAGTAGAATACAAAACTATCGAAGCTCCAAAAGCTGAATACGAAAAAGACATTTTGAGCATCATCAAAGCAGCATTAGATCACGAAAAAGAAGTTACTAGAAGAATCACTGAATTATACGATGCAGCTATTGAAATCAAATTCTACCAAGCATATTCTTTGCTACAAAAATTCATCGATGAACAAGTTGAAGAAGAAGATACATTTGAAACATTGGTAGCTAAAATCGAAAGAACAGAAAACAGCAACGCTGGACTTTCTATCATAGATGGAGAATTAGCTAGAAGACAATAATTTTTATAATTGACAGCTTAATTTCATATTAAGCTGTTTTTTTATGGAAAATTTCAAGATAATTTGCTATAATCAGTCTTATAAATTGTATCTAATTAATTGCTCGGAGGTGATTTATGAAAATAATAAAATCAGATTTAGAAAAAATAGCATTTTTGAAAGAACAATATCCAGACGAATCGCTTCCGGAAATAGCGTTTTGTGGAAGAAGTAACGTGGGTAAATCATCTTTTATAAATTCTATTTTAGATAGAAAAAATTTGGCGAGAACTTCATCGAAACCAGGAAAAACTAGAACTGTAAATTTTTATAATGTAAATGATGAATTTAGATTGGTAGATTTGCCTGGATATGGATACGCACAGACATCTAAATCAGAAAAGAAAAAATGGGCTACGGTTATAGAGACTTACTTAAATACCAGAGAAAATTTGTGTGAGGTTTTTCTAATTGTAGACATAAGACACAAACCAACTACCCAAGATAAAGAAATGTATAGATGGATAATCGAAAGCGGATTTTGTGGATTTGTTATAGCTACCAAATTGGATAAAATTGGAAAGACAATCGTCAGAAAAAATCTCAACATAATTAAAAAAGAACTCGGAATAGAAGATGACGATTTGATATACGAATACAGCTCAACTACCAAGAAAAATAAAGACATTTTGATGAAACAGTTGGAAATGATTCTAAAATATTCAAATGAAGATGAATAAAAGTAAAAAGCTCACTCATAGAGTGAGTTTTTTGTTGTAAAGATAAAAAGTAGGTAGCATACTGCAACCTACTTTACAAAATTATTTTTATTTTAGTTGATATTATTCAACTACAGAAAAATCGTCTTTTCCTGCTCCGCATATTGGGCAAACCCAGTCTTCTGATAAATCTTCAAAAGCTGTTTGAGGTTGAACACCTGCATCTGGATCTCCTTCAGCTGGATCGTAAATATATCCACAAACGTCACATACATATTTTTTCATAATAATTTCCCCCTTTAAGATATTACCTGTTATAAGGTACAGGTTATATATACCCATTGAAAATATTTTTAATCACTTGGTAATAATTAATTTTCAATACAATATAATATGTTATTTATACCTAATAATTGGGTATATAAATTGTGGTGATATTCATGTATATGTTTAAAAGACAATTTTGTAGTGATAAAAAAGTTGTAGCTAAAAATATTCACACTATGCTCAACATAGTAAAAAAAATAGTATCGGATGATATTTTGTTTTACGACATAAAATTAATAGTAAGTGAGCTTATATTTAATGGATTGGAGCACGGCAATCATTACGACATAAATAAAAAAATAACTTTCAAGATAATATTGAATGATGATTACATAGATATATGTGTTCAAGACGAGGGCAAAGGAATAGAATACTGCTCCAACAGTTATTTCAACAACGATATATACGTTAGAGGCAGGGGATTATTCATAGTCAGCAAACTAGCTGATGAATTAAAGATAAATGAAAATAGTATTGAGGCGAAGCTATTACTCAAACACACAGAATGAGCTAATAGCTTTTTTTATTAATTTTAGATAATTTATGGAAAATTATATATGTCTTTTTGACTATCTTTTTATACTTCTTAAATGTCCGCAAATCCTTATTTTATCGGCTCTATGGGCATTTTGCTTTTGTGGTAACCTCACATATTTAGGTCTATCTTCTTATATTTTCGATATCAAGCGTGGTTAAAATCGTGGTAAATACTTCTATGCGATTAGACGCTGAACCTCTGATTTTGAAGTATCTATGGACGCATGAGCGTACCAGTTCATTGTGATACTGATATTTGAATGTTCCATGATATATTGTAAATTTTTTGGGTTCATGTTCTTGCTCGCTAGTCTTGTGCAGAACGTATGGTGTAGCGTATGCGGTGTGATATGTGGTAAGGGATTGTCCTTGTGTTGCTTATTGTATTTCTTTACCACACGGACAAATAAGGCGTTATAATCAATCGCAACTTTTGCCTTGCCCTTCTGATTTGACAGCGAGGAAGAATGGCTGGAATATGAATTAGAAAAGTTACGGGAATACATTAACAACTACATCAATGGAACAAGAATTGAAGCGTCAGACCTTTACCCATTCAAAGACTTTATCCAGCATTTGAAATTTCAAAAATTGTTAGACCGCTATGATGATTTATATAGCATGGATATGTTTGGGTAAAGTATAGAGGGATATAAATATAGGACACCTTATCAAGTCGGAAAAATGATAAACCCAAATTCAAAAGAAGATATGGAATTATTACGGGAAGTATTGAAAAATAACCATTTTGATGATGAGGGAGAGTAATATTTTTTCTCTTGTATGGAAGATACAGAAAATAAAAAGCCCAGTAAAGAGCGCAAAGCACCACCAATGGTGGCAAGGCTCTTGACAGGGTTTTTTATTTAATGTGGTGGATAATCAAGAGAAAAAAGAGATAATTATAATACTTCTTCACGAAGTATTTTCAAAAAATGGTTAGCTGCTTTTGAAAGTACTTGATGTCGTTTCCATACAATATCTAATTGTATTTCTGATAATGGATAAATAGGACGAAAACAAATATTATCATCTTCCTGCCAATCTACTGATTGATTTGAAACAAAAGCACAGCCAATACCATTTTTTACAAGATATACGGGATTATTAAAAAACACATTATAGGTAGCAACCACATTTAATTTTTCTATATCTATACCACTCCAAAGGGATAGTTCCCGTTGAAGTACCTGTCTTTTATGAATAATAAGAGGAACATTTTTAATATCACAAGGTTTAATAAATTCTTTTTTAGATAAAGGAAAATCTTTTCGCATTAAAAAGCCCCATGTATCTTTATTTGGTAATGGTATATAGTCATATTTCATAATATCCACGGGGTTTATTAAAACCCCAAAATCTAAAGTACCATTATCTAATTTTTCTTGAACATCAATCGCATCTCCATTATAGAAATCAAAATGGATATTTGGAAATTGAGAATGTAGTTTAGAAACTGTCTGTGTGATTATTTTGGAATAACCACCTCCTATGGAAACCGTTCCGGACATAAAACTATCGTTAGAACTTAGTTCTTGCTGTGTTTTATCAAAAAGAGTAATCAATTCCTCTGCACGTTTTCGCAAAAATATACCATCTTCTGTTAAAGTTGTTTTCCGTTTTCCTCGTATAAAAAGTTGTTTTCCAAACTCATTTTCTAATTCTTTCATTTGTTTTGATAATGAAGGTTGAGAAATATGTAGTAATTCGGAAGCTTTGGTTATATTTTCCTCATAGGCTACTGCTAAAAAATATTTTAATATACGAATATCCATATCTAGCCCTCCTTTTGATTATTATAAAACTTTTTTATCATTCCTGCAAACTATAATGAATCATAAATTATAGATATTTGTTATTGATCTGCAAGTTGTTTATAATAACCTTGAAAGGAGAGGTATATCAATGAATACAGAACAATGTATAAATACACATAAAAATACTTATGAAGTACACGAAGACGACTATTCTCGAAATCTTCAAGATAAATCATCTATGACAAGAGATAATATTGTTAAAACACTATTACTATTTTCTATTCCTCTTATTTTAGGGAATTTATTGCAACAAATGTATAATACCGCTGACTCTGTAATTGTAGGAAATTATGTGGGAAATAATTCGTTAGCCGCAGTTGGTTCCAGCGCAGCCATTATCAACTTGCTGATTGCCTTTAGTCAGGGAATAGCAGTTGGTGCTGGTGTTCTTGTTTCTCAAGCAATCGGAGCGAATAAAAAAACAGATACAAAAAAAGCAATTCATACCTCATTAGCAATTTCTTTGTTGCTTGGCATATTCTTAACATTAGTTGGCTTTATATTTACACCACAGATTTTGAAAATCATGAAAACACCAACAGATGTAATGAATGACTCAATAACATACTTAAGGATATTTTCTTTAGGGCTAGTCTTTAATGTTATTTACAACATGGAAGCAGGAATTTTAAATGCAGTCGGAAACTCTAAACGTTCACTATTATATTTAGCGATTGCTTCTGTAACAAATATTATATTAGATTTATTCCTTATAAAATCGCTAAAATTAGGGGTATTAGGTGCTGCTATTGCTACAGATATAAGTCAAGTTGTATCTTGTATCTTGGCATTGTATTTTCTTATAAAAGTAAAAAGCATTTATCAAGTACAACTATCAGAAATAAAACTGCACAAAAATACTGCGATACAAATGATTAAAGTAGGGTTGCCAACAGGAGTACAAAATATGGTTATCTCGTTATCAAATGTATTAGTGCAATCTAGTGTTAATGTTTTCGGACCAACTATTATGGCTGGTTTTGGAGTATATATGAAAATAGACGGTTTTAACATTTTACCAGTTATGAGTTTGAGTATGGCAAGCACGACATTTACAGGACAAAATTATGGTGCAGGAGAAAAAGAACGTGTAAAAAAAGGAATGTGGACAACACTTGTCACTGTTTTAATTTATACAGCAATAACAGGTACGTTATTATTAACATTTTCTAATTCTGTTATGACCTTATTCACAACAGATGTAAATGTTATAGACGCAGGAGTGTCAGCAATGAAATATTTTTGCCCTTTTTATTTTCTTCTTGGTACATTGCAAGCTCTTGCTGGAACGGTAAGAGGTACAGGTAAAACCATTCCCCCAATGGTTATTTTGCTTGTTTCTATGTGCTTATTCCGCATTGTATGGGTTCAAATTGTCTTGCCATATTTTAATACAATAGAAAATGTTTATGTTTTATATCCTATCTCGTGGGCGATAGGAACTGTTTTAATGATTATATATACTTTAAAATCAAAATGGTTAGAATAAGGAAAATTCAGCTATTCCTTTATTTTCAAAAGACGTAGTTTTTTACAATTTAATAATTTTATGTTATAGCTCGCACAAGCAATATGTTTTGTGTGGGCTTTTTTCTTGCTCGCTTTTCAGTATTTCCAAAGGTATAGACGGTATTTACTTTTATATATTTCAGCGTATGCGCAAAGGGGTTGAGATTAAGGACACATCTTCTTTTGAGCATATTGTTAGAATACAGTTCAATGCTTTGATGATGACTGTTATTAAATGCACAGTAAAAAGTAGGAACAGGCAGTTTGAAAGGCGTTCTAAACGTGAAATTTTATTCAGTGAATTGTCAGACATGAAAAATATTGAGCGTGGAACAGAGGATAACTATTCATGTGCTTATACTTCTTTTGAAGTCTTAAAATACACAATCCAAGTATCCAATGAGAAACTTGCTGTTGCTTTGCATAAGTTATCGAATAAAGAGCGTGATGTAATTTTATTACTCTATTTTCAAAGCATGAGCGACCAAGAAATCGCAGAATTATACCATGTATCACGTTCTGCTATTTATCGCAGAAGAAGTAACGGATTGAAGAAATTAAAAATAATATTGAAAGGAAGGAATTGGACCAATGGGAAAAGAATATTGCTATCCCACCTCCCATATTATTTTTAGTGTCATATCAAGGCTCAATCAATTGTGGTAAAATGGGTGTTTTATTATACTTTAAAATACTTGAAAGTACAGTGTTTATAAGGATAATCGAAAATTAGATATAAAATTTATCCTAAATTTTACTTAAATTTTTGGTATTTATGATATAATTAATTGTTAAAGTTTAAAGGAAGTGAAATTTTGAAAAGAGAAGATGTAAGAAATGTGGCAATTATTGCACACGTAGATCACGGAAAAACTACTTTGGTAGACGGATTGTTGAAAACAAGTGGAGTTTTCAGAGAAAATCAAGAAGTTCAAGAACGTGTAATGGACAGCAATGATATTGAACGTGAAAGAGGAATTACAATTCTATCAAAAAATACTGCTATTAATTATAAGAATCATAAAATTAATATTATAGATACTCCGGGACACGCTGATTTCGGAGGAGAAGTAGAACGTGTGCTAAAAATGACTAATGGGGTTGTATTAGTCGTAGATGCATTCGAAGGACCTATGCCACAAACTAAATTTGTTTTGAAAAAAGCTTTTGAGTTGAATTTGCCTGCAATTATTTGTATCAATAAAATCGACAGAAAAGAAGCTAGAGTAAATGAAGTAATAGATGAAATATTGGATTTATTTATACAATTAGATGCCGATGAATCTTATTTAGAATCTCCATTTGTATTTGCATCTGCGAGAGAAGGATTTGCGACAAATGATTTGGATAATAGAACAGATGACATGACTGCATTGTTGGATAAAATAATCGAATATATTCCAGCTCCAGAAGGAGAAGAAGATGCACCTTTTAAATTATTGATTTCTACAACTGACTTCAGCGATTACGTTGGAAGAATAGGAATTGGTAAAATTGAACAAGGAAAAGTCAAAGTAAACGATAGTTGTTTCATAAAAAATTACAACAATCCAGACAAGAAAAAGAAAATAAAAGTTACGAAGATATACGAATTTGACGGACTTAACAGAGTTGAAGTAAATGAATCAAAATTTGGTTCTATAGTAGCTTTGACAGGTGTTGAAGGAATTGAAATAGGAGACACATTGGCTAGCGAAGAAGATGCGGAACCTATAGAATTCGTAAGTATTTCTGAACCTACTTTGGCTATGAATTTTTCTGTTAACAATTCACCTTTTGCAGGTAGAGATGGAAAATTTGTAACTAGTAGACAAGTTAGAAATAGATTATACAAAGAATTAGACACAGATGTAAGTCTTAAAGTAGAAGATACAGACTCTACAGATACTTTCAGAGTAAGTGGTAGAGGAGAATTACATTTGTCTGTATTGATAGAAAATATGAGACGTGAAGGTTACGAATTCCAAGTATCTAAACCAGAAGTTTTGTTCAAAAAGGATAAGGATGGAAAAACTCTAGAACCTATTGAAATAGTGACTATTGATGTGGAAGAATCATTTGTAGGAACTGTAATAGAAAAATTAGGTACTAGAAAAGGAGAATTACAAGATATTTCCAACAATTCAAGTGGATACACTAGATTGACTTTTGAAATACCTTCAAGAGGACTTATAGGATATCGTCAAGAATTTTTGAGCGACACAAAAGGTAATGGAGTTATAAACACTGAATTGAAAGGATACGAACCATTTAAAGGCGAAATTCCAAAACGTCAATTGGGATCTTTAATTTCTTTCGATACTGGAACTGCAACTGCTTACGGATTGAATGCTGCTCAAGAAAGAGGAATTTTATTTGTAAAACCTCAAGATGAAGTTTATGAAGGAATGGTAGTAGGTTCTAATGCTAAAGGATTAGATATCGAAGTAAATATCTGCAAGAAAAAAGCACAAACAAACATAAGATCGGCTGCAGCTGACGATGCTTTGAAATTATCTCCACCTAAAATAATGAGTTTAGAAGAGATGATGGAATTTGTAGAAGATGATGAGTTAATCGAAATAACTCCAAATCACTTGAGACTTAGAAAAAGAATTCTAGACAGTCAATTGAGATACAAATCTAAAAAAAATAACAAATAAATTAACAGGAAGTTTAAGATTACGGCTTAAACTTCCTTTTTTTATTAAATTTATTTAAAATAAAATTAACGAAAATTTCTTATAAAAAGAATAATTTTAATGTAATTTGGGTATATTATTCTATATAATAAAATGATAAATATTAGTTGAAAGATTTATTTCGTGGAGAATTAATAGCGATTTAAAAAAACATATTAAATGAGTCAAGCAAACTAATAATTCATTATTTTAAGGTAACGGTTACCAATATAATTAAGGAGTAAGATATGACAGACATTAAGATCAAAGAAAAAACATTAGATGAATTTTTTGATGCCATCATGATGTTAGAAGGAAAAGAAGAACTAAGAAGATTTTTTGAAGACGTATGTACATTAAGAGAACTACATTCTATATCACAAAGATTAGAAGTAGCAAAATTATTGAAAATCAGAAAGACATATAGTGAAATCGAAAAAGACACAGGTGCTTCTACTGCTACTATCAGCAGAGTGAACAGATCTCTTCAAAAAGGCGCTAAGGGATACGAATTAGTCTTGGACACTTTGATAGCTAGAAATTTAGAAGAAAAGAGAAAGAAAAAACAAAATTAAATTAATATCCGCAAAAATCTTTGCGGATATTTCACTATATTCAGCTTTAATATATTAAATAACCAAGGGGAGATATAATGAAGATTAAATTTTTGGGTGCAGCGAGAGAAGTAACAGGCTCGTGTTATTATGTTGAAACAGAAAAACACAAATTTTTAGTAGATTGTGGATTGTTTCAAGGTAGTAAAGAGCTAGAAGCAAAAAACAACGATGACTTTGGAATAAATTTGAATGAAGTCGAGTTTTTATTGTTGACGCATGCACACATTGATCACACCGGAAGAATACCTCTATTGTATAAAAGAGGATTTAGAAGACCGATATACAGCACAAAAGCAACTAGAGATTTAGCAGAAATAATGCTAATGGACAGTGCCAAAATTCAACAAAGTGATGTAGAGTGGGAAAATAAAAAACGTCAAAGGAGAGGACAAGATCCGATTGAGCCACTATACACTTCTGTAGAAGCTATGAATTGTATATCTTTGTTCAGATCTTTTTATTACGATGAGGTAGTAAAGATAAACGAAGATATAAGAGTTGTATTTAGAGATGCTGGTCATATGTTGGGATCTGCTAGTTTAGAAATTTACATCAATGAAAATTCCAATACTACTAAAATAGTATTTTCAGGAGATATAGGTTCTGGAAATAATCCTATATTGAATAATCCTTCTAGTATATCAGGATGCGATTATCTAGTTATCGAGTCGACATACGGGGATACTATCCACGATCCTTACAAGGAAAGTGTAGAAGCACTTATAAATATAATTGAAAAAGTATCTTCAAGAGGTGGCACAGTTATCATACCTAGTTTTGCAGTTGGAAGGACTCAAGAAATTATCTATGAATTAAATAGCTATTACGATTATAAAATAAAAGATAATTACGAAAAGAAAGTACCGATATACGTAGATAGTCCAATGGCTTTTGAAGCGACAAAAGCGTTTATGAAAAATACGGATTTATTTAACCAAGATGCTCGTGATTTTATATCTAAAGGTGATAACGTATTTGAATTTGAAAATCTACATTACGTAAAAAATGTGGACGAATCTAAAATGTTGAACAATGTAAAATTCCCTAGGGTAATTATATCTTCTAGTGGTATGGCTACGGCAGGAAGAGTTAGACATCATTTGAAGCATAATCTATGGGATTCAAATAATGCAGTAATATTTGTCGGATATCAAGCACAAGGCTCTCTTGGAAGAATTTTGTTGGATGGAATTGACGAAGTAAAATTATTCGGAGAAACTATCAAAGTTAATGCTGAAATTTACAATTTGGGAGGATTTTCTGGACATGCTGACCAAAATATTTTGATGGATTTTGTAGATAAAATGCAAGTAAAACCAAAGAAAATCTTCGTGACTCATGGTGAATCAGATGGAGCAGAAAAACTATCTCAATTATTAGAATCAAAATACGATGTTTCGACTATAATCCCAGAATTATACGAAGAAATTGAATTTGAACCTGGAGAATACAATATAGATGAAGAAATAAGCACAAGCAAAGAAAACAACGATCTTTATTGTGAATTAGCCAAAATAAAAGCAAAAATAGATAGATTATACGAAAACGAAGAATTATTTGATTCTAAAAAGATGAGCTCTGAAGAATACAACCAACTCAATAATCAAATAAAAGAATTGAAAAATAAAGTAATGACGATAAATATGATTACAGGTGAGTAATTATTTGGAGGTATTTTAGCAAAAGTAATGGATAAAATTTTTTATAAAGGTGGAAATGAGGTAGATATATACTTATTTCACGAGGGAAACAACAAGAATCTGAGTGATTTCTTGGGATCTCATATGTATTCAGATAAAAAAGGAGCTTACACTAGGTTTTTAGTGTGGGCTCCAAATGCAAAATACGTAAATTTGGTTGGAGATTTCAACAATTGGGATGATTATTCAATGCCTCTCAAAAGGATAAATGACGGTGAAATTTGGGAGATATGCGTAAGAGATGTAGAAATTTTTGATTCTTATAAATACAGAATCGTAACTCAAAACGAAGACATACTATACAAAGCAGATCCATTTGCATTTCACAGTGAACTTAGACCTAAGAGTGCGAGCAAAGTGTATGATTTGAGTGGATATTATTGGAAAGATAAGAAGTGGTTAAATAAAAGAAAAAAAACAGATTATTCCAATAGTCCTATGAGCATATACGAAGTCAATCTATCGTCGTGGAAGAAAAACGGAGACAATTTAATGTCTTATCGACAGTTGGCAGATGAATTAGTAGATTATTTGAAAAAAATGCACTACACACATGTGGAATTTATGCCTTTGATGGAACATCCTTTTGATGGATCATGGGGATATCAATTGACGGGATTTTTTGCAGCTACTTCTAGATTTGGTTGTCCTAAAGATTTGATGTATTTAATAGATACACTTCATCAAAATAACATTGGGGTAATAATGGATTGGGTTCCTGCTCATTTTTGCAAAGATGATTTTGGGCTTAGAAAATTCGATGGTACTAATTTATACGAAAGTAGTAATCAATATTTGGCAGAAAACAATCAATGGGGAACGTTGAATTTTGATTTTGAAAAAAAGGAAGTAGTTAATTTTTTGATATCATCTGCTTTATTTTGGATAAGACAATACCATGTAGATGGAATCAGGGTAGATGCAGTCGCCTATATGTTATATTTGAATTTTTCAGGAAAAGATATACATAATGAAGATGGAAGCGTGGAAAACAAACCTGCAATACAATTTATCAAAAAATTAAATGATGTTGTGAAAGAAGAATTTCCAAGCGTATGTATGGTTGCAGAAGAATCTACATCTTGGCCTAATATAACCAAACCTACGGATGAAAACGGATTGGGATTTGATTTTAAATGGAATATGGGTTGGATGAACGATACTATAAAATACATGAAGATGGATCCAATTTACAGAAAAGATCATCACGATTTATTGACGTTTTCAATAATGTATGCTTTCAATGAAAATTATATTTTGCCATTTAGTCACGATGAAGTTGTCCATATGAAGAATTCTATGATAGGCAAAATGCCTGGAGAATACGAACAAAAATTTGATCAGATAAGATTATTATATTCGTATATGTACGCTCATCCAGGTAAAAAATTGCTTTTCATGGGAAATGACATTGGACAGTTTGATGAATGGAATGAATACAAAGAAATAACGTGGGAAGTATTAGATTATGAAAAACATCAACAGTTACAAAAATTTATGAGTGAATTAAATAAATTTTATGTGTCAAATGATGAATTTTATTCTATGGATACGACTTACTCTGGATTTCAATGGGAAGATGTGAATAATGCAAATGAGTCTTTGATAGTTTTTGAAAGAATTAATTCAAAGAACGAAAAAATAATTTGCATATTTAATTTCACACCGGTAAAACGAAATAGATATCCAATAGGAGTAGATGAATACGCTCTATATTCTGTTTTATTAAATTCATCTATGAAAAAATTTGGAGGAAATTTATCTCGAAACAAACCTTATTATTCAAAAACACAACCACATAATGGAAGAAAATATTCTATTAGAGTAGATATAGAGCCATTTTCAGCTATGTTTATTAAAGTTAACAAATTGAGAGAAAATAAAAATTAATAGGAGGAGACATGAAAGCACGTAATAGAGTTGTTGCAATGC
>JASBYN010000011.1 GCA_029983915.1 Finegoldia sp. | reverse complement strand
CCCTCATAATTTCTGTAGTAGTTTTGAATCAGCTTACAAATCGTGCTTTTACCAGAGCCACTTTCTCCTACTATTGCGTATTTTTTATTTTTTTCAAATTTCAGAGATATTTTTTCGAGAATTTTTTTCGTTCCTATTTCAAATGACAAATCTTCTATTTCAATGCTGTTTTTGAATGTGTTTTTCAAGATTCCTTTTTTCTCTACGACTTCTTCGTTTTCTATGATATCTAGTTGTTTTTTCAACAAGTTTTCAGAAGATGCTCTGGAATTGATTATTTCATTCAAATCTCCAAGTGGTCCTATTAAACTTGCCATTAGCTGTGCAACTGCTACTAGATCTCCTATCGTTAGGTTTTCTTTGAATACCAAATACGCCACTATTCCAATTATTGTGATGACTAATCCTTGTCCCAATATTAAATTGAACAAGTTGACATTTGAAAAGTTAAATGTGAATTTGACTTTTTTGTCTACGAATTTATCGCTCGATTTTTTGTATGAAGATAATGCTTTGTCTGTTATATTTCCCTTTTTTATTACTTCATATCCACCTATAAGTTCTTTTATTCTGACTATGAAGTTGCTCATCGAATCGTAACATTCGTCTTTGTATTCTTTTAATCCTGATGATATTTTCTTTGTTATTAGTGAATAAATTATTCCCACTATAATTGCTACAAATAATATTCTGTAATCTATGATTATAATAGAGATTACTGTGAGTATACCGCTTGTAACTGTTGATATTATCGTAAATATCGAATACACATACGAGTCGAGTACATCATCTATGTTATTGGTCAAAATCGATAAGTAATCTCCTTCTTTTCTTTTGAAAAATTCTTTTGGGCTTTTCTTTATTATCGATTCAAAAACTTTATTTCTGTATTCAGATTCGACTTTTCCCGTATAAATTCCTTTTGTGTAATTTCCTAAAATTCCAATTAAAAGCTGGAAAAATATGTAAATTACAGCTATCATCAAATACAATTTTAATGTATCTAGGTTCTTATTGACTGCCGAATTGATTATAGCAGATAGGATAAATGCCAGTCCGATTGTAAATATCGACTCTATAATCGTTATAATTACGCTAATGCAAAGCAAAAATTTGTTTTTCAAAAGAAATTTTTTCATAATTCACCCTATTCAAAATCCAATTTGTTAAAATACTTCTTGTTGAAAAAATACATTATGATGTTGTACGCTATCCAAACTGCCAACGAAATTAGAAGTGTAGTGATAACGTCCATATGTCCACCGAAATTTATTATTTCTCTATATCCAACAGGTGTTAGATATTTTGCCCATCTAATATATCTTGAAGTTTTTATGAACAAATACAAAAGTATTGATCCGAATATTGAAAATCCAGTATTGAATCTCAACGATAAGCTTATTCCAATGTGAATGTAGAAAAGTTGTGATAGAAGAATTTCAAATGCTTCAAATATTGAAGGTATCATGTTTTCTGCATAACTTATGATTTGTCCATTTCCAATTTTTGTAAATTGGAATATAAGATAATAACTTATTAAAGCGTTTATTGCGTACAATACGTAAAAAAGCAAATAAGTATATAATACAGATTTGTATTTTGAATTCAATATTTTCGTTCTAGTTATGTCTTTGTATAAGTAAATTTGTCTAGTGTGTATTTCTTCATAAAAAGACATGCTGCAAATGTATACGCTCACTAATAATGGCAAAACTATAAGGTCTTGAAAATCTATCATAGTCACGATGAAATCCACTGCCCCTAGTTTCGGTCCTTTTGATACAAAAAATCCTGAGCCACTAATAGCTAAAAGGCTCATAATCAGTGGCCAAAATGTTATAGCTAAAAGCACTTTGCCATCAAGTCTTTTTAATATTTTTTTAAATTCGATTAATTCCAAACTCATTTTGTCTCCTTGAAAAATTGCTCTAAAGCACATTCATTTTTTCTAATATTGACTATCTCGTATTCTTCCAAAATTTTTCTTATAAATTCAGTAAGCTCGTTTCCAACCTTTTTTGTAGTTATAGTATTGTCTATGATTTCACCTGGAAGTTCTGTATCTATTTTTCTATCCAATTCAAATGTTATACTAGGCTTCAATTCAGGAATTCCATCAAATACGATTTTGCCACTATTTATAACTATTGTCCTCTTACATAAAGAAGATAATTCGTACAATTGATGTGAAGAAATAATAGCCGACATGTTTTCTTCTTTTACTCTATTTTTTAATATATTTATTAAATCTTCTATTCCATTTGGATCAAGTCCTACAAATGGTTCGTCTAAGATCAAAACTTTTGGTTTTCCAAGAAGAGCCATAGCAAGTCCCAATCTTTGCTTCATTCCGAAAGAAAAATCTTTTGGCTTTTGTTTTGCATTGTTTTTGAGTCCAACCATTTCCAAATGCGGCATTATATCTTTTATAAATTCGCTTTTTTGATGTATTTTGAGATAGTATTCCAAATTTTCATACGCTGTTAGGTGCGGAAAGAAAACAGGTTCCAAAAGAATTCCAACGTCTTTTAGCGCGTAATTGTTTTGGTATACATCTTTTCCATCAATACTAACTGTTCCCAAACTTGGCTTCAAAAATTTACACATTGTTTTCATAAGTGTAGATTTGCCGGCACCATTTGGCCCAATCAATCCAACTATTTCTCCATCTTCAATAGAAAAACTCGCCTTATCCAAGGCGTGTTTTCCTGTTTTTTCATATGTTTTGCTTAACGCTGTAACTTTTATCATTAACTTTTCTCCTCGTCAATATATTCACCACAAACAAAATGGCTGCTTGTAAAAGAAATGAAAATACTATCATGTCAATTCCAGTGATATTTGTGTTTATATTTACTACTAATTCTCCAGTGTTCATATTTGCAAGTTTTGCAAATTCTACTATTTTGCCACTTGATTGTAGAAAATAAGCACATATTGAATAAATTAAAGCTGTAATTACTGGATATATTAATATGTTGATTTTCTTATTCTCCTTGCTGTAAAAATATCCATTAATTATTCCTGGGAAAATCAATATAAATCCCATAACCAATAAAACCGAAATATTTGGAATTAATAAGTATAATAGAGTAAAATCTACTCCCGTTAAAATAGCTACTAACAATAAATTCATTTTGAATCCTCCTTATAAAATAGTCGATAATATATCGTAAATCCAGTGACAAGTAATTGCTGAATTTAATCCAAATCTAATCCTTATCAAAGCTAATCCAACTCCGATAGGTAACCTCACCAACAAATTAGCCAAAACAGGTTCTCCCATGTGAAGTAAAAAAGCAAATAATAAAGATGTGTATATAACTGCAACTTTCTGTCCAACTATAGGCTCTAAATATTTTAAGTGAAGATGTCTGAAAAGCACCTCTTCGCTTATACCTACAGCTAAGAAATGAACTGTCAAATTAAAACCTACAAATTTTACTAAAATTGTAAAAACTATTATAAAAAATAAAATTGATCTTAAATCTATCGAAATCGGACTACTAAATCCCTCTATTTTTTCGTATAGAATTTTAGGCACCACTGCAAGCGAAATTATAATGCTCGCAGCTAATATTAATATCGAAATTTTTTCAGGAAAAATTTTATTCAAGTATACAGAAGAAATTACAAGTACATTCAAAACAACTGCCGCAAACAAACTAAATCCTGCTACAATTCCAAATGCTTTAAGTTTTTCTTCTTGTTTCAAATCTCTCCAAATAAAATTTAACTTCTGTGAGATTTCTTCCATTAACTACTACCCCCTATGTACATAGAGATGCTATATAGTTTGTGTAGCATCTCCTTTTGTTATCATTATTATTATAATAACTTTTAAATTTTGTTCCTTTTGCTATAAATTAACTCATATTGTCATTGAATTATAAACTTACTGACCATTTTTTATTGATTTTTCTTGATGCACCTGCTGATACAAATACGATTGATACACAACCTGTTAATTTTCTTCCCAATAAACTCATTTCTTTCACCTCCTTTGTATGTATTTTAATGGTTCATTATAATTTTACTGACCATTTCTTGTTGATTTTTCTTGATGCTCCTGCTGATACAAATACGATTGATACACAACCTGTCAATTTTCTTCCCAATAAGTTCATTCCTTTCACCTCCTTTAAAATAATTTATAATTTAACGCTATTTAATAGCAATTAAATGCTTATTACTCTGTTGCCACCAATTCTTCTCGATGCTCCTACACTTACAAAAACTACAACTGTGCATAAATTTAATCTTCTTCCCAATAATTTCATGAATCTATCTCCCTTCGTATAAATTTATTCAAATAATTCTCTCTGCAATAATTTATAATACGTCTTATAAAAATTGCAGTAAGGATCTTTAAATCCAAAATTCCCACTAGAATGTGATCTCGCCAAACATCCTCTTCCACATAGGAAGTAATGCTCACAATTCGAACATTCGCTTTTTGTATTGTCCAAATCTTCTTTGAATTTTTTCAAATTTTCCCAAGCATCTTTTGAATCCTCTCCCAGATTTCCAAGATTTATATCGTGCATAAAATGGCAAGGTGCGAGATTTCCATTTGCATCTACGCTGATAGATCTACTTGCAGCACCGCAATCTCTCTTGCAACAAATCTCATCTAAAGGATCGATTCCTTCTATAAGTCCAGGTAATATTTCAAAATTAGATTTTGCAAGTTCTTCTAATTTTTCATCTGTCACCAAATACTCTCTTGCATTTTCATCTTTAGAATAAAAAAGGCTGAATGTAATTGGAAACTCGTATTTGATTGACATTTGATAATACTCATTTAATTTATCTATATTTTGATTACTTATTGTGATTATTCCGTTGTACAAAACTCCATTTGCTTTTGCCTTCTCAAATTGTCTGAGGATCATATCTTTATCTATTCTTCTACCTAAATAATTGTATTCTTCCTCGATATTATCCAAAGATATCGATAAAATATCTATATCGCAGAGAATACTATCAGGTATATCGATACTTCCGTTTGTGATGAGTAAAATATTCATAGATTTAGATTTTGCATAATGCACTATATTCTCCAAATCTTTTCTAAGCATAGGTTCTCCACCTGAAATAACTAAATCCACAAATCCATTGTCGTATAGTTCATCTATGATTTTGATTATTTTTTCTAAAGGCATATCATTTTCTTTGTTCCTGTTGCTAACTCTCGAATAGCATCCTACACAATCCATATTGCAATGATGTGTCACATGTATGTACGCTTGTTTTCTTCCTTCTGATTGCTCGAAAAATCCTATTTCCTTTAGTCTTTCTTCTCCTATCTCGCTTTTACCGGTATCTATAAGTTCATTTACATATGGCAAATTTTCTTCATCGATTAGGGCAACAGCTCCGTTATCATAATTGCACAAAATCTTGTGATTATGATAATTATGTAATTCTACTTTCAAACTTTTTGCCTCCTTTTTGATTACAAGAATATTATAGAACCCAATACTTAATCTCAGCATAATAAATCCTTAAATAAGCCTTATATTTTTGTAAAAACTATGATAAATCAAAAACCCTTTAAATCAGCCGTTGAAGTAAAATCTAAGAAATTTTCAAGAAAATTTTTTCAATAAATTTATTTACAATTTACATTTAGTTGATTTCGACAAAAAAATGCCTACAGAATATCAGTCTTCTATAGGCATTAAATACAATATTAAATTTTATTTTGGCAATCTAATTATAAAAGCTTTAGTATAATTTTCAAAAGGCTGTTCTAACAAAAGCTCTCCACCGTGCTTTTCTATAATTTTTTTCGAAATAGAAAGCCCCAAACCACTATGACCTTGTTTTTCTATAGTAGGTTTTTCTCTTATAAAAGGTTCAAAAATAATCTTCAAATTAGATTCTTCAATCTCATTTCCAGTATCAGCTACTATCAAATCCACATAAAACTCCGTCTCTCTATAGCTAAACTCCACCACAGAAAATTCAGGATTGTGAGTCGCTGCATTTCCAATTATATTTCCTATTGCCCTTTTTATTTCGATATAATCCAACAAAAGATTAATAGGCTTATCTTCGAGTTTAATTATCTGATCTATGTTTTTATTTTCAAAATTAGAGTATTTCTCTCCTATTACGGATTTGAAAATCTCCATCACATCAATTTTAGTTTTATTTAAATGGTAATCTATCCTACTTAATTTCCCATATTCTACTAACATTCCCAGCATTTCCTGCATGTCTTTGCAATTAGATAAGATTTTTTCCATCATATCCAAATCTTCTTTCAAAAGATAATCCTTGTTTTTCAAAATATTAGTATATCCGACAATTGGAGTTATAGAATTTTTAATATCGTGCCCCAATTCCGAAATAATCTGAGATTTTAAAAACTCATCATTTTTCGCTTTTTCAGAAAGCGATTGAAGAGTTTCTGTCATTTCTTCAAAAGATTTTCTCATCTCATTAAATTCTATTATCTCGTACGAAGCCTTCTCGATATCGTAACTTCCTTGCGATACATTCGCCATATCCTCTTTCAAATCCGATATAGGCTTTACTATCATTTTATTTGTCTTGCGTACGACAAGTCTAGATATCAAAAAATATCCACCAAAAAAAATAATAATCGCTATTAGCAAAAAATTCAAATACGTGTTGTTTCTTGAATCGTAAATATCCATTTGAATAGCATAATTCGTTTGAATCTTATCCGTTGGTACTATTATCATCTGAAAATAATTTTTCTTGTCTCTAATAGGAGTCAACACCGCTTTATATGTCTTATCTCCAATTTTCGACATACCGTTCATCAAACTTATCAATTCTTCTTCACTATACGATTTTTTGACATTTTTAGGAAAAACCACTGTATTATCATTTATTATCTGACATTTTCCATTTATTGACGAAATCACCTTCTGAGTTTCTGGAAAACTGCGTATCGCTTCATCCATAGTCAAACTTTCCTTAAATTGGTATACATCTGCCAATAGTTTCGAACCAACTACGTCAACAGTAGTATTTATCGCAAAAAATAGAGCGAGAACTAAAACCGTAAATATTAAAATTCTCTTAAATAAAACAAATTTAAACGTGTTATTTTTCAAATCTGTAACCCAATCCTCTTATAGTTTTAATGTATTTCTTCTCTTGTGTTTCTATTTTTTTCTTCAATTTACTTATATGTACCATGACTGTGTTGTCGTCATATGAATAAATATTATCCCAAACAGACTCATAAATTTGTTTCTTAGTGAAAACATGACCTGGATTTTCCATGAAAAGTCCCAAAAGTTTATATTCTATTGGCATAAGGCTAATCTCTTCATCATTTCTATACACTGCGAGATTATTCAAATCAAGTTTTAAATCTTTGTATTTGATGAATTCTTCATCCTCTTGTATAGCATAATTGGATCTTCTAAGTTGAACTTCAATTCTAGCCAAAAGCTCCATTGGATTGAAAGGTTTAGTCACATAATCGTCTGCTCCCATTTTCAAGCCCAATATCTTGTCCATGTCAAGATCTTTTGAAGAAAGAATAATAACCGGAGTATTTCCAGCCTTTCTAACTTCTGTCAAAACCTCAAGCCCCGAAATTCCAGGAAGAACTATATCTAAAATAATTATATCTATATTCTCGTTATTAAATATTTCAAGTCCCTTTTCACCTGTATCTGCATAAATTATATCGAAATATTCCTTCATGTAGACATCTATTAATTCTGCTATTTTCTCTGAATCCTCAATAAGTAAAACTTTAGCCTTCAAAACATCCTCCAATGCTACGCATATTCTTAAAATAAAAAGATTTTTTATTATTTTATCACAAATAAAAGGATTCGTCATTTATCACAAAAACTTTTACATTTAATATATATATTTGAGTATAATAATTTATTAATACTTAAATGTAGGAAACGTTTTGTATTTGTGTAGTGCAATATTATCAAAATATTTGCTACTCATTTCTAAATTTACACAAAAATAGAGGAGAAATATTTCTCCTCTGTTTTATTCTAATCCACCAGTGTATAATTGGTAGTATTTTCCTTTTTGGTTCAATAGGTCGTTGTGATCTCCACGTTCTATTATTTCTCCATTTTCCAATACTATTATTACATCTGAATTTTGCACTGTAGATAATCTATGTGCTATTACAAATGCTGTTCTTCCATTCATCAATTGATCCATTCCTTGTTGTACTATTTCTTCTGTTCTTGTATCTATTGACGATGTGGCTTCATCTAGTATCATTACAGGAGGATTTGCTACTTCTGCACGAGCTATTGATATCATCTGTCTTTGTCCTTGAGATAATGTGTCGTGATTTCCAGATATTACTGTGTTGTAGCCTTGTGGCAACAATCTTATGAAATAATCTGCTCCTGCTAATTTGGATGCTTTTATACATTCTTCATCTGTTGCATCTAATCTTCCATATCTTAAATTGTCCAAAACTGTTCCTGTAAATAGGTTTGTCTCTTGCAATACTATTCCCAAAGATTTTCTCAAGTCGTCTTTTTTGATGTCTTGGATATTGATTCCATCGTATGTTATTTCTCCGGAATCTATGTCGTAGAATCTGTTGATAAGGTTGGTTATTGTAGTTTTTCCTGCTCCTGTCGCTCCTACGAATGCTACTTTTTGTCCTGGTTTTGCATACAATGATATGTTTTTCAATATCAATTTATCTTTTGTATATCCGAAATCAACATTTTTCATTCTGACATCGCCTTTTAGCATTGTATACTGTTCTTGTCCTTGTTTTGTGTTATCTTTCCATGCCCATTTTCCAGTTCGTTCTTGTTTTTCTACTATTTTTCCATCTTCTTCATCGACTCTTACGATTGTTATGTGGCCATTGTCTTCTTCTGGTTCTTGGTCTAAGATTTCAAATATACGTCCTGCTCCTGCTAATGCCAATGCTATGTGGTTTACTTGCATTGATGCGTTGGAGATATTTCCTGTAAATTGTTTTGTCATGTTCAAGAAAGGAACTATTATGTTGATTCCTATTGCCAATCCAGATATTGAAAGGTTTGGCACTTTTAATGCCATCAATAATCCTCCAAATAACGCTATTACTACGTACAATATGTTTCCTATATTTTGTAATATTGGCATTAGTATGTTGGAATATTTATTAGCACTTTCAGTATCTTTGAAAAGCTGCTCGTTCAATTCTTCAAATTTTTTGATGCTTTCTTCTTCGTGATTGAACACTTTTACTACTTTTTGGCCGTTGATCATTTCTTCGATGAAACCTTCTGTCTTACCTAATGATTTTTGTTGTCTTCTAAAGTGTTTGCTCGAATTTGATCCGATGTGTTTTGTGGTTTTGTACATGAAGAATACTCCAAGTAAAACCATCAATGTTATCCATATACTGTAATATATCATTATGAATAATACTGTGATGACTATTATAGAAGATGCCATCAACGCAGGTATTGATTGAGATATCATTTGTCTTAATGTGTCGATGTCATTTGTGTAGTGACTCATTATATCTCCGTGAGCGTTCGTGTCGAAATATTTTAATGGCAATTTTTGCATTAGTGAGAACATATCAACTCTTATTTTATTCAAGAATCCTTGTGTTATTGTAACTAGTAATTCTTGGTAGATAATTCCCGCTATTATGCTTATTACATAAAATACCGCAAGTATTGCTACATATCTCATTATCTGTCCCGATACTGAACTCCAATCTCCTGTTTTCCACGATTTTTCTACTATTGCAATTATGTTTTGACTGAAGATTGCAGGTATTGACGATATTATTGCATTGATAATTATACACACCAATGCAATCGGCAATAATTTAGGATAAGTTTGCCACAAGAGTTTTAGTATTCTCAAAAGGTTATTTCTTTTTTGTGTGCTTTTTTTATTGTCTGTTTTATTGCTCATCAAAGTCACCACCTTGTGTTTGAGATTCGTATACTTCTGAATAGATTTCGCTTGTCTTCAACAATTCTTCGTGAGTTCCTATGTCTACTATTTTTCCTTCATCCATTACGAAAATTCTATCTGCATCGCTTATAGAATTGATTCTTTGTGCGATTATTATTTTAGTAGTTTCAGGTAAATATTCTCTGAATCCTTTTTTGATTTTGGCATCTGTTGCAGTGTCGACTGCGCTTGTAGAGTCGTCCAATATCAAAATTTTTGGATTTTTGAGTAGGGCTCTCGCTATACACAATCTTTGTTTTTGCCCACCTGATACGTTGCTTCCACCTTGTTCGATAAATGTGTCGTATTTTTGAGGCATTTTTTGTATAAATTCGTCTGCTTGTGCGATTTTCGCTGCACGTTCTATCTCTTCTTGTGTGGCATTTTTATTTCCCCATCTCAAGTTTTCTGCGATAGTACCTGAAAATACGACGTTTTTTTGCAATACTACTGCTACTTTGTCTCTCAATACTTCCAAATCGTAATCTCTTACGTCAATTCCGCCTACTTTTATCTGTCCTTTTGTGACATCGTACAACCTAGAAATCAAATTGACAAATGTAGTTTTAGATGATCCTGTAGATCCTATTATTCCGATTGTCTCGCCTGATTTTATGTGAACGTTGATATCGTCTAGAACTGATTTTTCGATATCATCTGAATAACTAAAATACACGTCATTGAATTCTATATCTCCATTTTTTACTTCCATTACAGGATTTTCAGGATTAGTCAATGTACTTTCTTCGTTCAATACTTCAACTATACGTTCTGCTGATTCTGTGGACATAGTTATGAATGAAATTATCATTCCCAACATGTTCAACGCCATCAAGATTTGCCATGAATAAGTTATCAATGAAGAGAATTGTCCTACATCCAATTCCAATCCTTTTGTAGATATTATCAAGTAAGATCCAAACGAAAATATGAACACCATAACTGAATACAATGAAAATTGCATTAAAGGACTTGTCAATACTAGTAATCTATCTGCTCTTGTAAAATCTCTTCTCAATTCTCCTACAGTTTTAGAAAATTTGTCGATTTCTTTTTCTTCTCTTACGTATGCTTTTACAACTCTGATCCCTTTTATATTTTCTTGTATTGATGCGTTCAATGCGTCATATCTTTTGAATGCAGATCTGAAAATTGGCAATACTCTTCTCATTATCAAGAAAATTCCTATTCCCAATATAGGCACTACTGCCAAAAATATGATTGACATTCTACCACCTATTACATATGCCATTATAAATGAAAATATGAACATCAAAGGTGCTCTTACAGCTGCTCTGATTATTAGCATATATGCCATCTGCACGTTACTTATATCTGTAGTAAGTCTTGTCACTAAAGATGAGCTAGAAAATTTGTCGATGTTTTTAAAAGAAAATTCTTGAATTTTAGAAAATATATCGCTTCTCAAATTTCTCGCAAAACCACTAGATGCTGTCGCTGCAAATTTACCTGCTTGCCATCCAAAAATCAAACTTATTATAGCAAGCACTATCAAAATCATTCCATAATACAACAATTCGTCAACCTTTGCTCCTCTTTTGATCTGATTGACTAACATTGCTACTATAAATGGAATTATGCTTTCCATGATTACTTCTCCTGTTACAAAAAGAGGAGTCAATATGGATGCTTTTTTGTATTGTCTTATACTTCCCATTAAAGTCTTAATCATTATTGTCTTCACCTACCTCTACATTTTCTAATATTTGATTTATTACTTCAAAGAAAATATCTAATTTATCTTCATCTATTCCTTTTCTGTATTTCTGTTCATCGCTTATAATTCGCTTTACAATTTCATTTTTTTTGTCGATTCCCGCCTTTTTGACTATAAGTTTTTTCATTCTTTTGTCGTCAGGATATTCTTCTTTTTCAATATAACCTTTGTCCTCTAATCTTCTTATGATTTCTGTAGCTGAAGAAGGTTTGATGGAAAATCTTTCTTCCACGTCTTTTTGAAAACAATCTATTCCATCCATTTGTTTATGCAAAATATAGTGAAGAACTCTTCCTTGTATTCTAGTAAGTCCAACTATCTTCATAGTTTCATTTTCATCACTCAAAATTTTGTTGTTGAGCCTTCTGATTTTTAGACCTATATGTCTTTCTAAATCCATTTTTCCTCCTTTCATACTCTTAAATATAAAATTAGTTAGCCCCCTAACTCTTAGTTGCCTAATTATTTTATTATTTATTTTTTTATATGTCAACCTATTTTTATTAATTTTTTCATTTATTTGTAAAATTTTTTTGATATTCGTCTTTTTTGAATTCACATCGTTTAATTATTTGATAAAACGCTTTTGTATTTCCAGTAACTCGTTTTAAATTAACATTGCCATTTTATATGTTAAAATATTTTAACGTAATTTATTGTATTTGTTAATGATTTATAATTATGGTTGACTTTAGCTCTTTTATATTGTTATAATATTATTATAACGAAAGCGAAAATGTTTTTGTAAAATTAAAAAGGAGTGATTTATTATGGCAAACGGAGTACTTCATATTCCAGGATTTATTCACTTTGGAGAAGGTAGTTTTTCTAAACTAAGTGAATTAAAAGGCAAAAAGGCATTTATAGTTACAGGCGGACATTCTATGAAGAAAAACGGTTTTATAGATAGAGCCGTAGAAGAATTAAAGAAAGCTAATATGGAAGTCGAAGTTTTTGACGGTGTTGAAGAAAATCCATCTGTACAAACAGTAGAAGCTGGATCTAAAAGAATGCTTGAATTTGAACCTGATTGGATAGTTGCAATCGGTGGTGGTTCTGCAATGGACGCTGCAAAAGGTATGTGGGCATTTTATGAACATCCTGAATTAAAATTTGAAGATATAATTGAACCTGGTTCTCTTCCAGATCTTCGTAAAAAAGCAAAATTCGTAGGAATTCCTTCTACATCCGGTACTGCAAGTGAAATTACTGCATTCTCAGTTATTACAGATACTCACACTCATATAAAATACCCATTGGTTTCTGACCATATCGTTCCAGATATAGCTATAGTAGATCCTGTATTACCTGCAAAAATGCCAAAATCTGTCACTGCAAATACAGGAATGGACGTAGTAGCTCATGCTACTGAAGCATTAGTATCAAATATAGCTAATGATTTCACTGACGCATTGGCAATTCACGCATTGAAATTAGTATTTGAATATTTGCCAAAAGCTTATGAAAATCCTGATGATATGGAAGCTCGTGAAAAAATGCACAACGCATCTACAATGGCTGGTATGGCATTTACATCTGCATCTCTTGGTTTAGTTCACTCATTAGCACACAAAATCGGTGGAATGTTTGGAATTACTCATGGACTTGCAAATGCAATATTACTTCCATATATTACACAATTCAACAGAAAAGCTACTGACAAAGTAGATTTCATCGAAAAAGAATTAGGCGTAGAAGATTATCCTCTAGCTGTTAGAGAATTAGCTAAAAAAGTAGGTATTCCTGAAACTTTGAAAGACGTTGAAGAAAAATTCGGATTTAACAAAGAAAAATTTGACGAAGTATTAGATGAAATGAGCAAAAACGCTTATGAAGATCCTTGTACTTTGACAAATCCTCGTGAATCAAATCCTGAAATAGTTAAGATGATTTACATTCACGCTTACAACGGAGAAGATATTACTGATTAGTATATAAAAAGAAATCACTCTCTTTTAAGAGGGTGATTTTTATTTTGTCGTGATGTATTCTAAAAATTTTTCTATTTCCAATTTTGTTTTACTACTCAATTGATCTATCCACGTATTTGGTATTGAAGTGTATCCGTATTTTGAACCACTGATGCTTCCTGCAATTGCAGCTATGGTATCTGAATCTCCACCGTGGTTTACAGCTGATATTATGCATTCTTTTATTGAAGGCTTTTGAGCCCAATAAATTGCATTGTTGAAAGTATTGACGATGTATCCTGAAGGTGGCATAAGTTTTTTTTCATATGTGTCGCAATTTATTCCATGTATATTTTTTATTATAATGTCGCTGTATTCTCGTATGATATCGTCGCAAATTTTATTGTTGTGAGTGATTCTTCCCTGTTTTACATTTAATTCTATGTAATCTCTTCCCCTAAGTGCACATGGAAGTGACCTCATCAAACTCCCATTTCCTAAAGCTGTATCGTCAATTTCTACAAATTTTTCATTGTCGATGTAATATTCTATCGCAAAATTGCATTGTTTTCCTATGTCTTTTGGATTTGTTTTGTACCATTCTACAAAAAAATCTGCCACGTTTTTTTCGAAATTAACCAAATCATCTTCAATGAGAGCTTTCATCACGCATATAGTCATATCTGTGTCATCTGTAGGATCTCCTGCTTTTAAATTTAACCATCCTCCCCCTACAATTTCATAGACCATTCCCAATTTTTCTCTAATTTCGATATCTGTCATAAATTCAGTTGTAGCACCCATGCTATCACCTATTGCAAATCCATACAATGCTCCTTTTATTCTATCTAATTTTTCGTCCATTTTATCCTCCTTTTTTATCAATACCCTATAATTAATTTTTATAATCATAAAAACAAACTTATAAAAACATTTACATTATTTAAAAATATGATAAAATTGTTCTAGAGGTGAAATAATGAAATTTACAGAATACAAATACACAAGACCTGATTATGAACAGGATAAAGCTAAAGTAGAAGATATGATCAAAAGATTCAACGACTCTAAATCTTCTAGTGAGCAAATAAAAATAATGGAAGAAATGGACGAATACAAGAAAACGTTAAGTACAAATGTTAACTTGGTCTACATTCGTCATTCAATCAATACAAACGATGAATTTTACGCAAAAGAGCAGGATTTTTTAGACGAATACATGCCATATTATTCAGTTTTGGAAACTAAGTTATACGAAGCTGTAAACAATTCTAAATTTAAAGACGAATTGATAGAACATTTTGGTCAACACTTGTTTGATTTGATGGACTGTCAATTGATATTCAAGGAAGAAGCCGTTCCATTCAAACAAAAAGAAAATCAATTAGCTACAAAATACAATAAGTTGATAGCTTCTGCTCAAATCGAATTCGACGACAAAATATTGACTTTATCTCAAATGGCTCCTTATACTCAATCAGAAAAAAGAGAAGTGAGAAAAGAAGCTACTGAAAAAATAGCAGAGTTTTTCAAAGAACATGAAAAAGAAATCGACGGTATATACGATGAAATGGTTCACGTAAGAACTGATATGGCAAAAGCTTTGGGATTTGATTCTTATATAGAATTCCAATACAAATCTCTAATGAGAACTGATTACAACAAAGACGATGTCAAAAAGTACAGAGAATACGTCAGAAAATACGTCACACCTGTATATCTAGAACTTAGAAAAAAACAATCTAAGAGAATAGGCATAGAAAACATGAAAGCATACGATACTAACGTCATGTTTACAGATGGAAATGCCAAACCACACGGAGGAAAAGATTTCTTGGTAGAAAACGCTAAGAAAATGTACTCTGAATTATCTCCTGAAACTAAAGAATTCTTCAATTTCATGTACGATAGAGAATTATTCGATTTAGAAAGCAAAAAAGGCAAAGAAGGCGGAGGATATTGTACTACTATTGAAAACTACGATTCTCCATTCATATTTGCAAACTTCAACGGAACTACACATGATGTAGAAGTCATGACTCACGAAGCAGGACACGCATTCCAATCTTATACTTCAATGGATGGTAGAATTATGGAATACATTTGGCCAACTTACGAAGCTTGCGAAATTCATTATATGAGTATGGAATTTTTGACATGGCCATGGATGAAACTTTTCTTTGAAGAAGAAACTGATAAATTCAAATTCTCTCATTTAGATGGAGCTATAAGTTTCATACCTTACGGAGTTACTATAGATCATTTCCAACACTTCGTATATGAAAATCCAGACGCTACACCTGAAGAAAGAAAAGCAAAATATCACGAAATAGAAATGATGTATCGTCCTAATTTAGATTACGATAATGAATTTTTAGAAAAAGGAACATGGTGGTATAGACAAGGTCACGTATTCAATACACCTTTCTATTACATCGATTACACATTAGCTCAAGTATGTGCATTCCAATTTTTATTAAAATCATTGAAAGACAGAGACGAAGCATTCAAAGATTACTACGAAATTTGTAAAGTAGGTGGAAAAGAATCATTCTTCGGATTGATGAAAGCCGGAAATATCAAAAACCCAATGGATGATGGAGTATTAGAAGAAATCCTTCCTCAATTATTGAATGTTTTAGATGAAATAGAAAAGAAATTATAATAAAAATATTGCATAAGCCCCAAAATAAAAGGCGAGGATTTTTCCTCGCCTTTTGTCCTTTTTTAGAACACATCATTTATTACAGATCTTATTGAATCAAATTGTTTGATTTCAAGATCGTATTTTTGTGCCAATGTCGTGTTTTGTGATATATACACTTTTTTATATCCCAATCGTTCTATTTCTCTAAGTCTTGTCTCTATTTGAGGTACTCTTTTTATCTCACCTGTAAGTCCTACTTCTCCAATGAATACGACATCGGATGGTATCGGTTTGTTCATAAGAGAAGATGCTATCGCCATTATGATCGACAAATTCACAGATTGTTCTTGAATTTTAATTCCACCAGTGGTTTTAATTATGACATTTTTGTCGTACATACCCATTCCAGCTCGCTCTTCTAAAATCGAAATCAGCGTATTGAGTTGATCTTTTCTGAGACTATCTCCTATTCTCTGTGGATATGGAGTGAATGATTTCGATACCAATGCTTCCACTTCTACAACTAAAATTCTAGATCCTTCTTTTATTACAGAAAGTGCTGCACCATTTACTTGCTTTTTCCTTTTTGTTACGAAATAATCCGATGCATCTTTGATTTCTTTTATGCCATCTTCTTGCATATTGAAAAGTCCAATCTCTCCTGTCCTTCCAAATCTGTTTTTAGTTGTCGTCAATAATCTCAAAGGATCGTCGCTTTCTCCTTCTAAGTACAATACCGTATCCACTAAATGCTCTAGCGTTCTAAGTCCTGCCATCTCATCTGATTTTGTCATATGTCCTATCATTATAGAAAGTGTAGGTCTATCGGGATTTTTGCACACTTCTACTATTTTATTCGCACATTCAACTGTTTGCACTGGAGAACCAGGTCTCGAATTAAATTCTTGTAGTTGAAATGTTTGAATACTATCCAAAAATATAACTTCCGGTTTGATTTGATTTATGCTTTCCAATGCGTTATCCATACTCGTAGTAGAAATCAACCATATATTTTCTGGAATTTTTTCCATTATTCTAATAGCTCTTTGTTTGATTTGCGATGTGGATTCTTCTCCTGAAATATAGAGAACTTTTATGTTTTTCTTCGCCAAATCATTTGCAAGTTCCAAAAGCAATGTAGATTTACCTGCTCCAGGTCTTGCAGTGAGAATTGACACAGAATCTCTGACAAGTCCCCCTCCGAAAACTCTGTTTAATTCTTCTATAGACGACTGTATTCTCTCTGATGAATCTATTTTGACGTCTACTAATTTTATGGGGTCGGATTTGGGAGAATTTTTCTTCGTAGAAGTTTTTCTATCATCTACTACTTCCTCTTCTTGCATAGAGCCCCAGCTACCACAGCTGGGGCATTTTCCTATCCAAGAAATTTGTTCATATCCACAATTTTTGCATACATATTTCGTTCTTTTTTTCATATTATTGTGTCACAGTCTTTTTTCTTCTTATATATCTTCTGAAACTCACCTTGTCGTTTACGACTGTAATTGTAGTCTTCTTCGTTCTGTCGATATCGCCGTTCAATATTTTATCTGCCAATTCGTTTTCGATGTCAGTTCTTATCAATCTTTCAAGTGGTCTAGCTCCAAATTTTTTGTCGTATCCTTTTTCTACGATATAATCCAATATTTTATCGTCGTAAGAAACTTTTATGTCGTTTTTGTCTAGTCTTTCTACTAATTCATCCATCAATAATTTTGCAATCTTCTTTACGTTTTCTTTGTTTAAATTATTGAATACTATTATATCGTCTAGTCTGTTCAAAAATTCTGGCTTGAACATAGTCTTCATTGCTTGATTGATTATATCTTTGTTTCTCTTGTTTTCATCTTGTTCGATATCTTCTGACGCGTTAAATCCAAGTACATTTCTTCTTTCAAGTTCACTTGCACCAATATTAGATGTCATAATTATCACTGTGTCTTTGAAATTGACTACTCTTCCTTTTGAATCAGTAAGTCTTCCATCATCCAAAACTTGCAATAGAGTATTGAATACGTCTGGATGAGCTTTTTCGATTTCATCAAATAATATTACAGAATAAGGTTTTGTTCTGACCATATCAGTCAACTGTCCACCTTCATCGTATCCTACATATCCCGGAGGTGATCCTATCAATTTAGATACGGAATGTTTTTCCATGTATTCTGTCATATCTATTCTTATCATCGCATTTTCATCTCCAAACAATTCCTTGGCTAATCTTTTTGCGAGATAAGTTTTACCTACACCAGTAGGTCCTACGAATACAAATGATCCAATAGGTTTTTTAGGATCTTTTAATCCAACTCTAGCACGTTTGATTGCATTTGATATAGAATCTATCGCACTGTCTTGTCCTATGACGTTCTTTTTCAAATTTTCTGCTAAGAAAATATATTTTTGAGATTCTGTCTCCGTCAATTTGGATACAGGTACATTTGCCCAACGAGATACTATGTTGGCTATTTCGTCAAATCCTATCGTCAATTTATCGCCGTTTTCTTCATCTTCTTTGGCTTTCAATTTTATCTGTTCGATTTCATCTCTTTTTTCTGCTGCCAAAAGAAAATCAGTATCCGCAATTGCTTTTTGCTTTTCATCTTCTAATTTCAATATTTCTTTGTCGTAGTTTTTGCCAGGGTTGAAATTTTTGACTCTTACCATTGATTGAGCTTCGTCTATCAAATCTATCGCCTTATCAGGTAGATATCTATCAGTCAAATATCTATCAGATAATTCTACACTTGCTTTTATAGCTTCATCCGTTATCAACACGTTATGATGTGATTCGTATTTTTCTTTCAATCCTTCTATGACTTTGATGGAATCTTCTATTGATGGTTCGTACACCATAATAGTTTGAAGTCTTCTTTCAAATGCTTGGTCTTTTTCGATTGTTTTTCTGTATTCGTTTATAGTAGTAGCGCCTATTATTTGAAGTTCTCCTCTTGCTAGAGATGGTTTCAAAATATTGGATGCATCTAATGCTCCTTCTGCTCCACCTGCTCCCATCAAAGAATGAAGTTCATCTATAAACAAAATTTTGTTTTGTGATTTAGATAGAGTATCGATTACTTTTTTTATTCTCTCTTCAAAATCGCCTCTGTACTTTGTACCAGCTAAAAGAGCTGCCAAATCCAATGACAAAATTTCCTTGTCTTTGAAAATATCATTTACTTCGCCATTTACTATCTTGACTGCAAGTCCTTCTACAATAGCTGTTTTACCAACTCCTGGATCTCCTATCAATACAGGATTGTTCTTTTTCCTACGAAGTAATACTTGTATAATTCTCTCTATTTCTTGTTCACGACCTATGCAAGGATCTATTTTTCCTTCCTTAGCAAGTTTGTTCAAATTTTTAGTGTATTTTTCTAATTCGCTTTTTTTCGATGATGCTTGTGATTTATCAGAAACGTCATTGTCACTATTTTCTTGAGCTTTTTCAAATAGATATTTTCTAAGCTCAGCTGCAATTCTCATGATGTCTACTCCCGTTTCTTGCATCAAATGAAATGCATAATTAGAAGTATCCAAGCACAAACTAGCCAAGATATATTCTGGTGTTATCACCTTATCGTGATATGCCGATGCTAGTTCAAATGAACGAGATATTATTTCTTCTAATTTGGGATTGAATTTTTGATTTACACCTTCAGAATTTCCATATCCCAATTCATCTATAATCAAAGTTTTTATCTTTTCGTAATTTCCACCGTATTTTTTCAATAGTTCGCTTGCTTTAAAATCAAACTTGAACATCGCCAATAAGACATGCTCTACTCCGACACTAGAATGTTTCAAATTAATCGCTTCGTATATAGCTTCTGTTCTCAATTTAAATATATCTGATTTTTTCAATTTCTCACCTGTCTTTCCAATACGTCTTTTATAACTTCACTTCGAAGTACTCCGATGTTTTGATTTGAATTGTTTTCTTTTTTAAATTCTTCAAGATTTAATTTGCTAGTTGTATCTACCAATTCCATTATCTTTTCAAACTCATATCCTTCTACTATATTCAAATCAATGGCAATTAGAAGATCTCCTATTTTATTGAGACCTTCCAACTCATCTAGTACTCTCGAATATCTCAACATTCCAACTGATCTCAAAATTTCGTCTTTGAATTCAGGATTTCCATTTAACAATATCCCTCTTTCATCCATTTCTTTTTTGCATATAGAATTTATCAGTAATTGCATATCGCTTATAGTATATTCTGGGTCAATGACATTTCCAGTAGTTGATAATTGATATATGCACGATTTATCTTTTGAATTGTAGGCTTTTTTGAATTCATATCCTCTGTATTTAGCTATTTTTTTGATATCTTCTATCTTTTTTGAATACTCCAAAGCCCTTAAATCCATAATAACGCAGGCTTTCATCAAAGATCCTGCTTCAAATATATCATCTGTCAAATATCCAATATCTATATCAAATGCAAAATCCAATTTCTCATCTAATAGTTCTTCAATATCACAAGCCTCTTCGTATACTTCTTTCAAATCTTTTCCAAGACCGTATTTTATTATGTTGATATGATCATCGTCAAGCAAAGTGAATACTGTTTTCTTATCTTGATTCATTATGACTACAGGCATCACGTCTTCGTAATATATGCTAGAAATGTAGCCTTGCTTTTTCAAATAATCTTTGTCTGTGCTTTTCATATTTTTGAAATCGTACTTGTATGAGTCTTTAATATATCCTAAATTATCCAATTGTTCTTCCACTTGTGATTTCATTGTGTCACATGAATCCATGTCTATTACCAACATAAAATTGTAATCGGATAAATTCCTACGCAAAGAAATTTCTGATTTCATAATAACACTTGATTTATTCATAACATTTTTCCCTGTATTCTTGTAATTTTTTCTCCAAATCGTCAATTTCAGATTGAATCTTGGCACATTTTTCAAATTCTTCATCTTGTATAGATACGTATAAATCATCTGAAAGTTTGTCGAGCTTTTCTAATATATTCTTAGCATCTTCGTATTTCTTCGGGAATTTTCCCTTGTAATATTTTGGATAAAACTTGGATTGTCTCTTATCCATTATAAAATCTTTAAAATGTTGGAAACAGTATTTGCATCCTATTGACGAGTAGTTTTGCAACTCATCAAATGGCATACTGCACACTGGACATTCATCTCCACTATCATTGGAATTATTTTTCGGATTCTTTATCTTTTCATAAGGTAAATGATCCACAACATCTGAAATTTGTTTGGCTATTTCTTCAAACAATTCCTCGTTTCCTTCTAATTGCTCATCAGAATCGAATCTGAAATCGGAATTCGAAATTATCTCTTTTTTTAATTTATCCATATACTCTTCGTAGCATTCATGACACAAATTAACATCACGTGCTCCAAATGGCCCTACAACTTTTACTTGAATAAAAGCTGGTTTGCCACAATTATCGCATTTCATTATCTCACTCCTATCTCATAAACGCCAATAGCATGTTTTTTAATAAATCAGCTCTCAAAATATTTCTATCATTGAAATCTACTTTTTGAAGTGTATTATCTTCCAAAGCATGAGTCATTATCAAAGCTTCTCTCTCGCTAATCAAATCTTCTTCCAAAAGCATATCTATAATGCCGTTTGATTTATCTTTTGTAATCCTATCTCCTATTGCATTTTCAATGATTTCTTTTATAACGCTGTCATCTTTTATTGTTAATTTTATTATTTTAACATATCCACTTCCGCCACGTCTACTCTCAATGTAGTATCCCTTGTACGGTGTGAATCTAGTAGTTAGCACGTAATTTATCTGTGACGGAGCACAATTAAATTGATTTGCTAATTCATTTCTACCTATCTCAATATAATCGTCATTTGATTTATTCAATAGTTCTTTCAAAAAGGCTTCAATACTATTACTAAGTCCAGCCACTTTACCACCTCTTTTGACTTTCTCTGACTAATAACATAAAAAAATTTATCTGTTTAGTAAAATTATACCATCTTTGACTTTTAAAATCAACTTCACCATTTTTGCAAACAAAAAAACACGCAGATAATTTTGAACAGACCTTCAAAAATCTGGTTTTCAAGTCCAACTTTTGAAGATCTGTTCACTTTCTGTGTGTTTTATTCTTCTACGAGCAAATAATCGTCGTCTATATTTTCCACTTTCAATATTTTATCGAATTTTGATTTCATTTCATCATTTGTCTTCTTAGAGCAATATATCAACCCTTTAAATCTAACTAGGGAATCTTGCAATAAAATATTTCCCGTAATATCGTCTAGATTGTCAAACAAATTAACCACTACATTCATATTGGCATTTTGATTGATCATCCTCTTATATCGTATTAAACTCTTGTCTTTTTGTGAGTATTCTCGATATCTTTGCTTTTCTACAAGCTCATCATCGTACATCTTAGATAATGCTATTATCTTTTGATCTGGAAATGAATGGAACAACGTAACATTATTTGCAAAATCCGTATCGAAAATATAACTTTCATCGTAAGTGACTAATAAATTATTAGAAATATCAAATTCTTCTATCGGCATTGAATTTACCATTATTGCTCCACTTTGTGGAGTTTCTGATTGATTAAACGCCTTAGCCAACAAATTTATAACCTCGTCATTTTCGCAAACTATTAGATATTTCTCATCACTATTAAAAGTATAATTTACCTTTAATTTTAAATTTGGAGAGTACAATTTTACATCTCTAAACTCTACACTGTCTAACTTGTCTACCAATTTTTTAGGACTTTCTTGGTCCATAAAATTTTCTTCTAATTCTGAAATTTTAGATTGTGATTGGCTAATCAAGTAAAATTGTCTAACTATTTTGCTTATAAAATGATAGAAAATACTTAAAGACATAAGTAGAACTATTATTTCGCCTGAAGTTATACTTTTATTTTCAAAAACAAACATCGTCATCCCTAGGCAACAAATGCTCATGAAAAGTATTTGTAAACTAGATTTTATAAGTTCTTCTTTGTCTAATTGTGATACCTTCTCAGATATATCGTCAATTAGTCTGGCATGTACTTGCTCCAAAGACGAATTTACTTTTGAATTTATGACTTTTTTAGAATTCAAAAAATCATCCAAAAAATACACATATCTTTCTCTAAGTTTTGATGTATCCGTCTTTTTCTCTATAATAGATTTATCTATTTTAGAATTTATCACTCCAAAAACAAACACAGCTATAGATAAGACTATTACCGGAACAAACGACACTGTGTATCCTATTGTAAAAAAGCACACAACGAGCATAGTCAAATCCGATATCAACTGAAGCGTTGGAATTATGTAGTATTCCTTCAAATACACTGATGTAGAACTGATTTGATTGGAAAAATCCTTCGAACTTCCCTTTATTTCAAAAAAGTTTTTCGAAATTACGCTGTGAAACAAATCCCTCTTAAATTGTTCTACAAAAATAAGTCCCATATTGTAAATCACTCTGTTTTTCAGATAATTTAACCCTACAAACAATACCATAGATAAAGCTAATACTATCACACAAATTTTAGTATTATCTGATATAAAAAGATTTTTCGTGAATACTATCGTCAACGCCAAAAAAACAGATGCAATAGCTGTTAAAGCAATATGTAGAATTAAATTTCCTTTTTCTCTAAAAATATATTTATTCATTTAATTTCCTCTCTCAATAATTTTATATTGACTTTAAAACATAGTCAAGAAATTTACTATAAAAATAGAGCAAGAGCATTGCCCTTGCTCTATCCAAATTTTATTTTTCTTTTAGAGATTTAAACACATTTCCTGCATTGTAAGAACTTCTTACAAAAGGACCACTTTCTACATGTTTTATTCCTATTGATTCACCGTATTTTTTGAACTCTTCAAATTCTTCAGGTGTCACATATCTATCCAATTCAGCGTGGTTTAGTGTAGGCATTAGATATTGTCCTATAGTAACTATATCCACTTTCAATTCATTTAATTTGTCGAGCATTTCGTGAACTTCTTCATTAGTTTCTCCCAAACCTACCATAAATCCAGTCTTTGTTATAAGACCTTTTTCTTTGGCATATCTCAAAACTTCAAATGAATTATCCAAATTTCCTTGTGGTCTCATTTGTTTGAAAATAGATCTAACAGTTTCTACGTTGTGATTCAATACATCTGGCTTTTCATCTAAAACTATATCCAATAATTCGTGCTTTGCGTGCATATCTGGAATCAAAACTTCTACTAAAGTACCTTCATTGTATTTTCTAATTTCTTTGATTACATTTTTGAATTGAGTTGCCCCTTCGTCTTTCAAATCATCTCTGTCCACAGAAGTGATTACTGCGTATTTCAATCCCAATTGTTTCACAACTTTTGCTACATTTTCAGGTTCTTTTTCGTCTACTTCTCTTCCTCTTCCAGTAGTTACGTTGCAATATCTACAATTTCTAGTACATATATCACCTAAAATCATAAAAGTAGCTGTACGGGATTCATAACATTTCATCCTATTAGGACAATTTGCCTCTTTACATACCGTATTCAATTCAAATCCATCTACTAAACTTTCTACTTCGTGAAGGTTTTGACTGCCTTCTATCTTTACTCTCATCCACTTTGGTTTTCTAATCAAATATATCACCTAAAAATACTTTCTCATCCATTCCAACAATGTATTCATCCAAATTTACATTTTTCAATACATTGTGAAATCCATCTATCGTCATACTCTTTCCCACAAACATATCACATAATTCGGATACGTCTTTGTTAGAAAAGAAATCTCCTTCTATTTTAAAACTATCTATCAAATTATCTTTGATATTATAGCTGTATTCCACTACTCCAAATTTGTGCTTTTTTTGATAATTGGCAGTAGTTTCGCCTTTTGAATATACAAATTTCTCATCTTCAAACATCTTTTTGTATTCTGATATTTCCTTCATGTCATCTTCTGTCAATTTGTATTCTTCAAGACCATTGTCATTTATAATACCGCTTTTTATTTTATTGAAAAACTCATCATAACTTATATCTATCATATCTTTTATAGTAGTTATTCTAGATTCCACAGATTTTATAGCTTTTCCTTCAAATTTTATCTTTTGTGGAGTCAATGAATTCATCATCTTTTCTTTGTCGATATCGAAAAGAATAGTTCCATGATGAACTACCATGCTGTTTTTCATATACTGAGCATTACCGCTTATTTTCTTTCCATTTATCAAAATGTCATTTCTGCCACTAAATTCCGAATTTAATCCCAATTTCTCTATTTGCTCAATTATCATATCTGCAAAATATTTGAAATTATTTGCGTAATTTTGACTTTCTATAAAAGTGTATTGCATATTTTTTTCATCAGTATATATACAGCCGCCGCCAGATAATCTTCTGACCAAAGTTATACCGTTATCTGCTGCATAATTTAAATTGACTTCTCGATACAAGTTTTGATTCTTTCCTAAAAGGATAGCATCCTTGTTTTTCCACAATATAAATACTGGAATATTGTGCATAGCAAAAAAATATTCCACAGCATGATTATAAAAAGGATTCGTACAGTCATTATCAAAATAATACTTCATAATCCTCCTTAAATATCGTAGATATTGATGCCTGTTACCTCATCTCTAAATCTATCGACTTTTTCATCTATTTTATTTATAATTATCTCACAAGTTCCGGATATTATGGCTTGATTCAAATGTCCCCCATGCACAACTAAATCATCCCCTGCAAATGCAATGTGCATATGCACGTATGGTTTGTCATTCATAGTAGAAATATTTCCTAAAATACTAGTAATTTCCATTTCTCCAGTAAAAGTTTTTTTGGCGTATTCTTTTTTATCTACGCTGTATAATCCCACAGTTATATTGTCACTAGCTCCAATCCCTGATATGGAACCGTTTTTTAATTGTAATTTTTCAACTAACTCAAGTAGTTTTTCCACAACATCTTCGCCACGATCAATTCTAACCAAGATGTTATCGTAATATTCTCTATATTTCAATTTATACACCTCCTGTAAAATTCATACAACTTAATTATACCTTTAATTTAGAGTAGTTTCAATTTTAATTCCCACTCGCAAAATATACAAAAAAACAATCTAGACAAATTCATCTAAATTGTTATCGTTTCAGTATCATATTTATTTTGACAATGCCATATAAATTGAAAATAAAATAAAAATCACTCCAATTCCAATCGAAATCTTATCGTATTTACTTCCCTTTAATTTCAATATCCCAAGTGCTACTAGAAATAAACCTATTATCGCCGAAAAAATCATTATATAAAATCCCATGATTGATCTCCTTTTATAATTTATTAAATTATATCACAAATATAATTTGGTTTATTCATCGATATGCAGTTTTCTATCCTTTTAAATTATCGATAAATTTATATTATAATATACATAGTACAACAAACTAAATGAAGGGAAGCTTTTTATGAAAACAAAAAAAGAAACTAAAACAGTGATAAAATTCAGAGCAAATGGAAATATGGGAAATTTCTACGGATTTCTTCATGGAGGAGAATTATTCAAAATGATGGATACTGTAGCAGGTGTATGCTCTAGAAGATTTTGTTCTAATAGAACTTTGACAAAAGCTGTAAATAATTTGACTTTCAATGCTCCTACAAATTTAGGAGAAATCATAAAAATAACTGCAATCATAGATTACGTCGGTACTACAAGTATGGAGTGTTTTGTCAGAGCTAAAGTAGAAGGAACTGATTTTATAAAGGCAAGTGGATATTTCACTATGGTTAGCGTATCTGATGATGGAAAATCAATGCCTGTAGAAAATATGATTTACGAAACAGATGAAGATATCATGTATCGTGATTTGGCTGTAGAAAGGCGAAAAATTTACAAGGAAGTAAATCTACTTCAACAAAATTACAAACTATGAGACGAGAAATCAAACTTTCAATCAGAGATTTGGTAGAATACACTGAAAGAAGTGGAGATATAGACGATAGATTTAGAGATACTTTCGATAGAGCAAAAGAAGGTCAGAAAATCCATAAAATGATACAAAAAAAATACGAGGTTGGATTCTTACCTGAAGTTACTTTGAAAAACACTACCTCGTATAAATCAGTAGATTATATCGTGAGTGGAAGAGCAGATGGCATTGGAATAAAAAACGGAAAAATTTTGATAGATGAGATAAAATCCACTACTCGTGATTTGGATGAACTCGAATACAATTCCAATAGATATCATTGGGCACAAGTAAAATGCTACGGGTATTTCTACGCCTTAGACAATGATATAAAAAATATAACATTGCAACTGACTTATTTTCAGACCGATACCAAAAAAATTAAAACCATACAAAAAGATTTTTCTTTTGATGAGTTAAGAGATTTTTACTTTTCATTATTAGAAAAGTATTCTGTTTTTACGGAGCTAATTACAAATCACATAGTAGACAGAGATGAAAGCATCAAAAATTTGGCTTTTCCCTATCCTGCATTTAGAACTGGACAAAAATATTTGAGCCAAAACGTCTACAGTGCAATAAAACAAAATGCAAATTTGATGGTGGAAGCTGCTACAGGTATTGGAAAAACTATATCCACTGTATTTCCCAGCATAAAAGCAATGGGAGAAGAATTGACCGAAAAAATCTTCTACCTCACTGCAAAATCCACTTTGAAAAAAGCTTGCAACGACCAGTTGTATTTGATGAAGCAAAAAGGTCTTATAATAAAATCGATAGAGATAACTGCGAAAAATAAAATTTGCATCAATGATAAGGTAAAATGTAACCCGAACGATTGTGAATTTGCAAAAGGTCATTTTGATAGAGTGAATGATTGCATCGTAGATATTCTGAATAATGAAGATATAATAGTCGAAGATATTATCAAAAAATACGCATTCAAACACAAGGTATGTCCTTTAGAATTGGAATTAGACTTGTCGAATTTCTGCGATATAATAATTTGCGACTACAATTACGTTTTTGATCCTATAGTCGTTTTGAAGAGATTTTTCGAGACGCCTTATTTGAAAATGACTTTGCTTGTAGATGAATCTCATAATTTAGTCAGTCGTGGACGTGATATGTACTCTTATTCGTTGAATTTCAATCAAATTATGGATTGTTGCGATGTTTTGTTAGATGATAAAAAAGAAGGACGCATAAAAAAATCCCTCAAAAATCTAGCTTTGCAGATATCTGACGAATCTATGGAAAAAGATGTCACGACGTACAAAGATTTATCGATAAATTTGATAGAATACTGTGTAAAAGCCAAGGAATCTATGAGAAAATTTCTGGTAGAAGAACACGACAAAGAGTATTATGATAAGATTTTGGATATTTATTTTGAGATAAATAAATTCTTGAAGATTTCAGATTTTTACGACGATTCTTTTGTCACTTTGATAAAAAAAGAAGACGGCAATATATTTTACGATATTATGTGCTTGAATACTCACAATATATTCAAAAACATATTGAAAAGTTGTAAATCAAATATTTTCTTTTCTGCTACTTTGTCTCCAATGAATTATTTTGCAGATGTTTTGGGATTGGAAAAATTTTATAATATCAGACTTGAATCTCCGTTTCCAAAAGAAAATTTGAAAGTTAATTTGGTGAAATTATCCACTAGATACAATGACAGGGATATTACCAAATATAAAATTGCAGATATTTTGAAAAAGCTCAACGAAAAAAAAGGAAATAAATTGGTTTTCTTTCCTTCGTATTCGTATTTGGAGTCTGTTTTTGAATTGTGCGATTTTGACGTACTAATCCAAGAGAGGACATTAAATGAAATGGAGAGGCTGGAATTTCTATCTAGATTTACTACGAATTCAAATGTGATGGCTTTTTGCGTACTAGGTGGAGTATTCAGTGAAGGAGTAGATTTAAGCGGTGATAGGCTCAATACAGTAGCTATTATTTCAGTAGGTCTTCCTGGAATAAGCGTAGAAAATAATTTGATAAAAAAATATTTCGACGATAATGGAAAAAACGGATTTGATTACGCTTATGTATATCCTGGAATGAACAAAGTACATCAAGCAGGGGGAAGATTGATTCGCACTGAAACCGACAAGGGAGAATTGTTTTTGATTGACGATAGATTTTCTACTTATCCTTATAAATCTCTATTGCCGAATTCATGGAAAAATCCAAATGTAATTTTTATAGACAATTTGTAGTGTGGTATAATAATATTGATTATTATCTTATTATTAAGGTAAAAAATAAATAATGAAGGTGAGAAAAAATGTCAGAACAAATAGAATTTAAATTTGATACACAATTATTAATAGCTGGAGAAAATTTATCCAGCGATACAATTAGCCAATATATTACTGATAATATCAAAGGGGATTGCCTTTTGGTTGTAGGTGGAGATGATTTAATCAAAATCCATTTCCATACAAATGAACCTTGGCAAGTATTGGAATACGGTCAATCTATCGGAGATATTCACGACATTGTAGTCGAAAATATGCAAAGACAAGCTGACGGATTACAAGGATAAGGATGAGAAATAATAAAATAATACAAGCGACAGTAGATTACAATGTATTTCCCAACAAGGGAATTTGCAAAGTTGACGACAAATTGTATTCAATTAAAAATGCAATCAAAGGTCAAACTATAGCTTTTCAAAAAAAGCGCAAGAAAAAAGGATACATTGAATCAAAATTAATCGAGAAATTAGAGCCTTCCTTTTTGGAAACTATCGAAGGTTGCCCTGTAAATGAAAGATGTGGTGGATGTATTTATCAAAAGCTAGAATACTCCGATGAATCACAATTAAAAAAAGATACATTGGTTGAATTGTACAAAGATATATACAAAGACGATATAGAATTCCATCCATCGCCTATTTTAAAAGGTTATAGAAATAAAGTGGAATACACTTTTGGAGATAGTGTAAAAGGAGGTCCTTTGGTTTTAGGACTTCACACGAAAAACAAATTTTATGAAATCACAGATACTATAAATTGCAACATAATAGATGATGGTTTCAACAAAATAAGAGAAAGTGTACAATCGTATTTCAGAGATAAAAATTACGAATTTTATAAAAAAATCAAACACACTGGATTATTGAGACATTTTATAATAAGAAAAAGTTTCAGCGAAGATGAATACATGATCAATCTCGTCACTACCAAAAACGAATTTGACGTGGACGATTTTGTCGAATTTGCCAAGAATATAGACGATAGAATAGTGTCGATTTATCACACTATCAACGACAATATTTCAGATGCAGTAATAGTTGATGAGCTAAGATTATTATATGGAAAAGAATATTTGACGGAAAATTTAATGGGACTTACATTCAAGATTTCTCCATTTTCTTTTTTCCAACCAAATCCACTTCAAGCAGAAAAAATCTACACTAGAGCATTGGAATTGGCGGGAGATTTATCCGGTAAAAATGTCTACGACTTGTACTGCGGTACTGGAACTATAGCCCAAATATTTGCAAAAAAAGCCGAAAGCGTAATAGGCGTAGAAATCGTCGAAGAAGCTGTCGAAAAAGCAATTGAAAATGCAAAATTAAACGGTCTATTCAATACTGAATTCGTATGTAGCGATTGTTTGGATTTCATGGAAAAAGTAGAGAAAAAAGATGTCGTAGTATTGGATCCTCCAAGAGATGGAATCCATCCAAAAGCAATCGACAGATTGATTGGCATAAATCCAGAAAAATTTATCTACATTTCTTGTAACCCTGTTACTCAAAGAAATGACCTCGATAAATTCATTGAAAAAGGATACAAATTAAAATCGTTGGAATTTTTCAATCAATTTCCTAGAACTTGCCATGTAGAGGCTGTATGTCTACTTACGAGATAATTATATGAATCCAGTAGATAAATTATATGAACTACAAGATGAAAATTATGCGGATTTTAATTCTAAACTAATTCCGAATGTTCCAAGAGAAAAAATTATCGGAGTTAGAATTCCAGATGCTAGAAAATTGGCAAAACAAATGGTTCAAGATGACGTATGCGAGAATTTTTTAGATAATCTTCCACACAATTACTTTGATGAAAATATTTTGCACGCAATTATAATTTCACAGTGCAAGGATTACAAAAAGTGCATAGAATTGTGTGAAGATTTTCTTCCCTACGTTGATAACTGGGCTGTATGCGATATTTTGTCTCCGAAAATTTTCAAGAAAAATCGAGACAAATTGATTTTCAGCATAAAAAAATGGGCTTCATCAAAAGAGACTTATACTTGTAGATTTGGAATTGGAATGCTGATGGCTCATTTTTTAGATGAAGATTTTGATCCTAAATATTTGAAAATGGTGGCAGAAATTCATTCCGATGAATACTATGTGAACATGATGATTGCTTGGTTTTTCGCGACTGCCCTTGCCAAAAAATGGGATTATGCAATTGAATATTTGAAAGATAAAAATTTAGATAAATTCACTCACAATAAATCAATTCAAAAAGCTTGTGAAAGCAGAAGAATAACTAATGAGCAAAAATTGTATCTGAAAGGATTGAAAGTAAAATAATATGGATAACGTCGAAGTTGCAAGAGTCGATTCTTATAGCGACGATAGATTTGATAAAAATATTCTAAAACAGCACAATGCTTTTTTGGTGAATGGTAAAATTGCATATGAAATTGAAATAGTAAACAAAACAGATGCTATAATCAAAGGAAATCCCGAGTATTATGACATTGTCATAGAAGAATTTAGATTTTTTTGCGGACATATAACGAATTTTTTCGATATAAATGGAAATATAATATCAAAATTCGAAAGTGTTAGTCTATTTGAAATTGATATCGAAAAAATACAACCATCTCAGTTTTTCGTAGACAATTCCAAGAAAAAATCAGTAGAATCTTTTATAAAATCAAAAGAAGATGTGATCATCCCTCTTATGAAATTGGATTCTACTTATATCGCTATGGATGGTCATACTAGGATTTCTGTCGCTATTGATAAAGGATTCAAAAGCGTGTACGGATATATTGCAAATCCACAAGATTATATTCTAGATTTTGTAAAGGAAGCTCAAAAAAGAAACATTTACTCTCCATATGATCTTGTTGAAATCGATCATGACGAATACGAGATTAAATGGAATAATTATTGTGATAAATTTTGGGAAAATATGTAACGGAGGTATTTATGCTTGAATTTTTGAAAAAAGGAGTTTTTGAAGGTACTGACGATTTTTTGGAAAAACAAAAAGAAAAATTGATACTAAAAACTTCAAATAAAACATTTGATATGCCTTCTTTGGAAACTGTCATCGATGAGATAGACAAGTTGAGCGAAAATGCACAGAGAAATTACAAGGAAATAATTTCAAGAAAGAAAACTTATTATATTTCATTGGAATACGTCGGCAATAGTTTCATACAAGCTACTGTATCTTCTGCCACAGATGATGTGATTTTTCATATCGAATACATGAAAGATATATCTGAAAATTTGGTGAAATTTACAGACGGCATTTCAATACAAGATACAAAAGAATTATTCAAATCATTTTATGAAAGCAAATCATTATCTTCAAAATTTGAATGGGAAGATATGGAAATTTAATGAGGAGGATCTATGGCAAAATCAATTTTAATATACAATATGCCAGAAGAAATCAAAGAATTTTTGGAAAGAGAATCCAATAAACACGACTTTTCGATAATAGAATGTGACAACTCAGATTTGTGTACTACAGTAGGTGTATTATTAGGCGAAGAATCTGGAGAAAAATTGGATTGCCAAGAAGAAGGTGTAGATATCAACTTTTTGATGATCAACAAATTCAACAATCAAATTTTGCACAGATTTTTGAAGGATATGCAAAAAGAAAATATCTACATTCCAAATAAGTGTGTGTCTACTGAACACAACGTAAATTGGCCTTTGAAAAAACTTCTACTAGAAAACAAAGAAGAACACGAAGTAATGAGTATTTACAAAGAGTTAGCTTCGCTTAGAACAGAAGCTATAAAATTATATAAAAATAACGATGACGAAGAATTATATAATACTATCAGTGAAGTCACTGAATATATGCAACCAAAAGAATTCGAAAAAGAAGAGTTGATAAGAAGATATAATCATTTGAAAACGGTAATTGAAAGAATTAGCTCAAATTAAAGAGCTAATTTTTTTATGCTAATTTGACAATAAAAATATTTCGTGTTATATTTATAGTACAGTGATATACATGGGAGGTATTATGATAACTTTTGAAAATGTAACTAAAAAATACGATAATAAAATAGCCTTAGACAATTTAAATCTAACTATTAACAGCGGTGAAATCTTCGGTTTGATCGGCCATAATGGCGCTGGTAAATCTACAACTATTAAATCACTTGTAGGAGTAATCAAACCCGAAAATGGAACTATAAAAGTGGATGATATTGACATATCGGAAAACCCTACCGAGGCTAAGAAAAAAATAGGATACGTTTCTGACAGTCCCGATATTTTTCTAAAGATGACTCCGTATGAGTTATGGAAATTTATCGGTACAGTTTACGAAATAGATGAAAGTAAATTCAATGAATCGTGCAAAAGATTGTCCGAAAAATTTGACCTTACAGAATTTTTCAAACCTATAGAATCATTTTCTCATGGTATGAGACAAAAAGTTTTCGTAATAGCTGCCCTATTATCGGATCCTGATATATGGGTATTAGATGAGCCTTTGACTGGATTGGATCCTCAAAGTTCATACAATTTAAAAGAAATGATGAGAGAACATGCCCAAAAAGGAAACACAGTTTTATTTTCCACTCACATATTGGAAATTGCTGAAAGATTATGTGATAGAATAGGAATTTTGCAAAAAGGTAAATTGATATTTTTAGGAACTGTACAAGAATTAAAAGACCAACATCCTGACAAATCGCTAGAACAAATTTATCTTGAAATGGTAAAATCTCATGACGAGGTAATCGATGAATAAAAAAATTTTAAAAGAACTGATAAAAGTTGACTTGTTGAATGTAAATCCAACATTGACTGCTCAAATCAGAAAAAAAATCAAAATACAAGAAAATAAAAGTATCTACAAGAAAATCATGACGCAATACTTTATATCTGCACTCACTATGATTTTGATTTACGGATTGTTCTTTGGATTTGTCATAGATTACAGCAAAGCACCTAAAGCATATGATTTATTCGTAATATATCTTGTAATACTTGGAACATTGCAAAACTTCATAACCGTATTCAATTTATTTTTTGAAAACAAAGACTCATTGAAAATGACGTATTTTCCTATAAATCAAGAAGAAATGTTCGTATCTAAGACTGTATTGACTATGTTTTCTTCTTTGACAGTACTATCACCTGTGTTGTTGATTTCTATTAAATTTTTCATAGATTTTAAATTCAACATAGTGTTGGGGATAGTATATGGAATTTTGACTTTTGTAGTATTGTTCATGTTCACGATACTTTTGAATATTTTATTGGCTGAATTAATGGCTAGAACATCTGTATTGTACAAATTCAACACACAACTAATGGTAGGACTTAACATATTCATTCAAGTTGTAGCAGTGGCATTTGTAATAATAGTTCAAAATTCAAGTTTATTGAAGGCTACTACATCACTTGGCCCTATATCTCATTTGCTATCGAACCCAACTAGTGCTTTGATTTTTATACTTATACTTGGCATAATTGAAATTGTAGCATCGAAATTTATACTAAATTTCGCATCTAAAAACCTATACGATCATATGGAACAAATACAAAACAAAAAGAATTCTATAAGAAGAACAAATATAGACAAAAATCCTAGCAATCTCAACAAAGAATTGTTCAAATACAACAAATCTCTATTGAATGATTCTACTGTAATCACATCTTGTATAGTATTACCTGTAATGTTTCCTATACTTATGACTTTTGTAAACTTAGGTAAATTTAAAGAATCTATATCAAACGTTGATCTTACAAATCTACAATTATTGGCGATAGCTCTTGTAATATCATTTATGTATAGCATATTTGTAGGACTATTCCCTATGAATTTACAGTCGATAATAGTTTCATTGGATGGACAAAATCACGACTATATGATGAGCCTTCCTATATCTAAGAAAAAATATTTGCTAGAAAAAGTAAAATTTTCTGTAAAAATAATGGGCACAGCTTCATCATTGACTATATTGGCATTTAGCTTGTTTTTGGGATTAAAACCAATTTACATTGCAATTGCAATTTTATTGAATTTGATATCGATTTGGATTTTCTCTAAATTCAAAGTAGCATCTGATTACAAACACATATATACAAATTGGTCTAGTATATCAGATATAATGAACAGACAATCGAGATTATCATATACTCTAAAAATGATGGGATTGGCATTTTTTACAGTAACCGTATTTACCGTAGTCATGATTGCCATAACAGAAGTAAATGCTAAAATAATTTTAGCAGCAGTATCCATTCCATGGGCATTAATCCTAATAGGATTTGCACTATACAACGCTCTCGGATTTTGGAAAAATATTAAATAAAACAAAGACCTTGTGAAAAAAATCAAAAGGTCTGTTTAATTTCACATTGTATTTAAAAGATTTTATTTGTGTTCTTCGTAGTATTTTTCTCCCAAAGCATTTGCAGTCAAAACAAAACCTTTCAATTTTTCAGGTGTCATTTCGCCTACCATATTGTGAATACTTTCGCCTTCAGCACAAGCTGCATTGCAACCTATCATAACATCTTCTTCTTTTACATTCATATCTTTTAATGTCATAGGAAGTCCTACTTTGTAGCAGAAATCCATAACTTCTTTCAATTCTTCTTTTGGTGCAGGTTCTATCAACAATTGAACTATAGTTCCAAATGCTACAACTTCACCGTGCATTGCAGAAATTCCAGGAATATTTGTGAATCCATTGTATATTGAGTGAGCTGCTGCAAGTCCACCATTATCTGCTCCAACTCCACTTAGATAAGTTGCAGCTTCGATGATTCTTTCTATAGATTCGTTCAATAAATTCTTTTCAATAGATACTTTTGCAATTTCTCCGTGTTCAAATAATGTGTCGTGGCACATTTTAGCTATAGCCATACCACCTTGAGCTATGCCGCCATTTTCCAATGAAGGTGCATGTGCTTTTTCGCAAGCTCTAGCTTCAAAATAAGTTGCCAAAGCATCTCCCATACCAGCTACCAAAAATCTAGCAGGTGCTTGAACTATTATCGAAGTATCTACCATTACCATGTTTGGATTATCTGGATAGAAAAGATATCTGTCAAAAGTTCTATCGTCGTTGTAAATAACAGACAAACCTGTACAAGGAGCATCTGTCGCTACGACAGTAGGAATAATCAAAACTTTTTTATCTGTATAGTATGCTGTAGCTTTTGCAGTATCTATTGCAGATCCTCCACCTACTCCTACAACTGCATCTATGTTGTCCTCTTCTACTATTTTTTTCATCTTTTCGATTTCACCATTAGATGCAACTCCACCGAAAATTTCATATCTTCTGTAAGAATCACTATCTTTAAAACTGTTTTCTATTTTTTCTTTGCAGTGTTTCAAACCGCTGTTAGATGCTATGAATAAAAATCTCTTGCCGTAATCCTTTGCATAATCGTAAAATTCATTCAATGCGTCTCTTCCTTGAATATACTTTTGAGGTGTTCTTATTAATTTTAACATCTTTGTTCCTTTCTTTTGATTAACTAGTGTGACATGCACACGAGAAATATTCCTTCTATCTTTATATACCCAACTACATGTTTGTAATAAACATTTTCATACCTATAATCAAATAAAATATTTGATAGCTTTGATATATTTGGTGTGGTTTTGGGTATTTTTATTTTGAGGTTAATGACTTGAAAATTACAGGAGGATATATGAAAATAAATTTAAAAAATGAAAATATAGACATAATCGTCAACAGTTTGGGCGCTTATGTGGAAGAATTTAGGTATAGGGATGATGATATTTTTTATCCCAAATCTCAAATAAAAGTCAATGACAAAATCAAAAATAGAGGTGGAATGCATCCTTGCTGTCCAAATTTCAGCGTAGATGAGATCACAAATTTACCATCTCACGGATTTGCTCGAGACAATGAATTTGACATTTTAAATAGTGGAACTGATTTTGTGGAGATGAAATTATGTGGCATAGGAGATTATGTCGGAGTTGATTTTTACATCAGTTACAAGATAGATTCTAATAAATTATATACTGAACTTAAAATAATCAATAATTCTTCTATAACTGTGCCGATAGGTCCTGCTTTTCATCCTTATTTTTACTGTGAAGATTTCGATATTGATATAAAAGGATTTGATATAGATAGGGATAAATTATCGGATACGATATTTTTAGATGCTAATGATATAGAATTTATCTCAAACGAAAAAAATATTTCAATTTCAGGAAAAAACATCAATATTTTTGCCGTATGGACGGACTTCAACGGAGAATACGTATGTGTCGAACCAACTTACAATGGAGTGTGTTTTGTAAAAGGCATGGAAAATGTGTATATGTTAAATGAAAATGAAGAATTTAATCAAAATGTCGTTATAGAAATTTCTTAGTAAATATCAAAGCCCCAAAATATTTTGGGGCTTGATTTTAATTATGAAAGTATTTATTAAGCTATTTTAGAAAAATTTTATTCTTGTTCTTTGATTATTTCTGCTACTACGTTTGCAGGGACTTCTTCGTATCTAGCAAATTCCATTTCAAATTCTCCTCTGGCTTGTGTCATAGATCTCAAGTCAATTGAATATTCGAATAATTCTTTGTGAGGTGCTTCTGCTATTACGATTTGATTTCCTTCTTCATCTGATTCCATTCCCAATATTTTTCCACGGCGTTTGTTCATGTCACCCATTATATCTCCCATGTATTCTTCTGGGATTTTTACTGTGACTTTCATTATTGGTTCTAGAAGTATTGGTTTGGCTTCTTCGATTCCTTTTTTGAATGCTATTTGTGCAGCTATTTTAAATGCCATTTCGTTGGAATCTACTGGATGATATTTTCCATCGTACAATGTAGCTTTTACGCCAACTACTGGATATCCAGCCAATGGGCCTTTTTCCAATGATTCTTCTAATCCTTTTTCAACTGCTGGGAAGAAATTCTTAGGAACTGATCCTCCGAATACTTCTTCATCGAATATAAATCTTTCATCAGAATCTGTTATAGGTTCAAATTTGATGAATACATCTGCAAATTGTCCTGCACCACCTGATTGTTTTTTGTGTTTTCCTTCGACATCTGATTTTGCTTTTATAGTTTCTCTGTATGCAATTCTTAGTGGAACTACTTCTGTGTCTACTTGGTATTCTTCTTTTAATCTATCCAACATAACTTGTAGTTGTACATTTCCACGTCCACCTATCAATAATTGTTTTGTTTCGTTATTTCTTTCAGATATGAATGATAAATCTTCTAATTGCAATTTGCTAAGTGCATTTGAGATTTTATCGTCATCTGCTTTTGATTTTGGTTCTATGGCAAAGAACAAAGTAGCAGGTTTTATTTTCAAACGTTTGTAAATTGTTGGATCGTTTTTGTCAGAAATAGTGTCTCCTGTTTCTGTTTGAACTAATTTGCTTATAGCTCCAATATCTCCTGCGTGAACTTCATCTGTCTTGATTTGTTCTTTTCCTCTTATGAAGAATAAATCGCCTATCTTTTCTTCTACTTCTTTACTTGAATTGTAAATTGGAGTATCTTTTGTTATTTTACCTGATATAACTTTAAAAATTGAAATCTTACCCACAAATGGATCTGCTATTGTCTTGAATACAACTGCACTCATAGGTTCATCAACTGAGAATTTTCTAAGCTTATCGTCAGCATGTCTAAATCCGTATTTTGCTCTTTCATCGTCAGGAGTTGGCATGTATTTTTCGATGATTTCCAATAATACATCTACACCTATTCCAGTCAATGCACTGCCTGCTATAAGTGGCACGCAACTACCTTCCAATAATGCCGATACTAAAGCGTTTTTGAATTCTTCGTGTGTGAATTCTTCTCCATTGAAATATTTTTCCATTAATTCGTCATCTGTTTGAGCTACGACTTCACAGATTTCATCAAATACTACATTGACCTCATCTACTCTATCTTCTGGAATAGGAACTTCTTTGCATTCAAATCCATTGTATTCAAATGCTTTTTTGTCTATGACGTCAATTACACCTTTGAAATCTTCGCCTTCACCTAATGTCAATGTGAATGGAATTATGTTGTTGCCAAATTTTTCGTGTAAATCGCTTACACACTTGTTGAAATTAGCATTTTCTTTGTCCATTTTGTTGACGAATATAATTCTTGGAAGTTCTATGGATTCTGTGTACTTCAATACTTTTTCTGTACCTACTTCAATTCCATTTACTGCATCCATAACTATCAATGCTGCTTCTGATGCTCTCAATGATTGATATACTTCTCTTTCAAAATCAAAGTATCCCGGAGTATCTATGAAATTGATTTTTATGTCGTTGTGTTCGATTGGTATTATAGAACTGGATATAGAAATTCCTCTTTTCATCTCTTGCTTAGAATAATCGCTAACTGTGTTTTTGTCCTCAACTTTTCCAATTCTATTAGTAACCTTTGTTAAGTATAGGCATGCTTCAGTGAGTTGAGTTTTTCCACTTCCGCTATGCCCAACCAAGCTAAGATTTCTGATTTTGTTTGTTGGATAAGATTTCATATTTATACCTCCTATTATTTATAAGAAAACATTTGCTTAAATTTTACAAAAAATAATTATTTTACTTAAAAATCAAAAAATTTACGCAAAAACCCTATAATATCGTTTGCTAATTAGTAGGGCATTCTTATACTGCTAAGTTATATATACCCGAATTTTCTTTTTACTAACAATTAATAATGATTTAATTATAATTTGATTGAAAAGCAAAATGTAGTGTATAATTGTATATTATAAGGAGGCATTTATGAACGATAAAGACAAACAAGAAATTCCAAGAGAATATACGGATTTTAATTATCCTGTGATTAAAAAAAGATTTGGATATATTTTGATTATTGCATGTGCAATCATTTTCTTCATATGTTTGAAATCAGATAGGATTTTATCCGCTTACCATGGTAATGCAAATTCTGTTTTCATGATATCTAGAAATTTATTTATCCTAGTAGGACTTGTACTTATGTTTGTGCTTGGATTATTCTTCATAAAAGACAGTAAAAGGAAATGAGATTTTCATTTCCTTTTTGATTGAAAAAAATAATAAGTGGTGTTTCACACTTATTATTTCTCAATTATCTACTATTTTGCAGGTATAATTTCCCCATTAAATTTTTCTTCTATAAATTTTCTCACTTCATCTGATTGAAATGCTTGCAATACTTTTTTGTATGTTTCATTGTCTTTGTCTTCTGCTCTAACTGCTAATATATTTGCAAATGGATTACCTTCTGCTTTTTCTATAGCAATCGAGTCTTTTTTAGGTGATAGATTAGCTTCTAATGCATAATTTGAATTGATAACTGCGATTGCCGAATCTTCGTACGCTCTTGGAATTGTCGCTGCTTCTACTGCCACGAATTTCAAATTTTTTGGATTGTCAGCTATATCTTTTTCTGTGGCTTCTAATCCCGCATTCTCTTTTAATTTGATTACTCCGTTTTCTTCTAGTAATTTCAATGCACGAGCTCCATTTGTAGCGTCATTTGGAATTATAACTTCGTCTTGTGATTTTAGTTCAGATAATGATTTGTATTTTTTAGAATACACTCCCAATGGCTCCACGTGAACTGCTCCCAATGATACTATGTCTGTTCCTCTTTCTTTGTTGAAATTTTCCAAATAAGGTGCATGTTGGAAAAAGTTCATATCTATTTCTTTTTCTGTAAGTGCTGTGTTTGGGATTACATAATCGTCAAATTCTTTTATTTCCAATTCTATTCCGTCTTTTCTTAATATTTCTTTCGCTTTTTCTGCGATTTCCTTATGTGGTGCAGGAGATACTCCTATTACGACTTTATTGGATTCTTTTGTGTTATTTGCTTCCTTTTTCCCACATGCTGTCAACGATAAAACTAATGCCAACGCTACTACTAAAATTTTCTTTTTCATATTATTCCTCCTATTTTTTATTTAATTTACTAGATATTTTCGTGCCTGCTATTTGTATTATTTCTACTAATATTATGATTACTATTACTGCCCAGAGTAAAACTTGCGGATTAAATCTATCGTATCCGTATCTTTTTGCCAATGCTCCGAGTCCTCCTCCACCTATGGTTCCTGCCATTGCAGAATATCCGATTAGTGTGATCATCAAATTTGTCACTGCCAATATCAATTGTGGCAACGCTTCAGGTATAAGGACTTTTGTAAGTATGTTGAAATTACTAGCCCCCATAGATTTCGAAGCTTCTATGATTCCTTTGTCTACGTTCAAAAATTCTTGTTCAAATAATCTTGCCAAAAACGGAATTGCTCCTATAGTCAACGGAACTATCGAAGCAGATGTTCCTATTTTCGTTCCCACTATTATTTTTGACAATGGAAGTAAAATTATCATCAATATTATGAATGGAAATGACCTCGTTATGTTGACTATGACATCTAATACCGAATATAGTTTTGGTTTTGGATTCAATCCCGTACTTCTCGTCGTATACAATACTAATGACAATGGAAGTCCTATGAGTATTGTAAAAATCGTACTCACAATTATCATATACAAAGTCTCTGTTGTAGCTTCAAATAATAAGCTTGAAATATTGTCCATCTATTTTACCTCCTCTACTTTTATTCCATTTTCTTTAAAAATTTCTATAGCTTTTTCAATATTGTCTTTTTCTCCCAACAATTCTACTACTGTATATCCTACTCCTGTAGATTGAAGTTTGTTGATGTTACCCGATATTATATTGAAATCTACATTGCATTCTCTCGATGCTTTCGATACTATCGGTTTGTTGTACGATTTTTTCGAATAAGTCAATCTGACTACATATCCTTCAAAATCATCGGCTATAATCTCGTCTTCATCTTCTTCTACTATTTTCCTTATGAAATTTTTGGTAACTTCTGTTTGTGGATTTCTGAATAATTCTTCTACGTCGTTTTCTTCTATTATTTTCCCATCTTGCATTACTGCAATCCTATCGCAGATATCTTTTGCGACTTCCATTTGATGTGTTATCATTATGATCGTCGTCTTGTATTTTTGTACTGATTTTTTAAGTATTTGCAAAATTTGTTGTGTGTTTTGTGGATCCAATGCGCTTGTAGATTCGTCGGATAGTATAACTTTGGGGTTGGTAGCTAAAGCCCTCGCTATTGCTACTCTCTGTTTCTGTCCACCTGATAACTGTGATGGATAGCTTTTTGCTTTTTCTTTCAATCCTATAAAATCCAACAATTCATTGACTCTAGAATCTATTTTCTCTTTTGGAGTGTTATTCAATTTCAATGGATATGCGATGTTTTCATATACTGTCTTCTGATTAAATAAATTGAAATTTTGAAATATCATGCTGATTTCTTTTCTAGCTTCCAATAATTTTTTATTATCCAATAAAGTGATATCTTCCCCATCGATAATCACTTTTCCACTTGTAGGTTCTTCTAACCTATTCAATAATCTTACCAATGTAGATTTGCCAGCTCCTGAAAGTCCAATTATCCCAAATATTTCTCCTTTTTCCACTTTAAAACTCACATCATCTACAGCGTGAAATTCTCCGTTTTCATTTTTGAAAGTTTTTTTCAAATTTGTTACTTTAATCATAGATTTCTCCTTTGCTATAAAAAAAAGCCCTTATGTGACATCCATCACATAAGGGCGAATATATCCGCGTTACCACCTTAATTTAAAATACATTTGTATTTCCTCATTGTTCAGTACGTATTCATACCTAGCACAAGATATCGGGTGCGACCGAAAAAGTTTAAAGGCAATGCCATTCGACTTTTTTAACTCCAAGACCATTTTCTGCAATTATTCTCTATCTCGTTCCACCATACCGAGACTCTCTGTAAAAGCATTCATCGCATACTCTTCTTATCAATGTTAATGTTTATTCATTTAACTTATGTGTACATAATACACTGATTGAATAAATTTGTCAAGCTTTTTAATAAAAAAACTTTGCAATATTTTCTATTGCAAAGTTTGAATTTTATTTAAAATACGGATTTTTGTGTAAATTATCGAGTAATTTGTCATATGTCGTCCATCCCAATCCAAGATCAGAATATTTGGCGTATGGTGTATCTATACTGTAATGTCCATCACAAAATCCTTTGTTGACCAAAATAGGTTCACGAACTTTTGAATATCCTGTGTATAATTGATTTTTGCCACGTTCTACTTCGGGTAATTTTTCCATTATCAATTTAGGTCTGTTATCAAATCCGTATCCTTTGGCATCCTTGTGAGATATTGTCGAATGTGTGAAATCCAAGAAATACATCTTGCCATTTAGCTTTGCTCTGTCTATGGAGTGATTTCTGTACGGATTGGATTCCTTATCGAGCTCATCATCTGGAAGAGAATCCACCCACCAAATTTCTGAGTATATTCCACAATTATTCAATACGTCATTTGCAAGTTCGCTGAAAGAATTGCAAGTACCTTCCTTGTTGAACAACAAATCGCATCCAAATGTAGATGAAAGTTTGGGATCGTATTTGTAATCGTCTATGAATATTTGTGCCAAATTTTTCACTGTTTCAAAATCGTCTTTTCCCTTTACTTTTTTCGACAATTCGTTGAGTTCATCTATATACTTATAAGTATATTCTACGGTGTAAGGTTCATCTCTAAAATCTTCGTTCAATACTGATTTTAATTTCATAGAAAATATCGGCTTTCCTATTGAAGAATCTTTTAGGTATTTTATATCTCCTACCAACAAACTATCTTCCACATTCTTTTTATCTTGTGAATTGTAATCTTTCATGAAATTTTCTATTTGAGCTTTGTCATTTGCCAAGAAAATCAATTCACCTTTACTTCTAGTTTGGTGAAGTTTTTTGATCACTGCAATTAGTTTTTCTTGATCATTCACGTATTCGTTGTAATTTATCGCTGGATCTATCTCTTGTGGAGTTTTACCGTTCAAATCGTCTTTTTTTATTTCTTGTTTTACTTCTTGTTTTGGCGCTGGCTCTTTTTTATTGCAACCTGAAAATCCTATCATACATGCCAAAACCAACATTATAGTAATTAATCTTTTCATTTTCATACCTATGCACTACAACTATCGCAATTTTCTACTTCCAACGATTTACTTCTAACGTAATAAATGGATTTTATTCCCTTTTCCCACGCTCTGATATATACGTTTAGAATAGTTCTCATAGTGTAGTCTGTCGTTATATAAATATTTATAGATTGTCCTTGATCTATATGGCGTTGTCTGATGCTTGTGGCATCTACTGTTATATTTTGATCTAATTCGTGAGCATTTTCGTATAACCAGAATGTTTTAGGACTCAATCCCGGCGCTACACGAGGCACTATAGTTCCCTTCTTTTCTTCTAAGAAATATCTGTTCATTACTGGATCTACTGCTGCTGTAGTTCCTGCAATTATCGAAGTAGAACCTGTAGGAGCTACTGCCATTAAATATCCATTTCTCATTCCATATTTTTTTATATCGTGATACAATTCATTCCAATTTTCAGAATTATAATCTCTTAATTTGAAATATTCTCCATTTTCCCAATCAGATCCTTCAAAATACTCGTATGAGCCTTTTTCTTGGGCTATTTTATTGCTTGCTTTTATTGCGTAATAATTTATCTTCTCATACAACTTATCGGCAAATTCAAAATGTTTTTTAGTATCTGAATACATTATGTCGTTTTTGACTAAACAATGATGATATCCACTTGTTCCAAGTCCTATAGGTCTGTATTTTCTGTTGGTATATCTCGCGTATTCCAATGGGTAGAAATTCAAATCTATTACATTGTCCAATCCTCTAACGGCTGTCTCTACTACTTCTTCCAATTCCTCATCGTCATTTACGTCGATATTTCCCAAAACAAGTGAAGCTAGATTACATACTACGAAATCTCCAGGTTTAGTTTTAGTTACAACTATTTCATCTCCATCTTCTGTGACTATGTTCTCACTTATGGATTGGATTTCACTCATATTTTGCATGATTTCAGTACATAAATTAGAAGAATAAATCATGCCTTTGTGTTTATTCGGATTCATCTTATTGACGATATCTCTATTGAATGTAAAAGGAGTTCCAGTTTCAGTCCAAGATTTTATAATCAATCTTACCAAATCTTTTACTTTTATCGTACGTCTAGAAATGCTTTCGTCCAATACACATTCGTTGTATCTCTTTTCCCATTCTTCCCCGTAATAATCTTCTAAGTTGTATCCTTTTTTAATAGATATTTCATGTGGATCAAACATATACCAAATTCCATTTATGTCATCTCTCACCATTTTCCAGAATAAATCGGGATAACATACTGCTGGGAAAACATCGTGTGCTTTCATTCTATCGTCGCCATTATTAGTTCTAAGTTGCAAAAATTCTAGAATATCTTTGTGCCATACATCTAGATACACTGCAACAGAGCCTTGACGTACGCCTAATTGATCTACAGCAACTGCAGTATCATTTGCAAGTTTTATCCATCTTATGACTCCACCTGCTACGCCTTTGAATCCTCTTATATCTGAACCATTAGCTCTTACTTTTCCAAAATACAATCCCATTCCACCACCGTGTTTTGATACTTGTGCAAAATTGTTGATGGATCTGTATATTCCTTCCAAAGTATCAGGCACAGTATCTATGAAACAACTAGACAACTGGTTGAATGGTTTTCTGGCATTACTCATAGTAGGAGTAGCCACTGTCACTTTTAATTTAGATAAATTATCGTAAATTCTCTTAGCCCAATAAATTCTATCTTTTTCTTTCAAAGACAAATGCATTGCAATTCCCATGAACATTTCTTGAGGTGTTTCTATAACTCTATTGTCGTGAGTTTTGATTAAATACCTCTTTATTACAAGGTCCAAAGCACTGAATGTAAATAATTTATCCCTTTCATCATCCATGTATTTTTCTAATTCATCCAAATCGTCATCTGTGTAGACTTCTCTGATATATGATCCATAAAGACCTTTTTCATCTAAGAATTTTATTTTAGTTTTGAAATCTTGTAGATCGTATTGAATTTCAAGTTCTTTTATGTTTTCTTTCAAATTGTAATTCATGAACAATGCTGCGATGTATTCCCAATTTGGTGCTTCTTTGCTGACTAATTCTCCAGATGCTTTTGCCAACAAAGATACCAATTCATATTGAGATAAATTTGGCTTTACAAATGATTCAAATTTCAAGTACAAGTTTTCTATAGAATACCTTGTAGAATCGTAATTTGATTGGATGTATCTGATAATTCCTATTACATCGTCATTCGTGATGAATTTTTCAAATTCTTCAATTACCTTTCTATCGGTAGTGTGTTTTGCTCTGTACAAAATAAATGATTTTACTACTCTATATTGACCGTGGTCTATAAGAGTAAGCTCCACCAAGTCTTGTATCTCCTCTACAGTTACTACGTGATTTGTAGGGTATTTATTTACAATTGTATTTTCTATTTCCATAGCCATATTTTCCAGCTCGTTTTCTTCTGCATAAATTCCTACAGAAGAATATGCTTTTCGTATGGCTAATTCTATTTTGCTTCTATCAAAATCAGCAAAACTACCATCTCTTTTTTTTATTCTCATTATTCCCTCTCATATATAGTACATTCTCTATTCAAATACACAATTTATAGTGTTTTAATCCTATTAAATATTAACACAAAACTCATCGTATTAACAGAGATTTTATATTTTATTTTAGGCTTTTATATATGAAAATAACAAATCAAAATCAAACAATTATATCTTCTCTATACTGCTTTTTCCCAACTTAAACGTCGGAATATTCGGTATTAATTTTTCTTTTCTATCAATTAAAATTCCCACGTCAATACCATCTTCATTCAACATTTCAATTAATTTTACGATATTTTTTTCATTCAAAATATCCTTGTAATTTTCGTAATATTTTATGAATACTATCTTACTTTCAGATAAAATCACTTTTGCATACAAAAGCCTTAAAATCGCATCCGTATCGAGGTTTTTAATTTTAGAATCCAAATTGACTCTTACTATTTTGTTGAGAGTTTTGATTTTTCTATCTATAGTTACAGGGCTCATCTTGCTAGCTCTCAAAACTAGCGACAAATTATCGTACACATTTAAGTGATTGTACAATAAAAATTCATCGATTATATAAATTCCTCTGTCTTTTGATATGAAATTATTGGAAATTTGATCATCTATAATCAGCTTGCCATAAGCGTATTTGACACTCATCATGATATCTATGAATTTATCTAGTGTTATTCTATTGGATAAGATTTGGCAATTAAAGTCAATTTGACCGCTAAAATTTTTAAAATAATCTGTAGTGTAATTTTCGAAAACTATCTTCATAATTTACCTTCTAACTTTGTTTTTTATACTTATATTCCATATCAAAAGCAATATCGACAAAAAAGCCACTATGAAAAATGCAACCAAGAAATAATAGCTTCTATCCAATAAATTATAGAAAAACTGGACGACATCGATTGAACTATCATAGTAAATATCTATCATATGGTCTATATACACACCAGAAAGACAAAACATCATATAATACGCCAAAAAATTTAACCCAAGAGTTTGAAATTTAATTCTGCTTGCGTATTGTGGGAAAACTATCCACTTGTAGTATTGCCTATTTGTCAGATTGTCATTGTGCATCAAATATTTGACGTTATAAGCCAAAAATCCCGCTTTTTCTATAGAATACACATTTAGAAAAACCTGTGTATTGACTATCAACACAGTTGTAAGCACGAATAGAAGAATTAAACTACTATCGTGAAGTACATATTGCCCATGCCTATCAAAATAAAGTTTGAACAAAAAATCATTTGGAAATACCAAAAGTATTACCAGAGATAAAGCCGATATTATGAACATAAATAGATTAAATTCCTTATCTACCCTAGAAAAAATTCTCCAGTTTATCATGGATATGATTTCCGATATTGCAAATGCAATTATAGCTAGAACTATACACACTCCTACTACTAGAGGATCAAATTGAGTGATCAATCTAGAAATGTATTTTTGCAAGAAAGAAACACTGCCATTGTACAAATTAGCAAATATCACGACAGATGACATTATGACAAATACTGTGCAGATCAAATAATATACTAATTTAGAATTACCAGTGAAAGCAGATTTGATTTTGAGTCTAGCATCGATAAAAGTTTCATTGATATTATTCGGCCTAATCCCTTTTTTAATATTGGAACAAATTTTTTTGAAATCGTATATGTTTATCGCTTCCAATATCAAAAGCACAGACATACTCACTACATCTACCTTAGTTATCTCCAAATCACCTATAATTATGAATACGCACACCAAAGTTATAGTTATCATGATCAAAAATTTGTATAATTGATTAAAAGATAACTGCCCCACGCCAGGAATCAAATACGCAATCTTAAATTTTGTATCGTAGTAGTTTTCATCTACTTTCATATCTTTTCTAAGATCGTATATATCCTTTTTGAGCCTTTTTACCTCTTTGTTGATCCTTTTTTTGTATACTTGTGCCAAACTTCTTTTAATGCTTAGTAAATACATTCCTTCTTCGGAATACTCACTTAGTATCAATTCTCTTCTATTTCTGCTTTTGATCTCGTATTTAGGTATGCTTAAATTGTACTTTTGAGATTGCTTGGTCTGAAATTTGTAATTCTTTTTGAATTTATCCAAATATCTTCTAAAATTTAGTCCTTTTTCTACATTTCCTATTTTAGATATTTCAGAATCGAGATAATCCATATCCTTTTGCATGTCGTAGAAAATATTCGTTATATATTCCAATCTTTCATACACTAACTTGTTTTTTTCGTAAATATAATTGTATTTATCCGATAAATCTTTGTAGCTTTCGTAAAATTCCAACTTATACTCAGCTATGAATTTTTCAATTAATAATTTATTGAGAAGAGAATCATTATGGTGTGGAAGTCCGTGTTTGAATCTCAATACTGAATTATCCAATTCTTTCAAAAAATTTATCTCTTTTACATTCAATTTTTTTTGATCAATCATTTTGCTATCAATTTGCATGATTAACTCCTTGAAATATTGATATAATTTTATTGGTTATTTGTGTTGCTTTTATGCGTCACGTATTTTTGTGATAATATATTCTCATATTTTCGGCACTATGAATTAATATATTGTTAAATATAAAAATTAATCCTTTACAAAACGAATAATTTATATTATTATATCTGTGGGGGATTTTTTTATGTTTTATATACTTATTGATTTAATGGCAGTCTTTCTGTCTGCTTTTTCAGGTAGACTTTTAAAATCATTTCTACCTAAAAATTTAGTAAAAAGTATTATGGACGTTGTAGCCGTTTGTATTTTGGTAATGGGTATACAAGGTGCCATAAAAAGCAATAATTTCATATTTATGTTGATTTCTTTGGTAATAGGTGCTATAATTGGTAATGGTCTCAAATTGGATAAGAAATTAGCGCATTTTACAGAGTATTTACAAAACAAAGTGCCTAATTCTTCTGGGATAGCTATGAAAGGTGCCATTGCATTGACTATGCTACAAAATGTCGGCTCCATAGCGATACTAGCTCCTTTACAATTGGGACTTAGTGGATCTAGCGATATTATGCAATTCAAAATAATCTTAGATTTCATCACTACATTTTTATTTTCCGCATCGTACGGATTAGCTGTAGCTGTATCTGGATTAGTTGGATTGTTGATTAATACTATAATCTTCTTGTTGTCGACTTCTTTGAGTAAAATATTAGTTCCTGAAGTGACTAACAACATATCGGTAGTAGGTTCATTACTTATTGTTCTATTGGGAATAGATATGCTGGAAATCAAAAAATTCAAGATAATGGATTACATTCCTGCACTAATTATTCCAGTGATTTGGTTCATAATTAAACAATTGCTAGGTCTATAACCGATAGAATAACATAATACAGTTAACAAGTTAGAGGGGAAAACTCTCGTGCCTTCAAAATTGAGTTGTCTCCCCTTACTCCTTTCTTATACATGCATATGAATTGTCATATGCATTTTTTGCTGCAATTGATTCTACTTACATAAATATATACCTCTTTTTAGCTTTTTTTATGCAAATATTTTTTAAAAGTGTTTAAAATTTTTGTATGTGGGTATATATATAGTACAATAAAAGATATCTTAATTGTAGAGTAGGATTGTAGCTTATGTTTATTGATTCCGATGAAAAGGATATATGAACAAAATTTAAAAAATTGCAACCATTATTATTTGATGACAAATGATAATTTGAACACTTACTTTCAAAGTTTTAACCGTAAATAAAATTAAATATTAAACTTATCATTTAAATGCTAGTGTTAATTAGAGATTTAAAGATTGATTGTTATATCTTGAAAAACAAGTTTATCTGATATATTTATTCTAAGGAGTTGACGGAGATGATAGAACCAAAAAATCATATAAAGTGCAATCCACTCGGAAAATAAGAGTTTGATCGGAAGAAGGATTATAACTCTTATTTTTTTGTGTTTGAACAAAAAAATTGACCTCTTTAATCGAGGTCAATTTAGTAGCTAATCTAATTTTTCTTTTAACTCTACAATTCCATTGCTATATAAAATATTAATATACTGAGATAGTCTTTCGTATAATGGCTCTACCTCATCTCCATATTTTTCTTTTAGTTCTTGTCCTATTTCAAGTATACTTTTTTTCCCATCGATCATGCGATACACATCGCTTCCATAGCTTTCTAAAGTTAGATTTGTAGAAGATGGTGCAAAGAACATTTTTTGTGCTATTTTATTGAATAGCCCTTTGTGCTCTTTTTTCAAAACTATCAAATCGTCCTTTTCATAGAATTCTATTTCTTCATTTCTTTTGGGAATGTATTCCAAGAAATTCTTATTTTGCTTGGCTCTTTTCATGATCTTTTATACAAGTATGAACCAATGATCCCAATAATAACAAGAACATTATTATTGAACCAATTTTTCCTATGTTTAACTTAGATGATACATCTATGATTTCTGATAATGATTTGTCTCCAACTTTTATTATTGCAAATGCAGCTAATATTATTCCTATTACACCTTCACCTGCGATAAATCCAGATGTGAACAATACACCATTATCTTCTTGTGATTTTCTAAGTTCTTCGTTTTTGATTTTTCTCTTGTTTATGAACAATCTAATCAATCCACCAGTCATTATAGCTGTAGATGTATTGATTGGTAGATATAAACCTACTGCAAATGGTAATACAGGTATTCCTAGGATTTCTACGAAGATAGCAATGAATACTCCGGCAAATACTAATCCCCAAGGAAGTGATCCACCCATTACGCCTTCTATGATAAGTTTCATAAGCATAGCTTGTGGTGCTGGCAATTCGTTTGAGCCATATCCCCAAGATGCATCTAATAACCAAAGGATAGCACCTATAACTACTGCAGATACTACAACCCCTATGATTTCACCTATTTGTTGACGATATGGAGTAGCTCCTACAAGATAACCTGTCTTTAAGTCTTGAGAAGTATCCCCTGAAATTGAAGCTATTACGCAGATTACAGTACCTATTGATATAGCCATCATCATGCCTTCGTGTCCAGTGTTTCCCATAGCTTTTAATAAGATAGATGTCAATAACAAAGCAGCTATTGTCATACCTGAAACAGGGTTGTTACTAGAACCTATAAGACCTACCAAACGAGATGATACAGTAGCAAAGAAGAATCCAAATACAACTATTATAACTGCTCCTAATGGACCAACTGGAATAATTGGTAGGATTGCCATAATTACTGCTATTGCAATTATAGCTATTCCTATGAATTTCATGCTCAAGTCTTTTTCTGTACGAAGAAGAGTGCTTGCTCCACCTACGCTTTGATTTTTGTAATCTTTCATAGCGTCTTTGAATGTTCTAATAATCAATGGCAATGATTTAATCAATGAAATAATACCACCTGTTGCTACAGCTCCAGCTCCGATGTATCTTAAATAAGTACCCCAGATATCATTTACACTCATATCTGATATTGCTTTTGTTGCAGAACCAATTACATTGCTTCCACCGAATAATTTCATAAGTGGCATAAGTACTAACCAACCTAAAGTTGCACCGCTTAGCATATATCCTGAAATTTTAGGTCCACAAATATAACCAACACCTACTAATGATGGAAGTGGATCTATTCCTATACCTGCTCCTGCAAAAGATTTTGTAGTGATTTCTTTTGTAAGTGAAGATGGGAATATTTTCAAACCGTCTGCTAAGAATTTATACACAGATGCAAGTCCTAATCCCTTGAATACAAGTTTGGCTTTAGAGCCTCCTTCTTCACCTGCTAATAAAACTTCTGCACAAGCAGTTCCTTCTGGATATGGTATAACTCCGTGTTCTTTTACAATTAAAGCATTTCTCAAAGGAACCATGAATAGTACCCCTAAAAGACCACCTATAAGAGTTATAACTCCTATTTCAACTAATGATGGTGCTGGTTGATTCCATTCTTTCATCCAAATAAATAATGCTGGCATTGTGAAAATAGCACCTGCAGCTACAGATTCACCTGCAGAACCAATTGTTTGAACTATGTTATTCTCTAAGATAGAATCTCTTTTGAATAATAATCTTATAAAACCCATCGATATAACTGCAGCTGGAATTGAAGCTGAAACAGTTAACCCTACTCTAAGTCCTAAATAAGCATTGGCTCCACCAAATACAATCGCCATTATAATACCAAAAATAATGGAAAATGGTGTCAACTCAGGCATAACCTTATCTGCTGAAATAAAAGGCTTAAAATTATTTTTTTCGCTCATAATATACTCCTTTCTTTATTTTATATCAGCAATGTTAATTTAATTATACCATAATTCACTTTATAATAGTGAAAAATTATGATTAAAAATTCAAATATTATCTATTCGAACAAGGTCTCTAAAATATTTTTTTGGCTTAGCCCTTTATTTTTGTGAACAATGATAGTATAATAGTCTGGTTGGAATAATTTAATAGGAGGATTATATATGAAAAAATCAAAATTACTTACATTATTACTTATCATGTGTATGCTAGTATTAGCATCATGTTCTAACCAAAAAAGCTCTGATTTAGAGGAAAAACTAAAAGAATCAGAACTTGATAAAAAATACGCACTTGCAAACTTGGACGATGCAAACAAAAAATTAGACGAATTAAACGCAAAAATCCAAGCAGAAGAACAAGGTTATAGTTCAAAAGTATTAGTAAACGACCTTACTAACGAAATGAATAACGACCAATTGCAAAAAGTATTATCTAACACAATATCTTATGCTCTTTTAGCAGATGATCAAGAATTAGATAAAGCTCAAACTACAGTAGAAGTTAGCGAAATGCCAAAAACACTAACATTTGTAGTAAACATTCCTGAAGATTTAAAATCATCAGAAAAGACAAAATCACTTTTGAATTTACAAGCACCAAAAGTAAAAGTAAACTCAAAAGAAGTCGTAGCTGAAGAAAGCGAAGATCACGACGTAATAAAATACGTTGTAAACCTAGAATCAGCTGGAAAAGAAGCTAAAATCGACTTACCACAAGACGTAAACGCAAAATTACAAAGACCAAATCAACAACTTGTAATAAAAGCAAAATAATTTGAAAACAAAAAGTAGCCACTAGAAAAAAACTAGTGGCTATATTCATATCAATAATAAAATTTTATCACTTGATTCAAAACATCGACCTTCGCATCGACCTCAAAAGGAACAATACAACGTGGCTTAGCATGACCTACATTTATATTGTATACAATAGGTAGATTTTCATCTAAAATCTCTTCCAACAAAATATTTCTGTATTCTTCATAATACACCTCATCTTGAGGCTTACCTACTATCACACCCGATACCACATCAAACAATCCATACTCTCTAAGCTTAATTATCATTTCTCTATAATGCAATGGATCTGATTTTTCTTCACTCGTTTCAAGCAAAAGAATCTTACCCTTCCAATCTTCTATATCTGGGAAAATACCATATCTTTTACACAACTCTACAGAATTGGAATTTTCATCACCTATAATTTGAAAAATCGACTCTATACATCCACCTAAAATCTTTCCCTCAAACACGGGATTTCCCCTCAATAATTCAAATCCTTCATTACTATAAGACTTAGTAGAAGTACCTATAGCTTTCTCACTGAAATCCGTCCTCTCCTCATACCACACATCACTAGGTCTTATCTCTGAAATACTTCCAGTATTTACAAGTTCCTCAAAATATTTCTTAGAATATGAAAGCATATCACTATCCAATTCACACACATCAGTCAGAAAAGCTTGCCCATAAAAAGTTTTAATCCCCAACTTATTGAGCATAAAATGATTTATAGTAGTATCAGAAAATCCCAAAAATACCTTTTGCTTCACTACCTTTTTCAAAATATCATCCTCAAATAAATAAGGAAGCAATCTATATGTATCATCTCCACCGATAGCACAAAGAATCATATCTATTGAATCATCCTCAAAAGCACTTATCAAATCTTTTGCCCTGGCCTTTGGATTTTCATTTAAAAATTCAATTCCCTTTTTAGAATTTTCCATGAACTTTACATCTATTCCATACTCTCTAAGCCTATCTAATCCTATTTCTACCTCGTGACTTACAAATTTTTCTCCAAGTACACCACTCGAAAGACTCACAATCCCAATTTTATTTACTAGCATAATACACCTCGTATTTAAATTACACTCATTATACTTTATTTAATCGATAAATACAAAATCATTCTATTAAAGAATTTTACAATTGCCTTTAAGCCTTTCAATATTATTTACTCATTTATAGCAATAAAAAAATCTAACGGATATTAATCTCGCTTTAGAACTGATTGTTTGGCGACTACCTACAGCAGTCAGCTCCTTCGAATCTATGGAATAGATTCAAAAGCTTCACCAGACCTACTAC
>JASBYN010000010.1 GCA_029983915.1 Finegoldia sp. | reverse complement strand
TGGGACCATGGGGCCGGGGGTTCAAATCCTCTCACCCCGACCATAATCACAAATTTATTTGTGATTTTTTGTTTCCTTTTGTTATTGATATTATGAAAAAGTAGCTCTACATATGTAGAGCTACTTTTTTTGCTTATTTTTACAATTAAAAAACCGAAGATACAAAAATATCTTCGGTTTAAATAATCTATAATTTTTTTATTAAAGTCACTACACTGTGAGCTGCTTTTTTAGTCTTTTCTTCTAAATTATTTTCAAATTCAGAATCTGCATTATCATCTGCAAAATCAGATAAACTTCTTATAACTAAAAATTTTACATCGTTTAAATAGCAAGTATGAGCTATCGCACAGCCTTCCATTTCTGTTCCAAGTGCAGAAAATTTTTCGAATAGTTCTTCTTGTTTTTGTGTAGTATTGATGAATTGATCTCCTGTAACGATGAGCCCTATTCTATGTTTTAGCCCTTCTTCTGTCATTATCTTATCTAATTTAGATAGTATTTGCTTGTCTGATTCAAAAACAGTAGTATAAGGAATGTTATCGTTTAGAAAATCTATATTTGTATCGTGATATTCTAATTTATCAGCCAAAATCACTTCATCAAATGATAGAGACTTATCTAATCCACCACACACGCCACTATTTATTACTAAATCAGGATTGTACTTGTCTATTATCCTTTGAGTAAGCGCTGCTGCATTTACCTTGCCTATTCCACATACGCAATTGATTATAGTCTTGTCTTCAAATTCAGATATGTGAATTTCGTATTGGTTGAATTTTTCAACTTTAATAGAATCGAATTGTTCTCTAAAGTATTTCAACTCTATATCTAGTGCAGAAATTATAGCTATCGTCTTCATATCTACTTACATCTCTCTTCTATTAAGTTTTTCAATTCTGTAGCTTTCTTTTCTAATACTTCTATGTCTTCTCCTTCTATCATTACCCTTATCAAAGGTTCTGTTCCTGAAGGTCTTATCAAAACTCTACCCTCATCTTTAAATTCAGATTCAAGTTCTGCTATTTTTTGATTGATTACATCATCATTCATGTATTCTTTTTTGTATTCGTTGTTTACTTTAGCATTGACCAACACTTGTGGGAAGCTAGTCATCAATGAGTTTAATTCTGATAATTTTTTATTGGAGTTCATAGATATCTCTGCTAATTTTACAGCAGATAATATTCCATCACCTGTAGTATTGTCTTCTATGAAAATGATATGACCAGATTGTTCTCCTCCGATTATATAACCATTTTCTCTCATCTCTTCCAATACATATCTGTCCCCAACTTTTGTCTTGATGACATCTACTCCTACTTCTTTTAAACTCTTTACAAGTCCTATATTAGTCATTACAGTTCCTACGACGGCATTGTTTTTCAACTTGTCATTTTCTTTTAGATAATGAGCTACTGCACAAATAGCGTGATCTCCGTCCATTATTTCTCCAGTTTCATCACAAGCTATCAATCTATCCCCATCTCCATCGAAAGAAAATCCCATATCCGATTGAGAATCTTTTACTAATTTAGATATAACTTCAGGATTTGTAGAACCACATCCATCGTTTATATTTTTGCCATCGTATTTTGTATTTGCTACGTTTACATCTGCATTTAATTTCTCAAATATAATTGGAGCAACCTCGCTTGTAGCACCGTATCCACAATCTAGACTTACTTTAACGCCACTCAAGTCCAAATCAACTCTAGATAATATATAATCTGCGTAGATATCTCTCGCATCTTCCTTTTCGTATACTCGTCCTACATTTTCTCCAGTGATTTCCCAATCTATTTCATTTTGGTTGTCGATTAAATGTTCAATTTCTTCTTCCAAACTATCTTTTAATTTAAATCCTTCGTTTGAAAAATATTTTATTCCATTAAACTCATATGGATTGTGACTTGCAGAAATTACAATCCCACAACAAGCCTTATAATGTCTAGTCAAATACGCAACAGCAGGAGTAGGAATTACTCCCAATCTATAAACATCAAATCCCATGCTAGTGATTCCGCTTATAAGCGCAGATTCTAACATATCTCCTGAAATTCTAGTATCTTTTCCTATAACTATTAATTTATTATCTACATCTTTCAATTTGAAACAAGCTGCTCTTGCAAGCTTATAGGCTAATTCAACAGTCAAATCTTTTCCTGCTACGCCTCTTATCCCATCTGTTCCAAAATATTTACCCATTATTTCCTCCTAATAATTTTATACATTAATTATAACATATAAAAAACGAGCTGACGCTCGTTTCATTATAGTGTATTGTTTTTATTCTGCCTTTTCAAGTGATATTGTAGCTGTGAAATTTTTGATGGAATCTTCTATCACTGTAACTCCTTGTGGCAAATTCAATTCAATATCAAAAGTTTTAGAATCTGTAACTCCAGACAAATCAATAGGTTTTGTCTCCACAGATTTCATAGATTTTATCAAATCATCTTCACCTTTTACTTTTACCTCAGGAATATTTAATTGGACACTTCTTATTCTCATTCCTTCAGGAACGTTTTGAGTTATAGGGTTTATAGCTATTTTTTTCTTCAAAAGCGTATCGATTATGACTTTGCAGCTTTCAGAAGATTTAGTGAGATGATTTTTCACTGAATCGTCTTTTAAGCTTAAATTGATAGGCAATTCTAAATTCACATCTCCTTCTATATTAGATTGATCTATCTTCACAGAAAGATAATCTATAGAGTTCAAATAAGTTTTAGCTCCAGATACTTTCACTTCTTCTGGATCTAATTTTATCGATGCTACTTCTATGTTTTCTGGCAAATCTCCTACCTTAGTCAATCTAACTGGAAATTTCACAGTTTCTACGCTTTCAGATTTGATTTTAAGATTTTGGTCGGATCTTTCTACGAGATTAACTCCTTGTGGCAAATCCACATTGATATACAAACTTTCAGAATTTGATTTTACAGAACTTACATCGACGTAAGCTTTTATATCGGATTTTTTCAAATTCGTTATCACGCTTCTTCTTCCTTCAATTCTCATAGAAATTGTTGGATTTTGTGGAGTTATTACGACTCTTCCATTTTCTTTTAATTTATCAATTCCTCTATATTCAACATTTATCTCAGGAATGTCTTTGCCAGTAACGGGGTTTTTATTGCCCATGACAAACGACCATAAAAATATAGCCAATAGCAAACACACCAATTTAATCATTAAATTGTTAGAGTAAATTCCCTTGAAATCTATTTTTTTTAAATACGATTTATCTTTCATCTTCTATTTCCTTTCTATTGAAAATATAAGAATCTTGATCATTATATAATTTAGTCAAAATCTTAGTCAATGTCGGTTCATCAATATATCTGTCGATTTTTCCATGTTCAGCTATAGAAATTCCACCTGTTTCCTCAGAAACTATAAGCGCCAAACAATCGCTCTTTTCGCTCATTCCAATTGCAGCTCTATGTCTAGTTCCAAGTTCTTTTGAAATTGATTGCTCTGTAGATAATGGCAAGAAACAAGCTGCTGCTTTTATCGTATCGTTTTTGATGATAACTGCTCCATCGTGAAGTGGAGTGTTTGGAATGAAGATATTTATTAGAAGTTCACTAGAAATTTCAGAATTTAGCATAGTTCCAGTTTCTATAACATCTCCCAAACCAGTGCTTCTTTCGAAAATAATTAAAGCGCCTATTCTTTGTCTGGATAATGAAAATACTGCATGTACGATCTCTGTGACGCACTTATTCACTTTTTCTCCGTGAATATCTGCAAAAGACTTTGTAAGTATATTGCTTCTTCCTATTACTTCAAGTATTTTTCTAAGCTCAGGCTGGAATACGACTATTATCATTATAGCTAAAGCCGTCATCATATTTTCCAAAATCCAATTCACCGTGTATAGTTTCATCCAATCGCTAAGTTTTACAAACACAAAAATGATTACCAAACCTTTTATAAGTTGTTCTGCTCTAGTTTCTTTTATCATCATGTACAACTTGTAAATACAAATGGCTACGATTGCTATATCGATTATATCTGTAAATCTCAGCGTATTAAAAACGTTAAAAAATCTATTAAAAAAAACCAAATCAATTAATTCCATATTTATCTCCTCAATTATATGATACCATAAATCAGAATTTATTTGTTTGGTTATTTTCTCAAATTATTAAATTTTATCAAAAAAACATTTTCATACATTCTAATAATCTAATCCGTTTTCTATTAATTCACTCAAATTTTCAAGCGCAACTACTTCATCTTCGCCTTCACATCTCAAAATGAGTTCTGTGCCTTTATGAGCTGAAATCGATAGTATACTGATTATACTTTTTGCACTGTATTTTTTATTTCCTTTTATTAATTCTACATTAGATTGGTACTTCACAGCTTCATTCAAAAATTTAGATGCTGCTCTGGCGTGAAGTCCTATCTCGTTGTTTATACAAACTTTCTTTTCTACCATGTTCCCTCCGAAAATTAATAATATAAGCCGGAATAACCCGGCTTATAAAATTAGTATTCAATAAATTTTTCTGCTTTGCATCCGCAAAGTGGACATGCTTCAACTTCTTCAAAAGCTATGTAACCACAAATTGGACAAAGTTTAATCATATCTGATTCTAAGTCTTTTTGTTGATCTACAAATTCTTTTGCTTTTTCAAATCTTTCAGCATGAACTTCTTCTGCTTTTACTGCAAATCTCATAGCTCTAACTGCTTCTTTTTCCCCTTGCATTTCAGCAACTTCTATATAAGATGGATACATTTCAGTAGCTTCAAAAATTTCCCCATTTTTTGCAGCTTCTAAGTTTTCAGATGTAGTACCCAATCCAAATCCTGCCATGCTAGTTACTGCAAAATCTCCATGTACATCTTTTAATGCGTTGAAGTGCAATGTAGCGTGGATTTTTTCAGCATCTGCTGTAGCTCTGAATAATCTAGCAACATTTTTGAAACCTTCTTTTTCAGCTTTGTCGCCCCAGATATTGTATCTGTTTCTAGCTTGAGATTCTCCGCCAAATGCAGATTGTAAATTCGATTGTGTCATTATTTTCATATCAAATACCCCCTTATTTGTATTCCATTTATAATTATATCACAAATCAAAACAACAATGAATACAATTTATAATTATTTCAATTTATCTCATTCTATTAACTATTACTTTTCTTCTCAAATCCGAATGACTGTCTGCATCTTCTTTTAATTCATCCATCCATTTCAATGCTTTTCCAGTTCCCCTTACAACTGCAGTAACAGGTCCATCTACTATTCTTGCATTGATTCCTATTCTTTCGGAAATCAATTTATCTAATCCTTTCAATAATGAGCCACCACCACTCATTATAATTCCTCTTTCATAAACATCTGCTGCCAATTCAGCTGGAGTTTGTTCTAAAACTTCTTGCACTGCAGAAACTATTTTATCTATTGGATTTTTCAAAGCTGTGGATATATCTTTTGATGATACGTAAACGTGCATTGGTAAACCATTTATCAGATTTCTTCCTCTTATTTCGTAAAGTTCTCCGTCATCTCTAGGATATGCACTTCCTACGTTTACTTTTACTTTTTCAGCTGTGGCTTCGCCTATTATCATGTTGTATTTCGAATGTACGAAATCTTGAATTCTTTTATCGAATTCATCTCCAGCTACTGCTATTGATTTGTTTATCACTATTCCTCCCATTGAAATAACTGCCACATCAGTAGTTCCTCCGCCTATGTCAACTACGATATTGCCTCTCGCATCTGTGACATCTATTCCAGAACCTATAGCAGCTGCCAAAGGTTCTTCTATTAGATAAGCATTGTAAGCTCCTGCGTATTTTGCCGCTTGAATTACAGCTCTTCGTTGTACTTGTGTTATTTCACTTGGAACGCAAATCAAAACTTCTGGTCTTATAAGAGATTTTCCCAAAGTTTTTTTCAATAAATAAGAAATTATTTTTTCAGTAGAATTGAAATCGGCGACAACTCCGTCTTTAAGCGGCTTTTTCGCTACGATATTTCCAGGAGTTCTTCCTAATATTTTCTTGGCATCTTTGCCGACAGAAATTATTTTAGAATTGAAACTGTTTATAGCAACTACAGAAGGTTCGTTCAATACGACTCCTTTGTTAGGCAAATACACCAATACGGATGCCGTTCCCAAATCTATGGCTATTTTTTTTCTAAAACTCATTTAATCACCTATAAATCTTTTTTATTCAATAAGCATACGCTATTACTAGTAATACCTTCGCATCTGCCTTCATATCCCAATTGTTCAGTAGTTGTAGCTTTTATAGAAATATTGAATATATTGGTATGCAAATCCTTTGCTATATTTTCTCGCATTTGATCTATATAATTTCTCAATTTTGGCTCTTGACACGAAATAGTAGAATCTATATTTCCCACTTCATATCCCATATCGTTCATGATTTCATATACTTTTCGCAAAAGAACTCTCGAATCGATATCTTTGTATGCCATATCCGTATCTGGAAATAATTTTCCAATGTCGCCCAAGCAAAGAGCTCCGCAAATGCTATCCATAATCGAATGAATTAAAACATCTGCATCGCTATGACCTAGAAGTCCCTTGTCGTGTTTTATTTCCACTCCACCTAATATCAATTTTCTGTTTTCTACAAGTTTATGTACATCTAACCCAAAACCTATTCTCATCTATCTTCTCTCTTTCTAATGATTAATTCCCCAAACAAAAGATCGTCTTCTGTAGTAATTTTTATGTTGGAATAATCACCTTTTATTATTTTTACTTTTTTTCCTATTATTTCCATCAAAGACGAATCGTCAGTTACGTTGATTTTCTCATCAAATACCAATTTGTATGCGTCTTTTATGGACTCATATTTGAAAACTTGTGGAGTTTGAGCCATATACAAATGAGATCTGTTCGGAGTATTCACCACTCTCATGCTATCATCGACATATTTTATAGTGTCTTTTGCATTTACTGCAACTACTAATCCATCATAATCTCCAATAGAATTAATTGATTCCAAGATTTTTTCACGAGTGATAAAAGGCCTTGCTCCATCATGGCTTACTATCAAATCGCAATTTTCATTTACTTTAATTAATCCATTGTATATTGATTTTTCTCTAGTGTCTCCACCTTCAACTATTTTTACATTTCGGTAATTTTTTTCTTTTATAAATTTTTCTACGAATTCTCTATCTTGTTTTCGTATAACTAATACGTATTCATCGATTTCATCTATAGTTTGAAAGACATCTAATGTCATTTCAAGAATCATCTTCCCATTTATTTTTAAAAATTGTTTGGGAACTTTTTTGTTCATCCTTTGAGATGATCCAGCTGCTGTTATAATTGCTGAAATATATTTTTTCATAAAACACCTCACATTTATTATATCAAAAAATCATTTTATATAAAAAATTCTTATTGATTATAACGCAAAAAAAGAACCACTTCTAGTGGTTCCTCATATATTTAGTATTATTTTTCTGTATCTGAGTTATTTGTATCCAATTTATCAGTTTCTGATTTCTTTGCAAAAATCATTTTCCCTGCTGAAGTTTGAAGTACACTTGTAACTGTACATTCTATAACTTCTCCTAGATATTTTTTCCCATCTTCTACTACTATCATAGTGCCATCGTCCAAATATCCAATTCCTTGGTTGTTTTCTCTTCCTTCTTTTATTATAGATACTTTGATAGGTTCTCCTGCTATAAAAATAGGTCTCATAGCATTTGCCAAATCGTTGATATTGTAGACAAAAATACCTTGTACGTTTGCAACTTTATTCAAATTGTAGTCGTTTGTTAGTAAATTCGCCTTCAATTCTTCTGACATTTTTATCAGCATTGAATCTACTTTGTCTATGTCTTTATATCTCTTATCTACTACTTTAACTCTATCTTTGTAATCAGTTTGCATAGTTTTTAATATATCCAAACCACGTCTTCCTTTTTGTCTTCTCAAATAGTTATCCGAATCGGCTATATGTTGCAATTCTTCGATTACAAATATAGGAATTATAAGAGTCCCTTCCAAAAATCCTGTCTTTAAAATATCTATTATTCTTCCATCTATTATCGTGGAAGTATCCACGATTTTGGGTTTGATTTTATTATCCTTAGTTGGGATTTTTATGTTGGTTTTATCTCTGGTCTTTACTCTATCTAAAAATACAATAAATTCTTCATTATAATTTAGTGCAAGTTTAGTTCCCAAAAATCCCATTCCAATATAGAATATTATTTCCAAAACGACTGTAAGGACTTTTCCTATTCCCGGAATATTCAATTTAAGTAGTGGTTGAGATATCAAAAACGCCAAGAACAATCCGACAATAAGTCCTATTGTTCCAATTATTATATCTACTAGAGAAAAATTCTTGAGCGATTCTTCTATTGAGTCTATCAATTTCAATTCTATCGATATGAATTTTGGGGACAAATGATAAAATATAAATCCAAATATAAGTGCTGCTACTACCAAAATAACGATTTTCAAAATCGAGCTTTTAGGCTCACCAAAGAATCCACTCATGGCAATATTTGCAATAATTATTCCCAATATAGCTCCGATAATAGATATGAGTATCGACATCCCTCGTTTGAACAAATTCTTATCCTCCTTTCTTTACAATTAGTTAGGATTGATCAGTTTTCTCACCATTCTTTCGGCTTCTGAAGCTTTTATATTCAATCCACTTGCTATCTCACTTATTAGCATTTTTTTAGAGGTATTAAGTACTTTCTTTTCAATCATAGAGAGCCCTTTACTACAGTCCAATTCGTATAAGTTTTTGTAGACTACAGCTATTTCTTTTATATCGCCAGTTCTCAATTTTTCAAGATTAGCTTTATATCTCTTATTCCAATTTTTAGGCATACTTTCTGTTTTTTCTTTTAGTACTTCTTCTAGGGAATTGATATCTTCTTCATTTGCTACAGATCTTATTCCCATATCATTTATCTTATCTACTGGTATAGAGATTTTCATTTCACCCATTGGCATTTTAAGAATATAATACTCTTTAGTCACTCCCAAAACTTCTTTATTTTGAACTTCGGTAATTATGCCTGCCCCATGCATAGGATAAACAATTTTATCTCCTATTTTAAACATACTATCACCTCATTATTATTATATCCCATGTAATAATTTAGTTCAATAGTAAAACTTTTTATTATATCATATCTTTAATTTTTGTCAAACAGAAAATACACTCAATTTACACAAAATAAAAAGAAGTACCAAAAGACAAATCGCCTTATCGCACTTCTGATGAATTTACAAATTATACTTCGTATTCTACCAATGTGTTTATATAGTAGTTTTTGTTTTTTTCTCTTCCACCTAATTCAGTCAATTCTATAACGAATTCCATAGCTGCAATTTCTCCGCCGTTTTTTTCGACTAATTTTGCTACTGCATTTACAGTACCGCCTGTAGCCAATAAATCGTCTACTATTGCAATTCTATCTCCTTGTTGAATAGCATCTTTGTGTACTTCCAATTTGTCTGTGCCGTATTCCAAATCATAAGAGTAATCAGATACTTCTCCAGGTAATTTTCCAGGTTTTCTAACTGGTATAAATCTAATTCCCAAAGCATATGCTACGGCAGAACCGAATAAAAATCCCCTAGCTTCAGGAGCTGCTATTGCAGTTACATTTTTGTCTTTTAAATCTTCAACCATTAAATCAACAGCATGTCTGTATGCGTCTTTGTCATTTAATAATGTAGTAATGTCTTTGAATGATATACCTTCTTTTGGAAAACCGTCTATAACTCTAATTTTTTCTTTTAAATTCATATTCATCACCATTCTTTACGTATTATTACAATTATAGTATACCATATCGCAGAGATTTTTATTATGCTTAAATTATGATACTACAAATTTTACACTTTTTTTACATATTTCATCTGATAAAATTTATTTACATCTACATATATATGTGTTACGATATTTTTGGAGAGTGATTAATTAAATGGACAGTACTAGTGTCACGCAGATATTTACACTGATATTTCTAGTTGCCATGTCTGCTATTTTTTCTTCTAGCGAGACAGCAATTACTTCAGTAAGTAAAATAAAAGTTAGGCAATTAGATCAAAAGGATAACAAAAGTGCTCATTTGTTGAAAAAATTACACGACAACATTCAAGCTACTATATCGACTATATTGATAGGAAACAACATCGTAAACATAGCTGCAAGTTCTATAGCGACGATTTTATTCACAAGATTTTTCAAATCAAACGGCGCATTGATATCTACTATTGTGATGACTATTTTCGTTTTGATTTTTGGAGAAGTCATTCCTAAGACAATCGCACAATACAAAAATACATCTGTGGCTTTGAAATTTTCGAGGTTCATATATATTTTATCTGTGATTTTCAAACCAATCGTTAAATTGTTGAATGTCTTGACTCATATAATTATCAAACTTTTTGTAGGAGAAGAAGAGAAAAATTCTACGATAACAGAAGAGGATTTGAAAACTTTGGTTGAAGTAGGAGAAGAAGAAGGCGTATTGAAAAACCAAGAAACGGAAATAATGATAAATGCGTTGGAATTAAAGGAAACTTTAGCTATCGATATAATGACTCCTAGAACAAGTATGGAGTCTATCGACATAGAAGATGCCGAAAATGATTTGAACGAGGCTATAAAAAATATAAGATTTTCGAGAATTCCAGTTTACGAAGACAATATAGATGATATTATTGGAGTTTTGCACATAAAAGAGCTCGCTTACAAATTATTAGATCCCAATAAAAGTTTCAACATAAGAGATATAATGAAGCCGGCTTTTTACGCTTACGAATACATATCCGTCGTCGAGCTTTTCAAACAAATGAGAAGCAAAAATATTTCCATCAGCATCATAATAGATGAATACGGTGGAACTAGCGGAATCGTAACTATGGAAGATATTTTAGAAGAACTCGTCGGAGAAATAGACGACGAATACGACAATGAAAAAGAAGTTACAAAATTAAGCGACAAAGAATACTTAGTCGATCCTGAAATGAGAATTGACGATGTCAACGATAGATTCGATATAAATATCGAAAGCGACAAATTCGATTCTATAGGTGGATTTGTGCTTGAATTATTGGACAGAATGCCTAAAGCAAAAGACGAAGTCGATTTTAATGGAATCAAATTTATAGTCGTCAATGTAGACAGGCGTAAAATAACTCAGTTGATGATGATATTTAAATAGGAGATTAAATCTCCTATTTTTTTATCCCCAAAGCCTCCTTAGCTAATTCATCTGCCATGTCATTGTATTTGTCATTGGAATGGCCTTTTACTTTTACAAAATTTATTTTTATTTTATCTTTCACATCATCTATGAATTTTTTGTATTTTTGTGTCAAACTCGTGTTCGTCTTCCACATTCCCCTAGCCCAGCTTTCTATTCCTTGGTAGTCGTAAAATATAGTAATTTCTTGCATATTTAACTCCATAGCTTTTTTTATAGCAAACACAGAACCAGACACTTCTCCTGACACATTCCTATGTGTAGAATATTCCGATTTTGGAAATTTCTTGTTGTATTTTTCTATTTTTTCTTCGTAGAACAATACACATCCGTAACTATATTCGCCGCTAGATTGCTTGAATGAACCATCTACATATGCTACGCATTCTCCTTTTTTTAGTTTTTCAATGGATACGGATTTTGTATCATCATCTTTTATAAAATTTTCCGCTTCTTGTCTTGTCTTAAAAGATTTAAAAATAGCTCCTTTGTATCCACTAGTTTGAGCTTTACATTCGTCCCAACTTTCATATATTCCCGGATTTTTTCCTTTTTTTACTGCATAAAATTTATTCATAACTAACCCAGCAAGTCAAAGTAGCTATTCCAACTTCAAATTCTCCAAATCCTTCTTCGTCAATGACTATCGTATTCGGATTATCTCCTGTCAGTTCTCTGTACTTTTTGCCTGCATTTTCCTTTCCTATATTCATTTTCAAACTTCCCATATCTCCTGTACTTATGACAACAGCCATAGGATCGTGTGAGTCATCTCCATGTCTTACCCAGCCAATTAATTTTTCGCTTTCCATGTAATCAGTTTGATCTCCATATGCGTAGTTTTTTCTTATATACATAAGATTGTCTATCATATCCTTTTGACCTTCGATATTGTATTCTCCAGCTATTTTATAATAATCTCCGTAAAATACACAAGGATATCCGTCTTTTCTCAATAATATCAACCCGTATGCTATTTTTTTGAACCAAGGTTCTACAAAAGATTCCAATGATTGTCCAGGTTCACTGTCGTGATTATCTACAAACGTAACTGCAATCGTAGGATGTTCTTGTACCAATGTATTGTCGAAGATTTTTCTCATATCGTAATTATCGCTATCTTTGGAAGCATTGTACATATTGAAATGAAGTGCTACATCGAACAAATCCACATCGTATTTAGTGTCGTACAAATAATGATTTGTGTTGTTATCGTCGTACATCCAAAATTCCCCAAAAAAGTAAAAATCTCTCTTCACAACATTTTTAATATGGTTTGTAAAATCAACTATGAATCCATCGTCTATGTGTTTTAATGCATCGTATCTAAATCCGTCGACATTCACATAATTTACAAACCATTCTCCCCACGAAAATAATTCTTTTCTGACATCGGGATGATTGTGATCTATGTCTGCAAACATCAAATAATCAAAATTTCCATTTTCGTTTGACACTTCTGCACTGAATCCTTTGTTTTCCCCAGCTATTTCAAAAATAGCTTTTTTAGATTGTCTATTGTCGTAATCTACGCCGCTAAAATGTTGGAAATGCCATATAAATTCAGAATATTTACCGTTTCTACCTTTGAAATCAAATCCAGTCCATCCTTCGATATCATAAGCATCGCTAATTCTCTCCAATCTATTATCTGGATTTACCTCATAAGCTTTGAAGACTTCAGTAAAATCAGCACCAGCTTTGTGATTCAATACAACATCTGCATACACTTTTATTTCATGTTCGTGTAATTTTTCGATTGCGTATTTTAATTCTTCAACCGTTCCGTATTTTGTCCTCACACTTTGTTTTTGATCAAATTCTCCCAAATCGTACAAATCGTACACTCCATATCCGACATCATCTGCACTAGTAGCCTTGAACATAGGTGGTAACCAAACTGAATCTATGCCTTTTTCCTTTAAATTTTTCGCTTCTTTGGCTAAATTTTTATAATAATTTCCATCATTTGGCAAATACCATTCAAAAGCCTGAAGCATTACTTCGTTTCCCATTTTATCCCCCTTGTTAATTGTAATAAACATAATTGTATTGTATAATTTAATAAGATTATATCATTAAATTATGTAAAAAAGAGGAGTTTTAATGCAATATTTAGTTGGAAGAAATCCTGTTATGGAAGCTCTGGAGACGAATATGGGAGTAACTGCGCTTTATATTCAAAAAGGAGAACTAAAAGGATTTATTAAAAAAATTGAAAAAAAAGCATATGACATGGGAATAAAAGTAGAATATGTAGATAAAAAATACATAGAAAAATTTGCCGAAAACACAGCTCATCAAGGTGTTATGGCAAAAATCCCAAGTTTTGGATATTCAAGCGTAGACGAAATGCTAATTTACGCTAGAAAATTAAATGAAGATCCTTTTTTGATAATATTAGATGAAATTACAGACCCTCACAACTTGGGTTCTATAATAAGAACAGCCGAAGTGGCTGGTTGTCACGGCGTTATAATTCCTAAACATCGTGCCTGCGAAGTGAACACTACAGCCATCAAAACAAGTGCAGGAGCTGTATTCAATATCAAAATTGCGAGAGTAACCAATATAACCACGACTATAAATTATTTAAAAGAACACAACATTTGGATTTACGGAGCTTGTGGCGAAGCTACCCAAAATCACATAGAAGCAAATTTAAAAGGCCCTATTGGTTTGGTAATAGGAAATGAAGGAAAGGGAATATCGAGATTGGTCAGAGAAAATTGCGATCAATTGATAAAAATTCCAATGTACGGAAAAACAGAATCCCTCAACGCCTCAAATGCAGCCAGCATTTTGATTTACGAAATCATACGTCAAAGGCATGAAAACCAATAAAATATTTTTATATGTCGATGGTTATAACATAATAAATGCATGGCCTAATTTGTATAGATTATCTAACGAGGTTGACTTGGATAGCGCACGAGAAGAACTCATAAACATAATGACTGAATACCAAAATTTGAGCGACAAAGACGTATACGTAGTATTCGATGCGTATCTAGTGCGTGGAGGAAGCAGTATCGAAGAAAAAAGAGACAATATAACAATAGTCTACACCAAAGAACACGAATCTGCCGACAGATACATCGAAAGAAAAGTCAACGATATGAAAAAACACGATAAAATGTACGTCGCAAGTAACGACGGAATGATTCAAAGAATAATACTATCGCGTGGAGGAATCAGAATAAGTGCCAACGAATTGTGGGAAAATTACATCTCATTAAAAGAAGATCTCAAAAGAGCCAAGAAAAAAAGAAAAAAGCACTCCATAGATAACATCGTGACTATAGATGACGATATATACAAAAAATTAGACAATCTACAAAAAAAATTAGACAAAAAAACTAGGTGATACTGTACTCAAAAGTCAGCACATTCACCTAGTTTTATTATTTACAATCAAATTTACATATTTTCAGTATGCCTATAAGGAAATTTTTCATACATCTCCCTAAATTGACTATTTAATTCTATTAGATTTGTGAGAGTCATATCTTTTGATATACTAACAATTTTCCAATTTTCACCAGAAGTATCGTATACAAATTTTATGTCAAAAATATATGATTCATTTATTTTGTATATAGAAAATTCAAGATAAGGTTCGATAAACTCAGTAATTATTTTAGCAATCTTTCCCTCTATTATAGCTTCAATTGATTCTATAAAATCCAACAATTCAAAACTAAGTAGACAATGATCTATTTGATCAAATGAAATTTTTGAATCAGAATATTTTATATTCACACTCAACCAGTTTGCATCATAATAGTCATCTTCTTTTTCTATATTTTCAAATTCATATCCAATTACTTCAAATTCTAAATTTTTGTCTTCTTCTTTGAAAATAATACGACTCATATTTTTAAATTATTTATCTAATTCTATCAAATTTTCGATCGCTTTTATTCCTACTTTTATAGCCATATCAGTGTCGTGACATACTGGATTATCCAATTTTTTCTTTTCACGTTCTTGATTTGCCACTACTAAGAAGCACGATCCACATCTAACTCTCAAATAATTTGCCACTACGAATAAAGCAGCAGATTCCATTTCGCTAGCCAAAGTTCCCATTCTCTTCCAAGCTTCCCATTTGTTTTGCAATTCATAAAATACAGGCATTTTTTCAGGTTCGTGTTGTCCATAGAAACTATCTTTGCATTGAACAACTCCTGCGTGATAAGTTTGGTTTAAATCTTTTGCAGCTTTTACTAGAGAATTTGTCACATCTAAGTTAGCAACGGAAGGAAATTCTATAGGAGCGTATTCTCTGCTAGTTCCCTCTGCTCTTATAGCCGATGTAGCTATGACTATATCTGAGCTTTTTACATCTTCTTGAATTCCACCACAAGTTCCAACTCTTATGAAAGTATCTGCACCGCATTTAACTAATTCTTCCATAGCAATTGCAGCTGAAGCTCCACCGATTCCAGTGCTAGTTACAGAAACTTTTTCTCCATTCAACGTTCCAGTATAAGTCACATACTCTCTACTATCTGCGATTAATTTTGGATTGTCAAAATACTTTGCTATTTTTTCGCATCTTTTTGGGTCTCCTGGTAGTAAAACATATCTACCAACGTCTCCTTGTTTAATATTTAAATGATATTGATATCCTTCTTTTGCATATTTCATAAATTTCACCTCGTTATCTATATAATAATAGTATAACCTAATTTAAATACTATTACTATGCTTTAACTTTGATAAAATTTGTCTTATACATTATTTTTTTAAAGAATATACCTACTACGGTATTTAAAATTGCAGTTGGAACGCAAATTGCCAAAAACATAGAAGGATATAATCTAGAAAAGTTTTGACTTCCCATACCCATAGGTATTGCCAATGCCAAAAACACTGCTCCACTTATCATTGTCCCTATTGCAAATACTAGATTTGATCTTTTGTCATCAGTTCCAAATAACTTTAAAAGATAAAATACTGCAAATGCCGAAATTAATTTATCGAATACATTGGGAATTTGTCCCATAGGAAAATTAGTAGTAAATGCAGCTATCATTCCGGCAAATATAGCTATTATAAGTACTTCTTTGCGATTATCTAAAAATAATATCGCTAAAAACATCATTACCAGCAAAAAATCTGGCTTTACTCCCAAAAAAACAGCAGGTGTTATATAATGCAATAACAATCCCAAACTTAAAAATATTGAACTTAATGTAATTTTTCTCGAATTCATTTAAATCTTCCTTTCTTTTAATAAATCTTTCTAAAATTTTTCTTCTAATATTTTTATTAGTCGTTCATGTCATTATATTCACCTCCTCACAATAAAAAAACACCTGCTCCCAAAAGGAGCAAGTGTCAAACTCGCGATACCATCCTAATTTATACGATAATCGTACATCTCTTTCAGATACTTCCATATCCTATCCCTGTAAAGTGAGAATCACTTTTTGAGCTACTACAATTCACCCAAAATTCAGATAACCCCATTCATACAAACTTATCTTAGAAATTCGCACCAACCATTTCCTCTCTGGAAGCTCTATTTATACTACTATCTTATCTATCGAATTTGTTAATTTACATAATTATATCATGACTTTTCATAAAAATCAAATTATAATACAGTTTTAAAATTAATATTTATTAAATTTTTCAGCGAGTTATATATCAAAGTCCTCCCCAATACTTCTTTTAAAAACTCATCCAATTCGTCATTTTCGAGAAATGAAAAAAAGTAAACATCTACATCTATTTTTTTTATTTTGCTCTCATCTTCAAATCCTATTACATTCAACAAATACATCGGATTGTCGATATCTACGCTTGCCTTAGCTTCTATATCTTGTAATATGACGTGTTTTTTCTTCGCTACTTTCATCATAGTCAAAATTATTTCTGAAACTATTGAGCTTACAAAATAATCTATCGATGTGAATTCTTCTTTTTCCGAATCAAAAGATATAGATGAATCTACAGCTATAGATGTCTTTTCATTGTAGACTTTTACAATATCTTTTGACACTACAGCCCTAAAACGCTTTTGAAAAGAATTTATATCATCATTCATATTCTTTCCTCAATCTGTCTCTAGCATCTATCATCGATTGTATTTTAGCTCTTATGTTTGCATATTCATTTACAGGTCTGTTAGAAAAAGTTGCAAATCCACAATCTGGATTTAACCATAACTTTTCTTTATCTATATACGAAAGCGCCTCTTTTGCCCTATTGTATATACCATCGGTATCTTCTTTCAAATCCAATCTAGGATTCAATACTCCAAGTCCCAAAATTACTTTATTTCTAATTCTGTCGTCTTCTAATAAAGCTTTTAGTTCTCCCGCTCTAGGAGTAGAAAATTCCAATGCTAACAAATCAGCGTTAATATTTGCAAACAAATCTATTAGAGGAGTGTATGCTCCTTCAAGCAATATGCTTTCGTTTTTACTCCAATTTCCACGACATACGTGAAGTGAAGCAATAGATTTGCTTCTATCTATTCCGTCCATAACGCTTTTTATTAAATGAGTGGCAAATTCAAGTTCTTCTGTAGGATCTTTTCTAGTAGATAGAGATGCACACATAAATGTACGAGGTCTTCCTTCAGTGAACACTACTTCCGTCAATACAGGCTCATCGAATTGTATAACGTCCACACCTATTTCTTGTAATTTTTTTATTTCCTTTTTAAATATTTTTATTACATCTTCGCCTAATGCTTCTTTGCTATCGTAAAATTTCGAACTTACATTGTACAACCACATACTTCTAGTAACCAAGTAAGGTCCTGGCATAGTGATTTTCACAGCTCTGTTAGTCAAAGATTTCAACAATTTCAATTCTTCCTGTACTATCTCGCCTTTGTACTCTAATTTTCCAGTACAAATTGCATTTTTGATTGAAGTTGCAGGTACATCTAAAGTATTTAGGATATTTTCAAATTCTCTCTTGTCATCAACGTAATCTAGCATTTCTGCCATACTCATTTGAGTAACTCCACCAAGTTTTTCAGATATGAAAGAAACGTAATTATCTCTTGCAATTTCTCCACTCGTTATAATATCTACGTCTAACTCTTCTTGCATTTGTACAACTTCTTTTGTTTTTTCGTATACCATTTTCTCGTAGTCAGAAAGGCTAATCATATTAGCCTTTAGCATTCTACGAGCTTTGAGAATCTCATCTCCTCTGGGCATAGAGCCGATCAATGAAGTGTTAAATAATTTATTTTTCACTATTATAACCCTTTATGAAATTTCCCAAATATTCATTGGCATTTGTAATTTGCTTAAATCCTTCCATTCTTCCAGGAACCCATTCTTTCAATCCTTCAAGATCCATTATTTCTTTTTGTTCTGGAATACTGTAATCCATTTTGAACATTATATCGTCAAATTCCTTGATGTCTTCATCAGCTACGTTAGGATTGAACGTAAATATGCAGTGATCGAAATTTTCAGTCTTGTCTAATACTTCAACTTCGTTTTTATCGATTGTACCGTCATTAATCCAAGCTTCATAATTCAAATCCAAACAGAATGTAGCATCTACTTCTCCATTTACCATAGCCATCATGCTGTCTTTTTCTCCACCGACATGATCCCCATGTAATCCTACACCTATATCGAATCTCTTATCAGTGTAATCTTTTCCAAATTCCAATCCCTTAGTGTGTAAATGGTATATTGGTATCAATCTAGCTTGTGGAGAATCTATTGCGCCAAATCCTATTGTCTTTCCTTTCAAGTCTTCTACGCTATTAAATCTTCCTTTTTTAACAACTAGATAAGTTTTTCTATCTCTATCAGTATCTCTCATGCATCCTGTCTTTTCAGTTCCATCAGTTCTCAAATGAGCATCTAATTGAGCTAATGGAGAATTCCATGCACAATCAATATCTCCGTTAACTAATGCATCTACTTGTAATTTATAATCTTTGAAAAATACAGGTTCAATTTCTGCACCATTTTCATTGAAAAATTTTTCTATTAAATCCCATATTACAGTAACTCTTGGAGCATATATAACTGCTCCTATTCTTAATTTTTTCATTTTGTCCTCCTTAAATTTAATTTACTACCTATAAAAGAGGTTGACCTGTTATAGCCTTTCCTAACCATACATTTAATACGTCCAAAGATGGAGCCATTATTTGTCCTGCATAAGCATCTCTCATCAATCTTTGAATTTCAGATGCACGGTTGTAAGTCTTTCCTCCACCTACTCTCATAGCAAGAGTTGAAGATTCTATTGCATTTTCAATAGCGCATACTCTAGCTGCTATTATCTTAGCAACTGCATCTGCTTCACCATCTACTAATGATCTTGCTGCAAGTTCTGTGATAGCTTTTGCACTCATTGCATTTGCATATATCTTAGCTAAGTGAATTTGAACTGTTTCGATATTAGCCAAAGATTGTCCTGTTGGGTATTTTCTATTCATAGCGTAATCATTTGTAATTCTTGACAATCTTAAATTCAATCCAGTGTATACACTAGCTAATCCCAATATGAAATAAGGAGCAACTACATTGAATACTTGTTCAACTCCTGATCCATCTTCACCGATTCTATTTACTTCATCAAGAGTTACATCATTCATTGTCATAGGACATGATACATTTCCTTTCATTCCTATTCCCTTCCAATGACTCATCTTGAATTCTAATCCTTCTGATTCCAATGGAACTAACCAGTTGTTAATATCTCCTTCTTTTTTAGTAGATGGAGTCAATATTAAATAATAACTAGCATGAGTGGCACTTGTTACCATTGATTTTGTTCCATTAAATACGTATTTTCCTTCTTTTTCTTCTACTTTTATTTCTGGAATGTAGAAATGAGTTCCTGTTCCGAATTCAGAATATGCTAAAGCCATAAATTTGTTGTTTTCAACTATGTCTTTTACGACTTTTTTCTTCAATTCGTCATTTCCATGATTAAGTACTGTCATCAATGCTACGTTGTGCATCATATAGCAAAGACCTGCTGTTGGATTGCTTTCTGCAAATGCCAATACTGCTTGTTGATGTTCTATAGCAGTTTTTCCCAATCCGCCTAATTCTTCAGGAATTAATAATTTAAAATATCCTGCTTTTCCCATTGCTTCAAACGATTCTTCAGGAAATCTTCCTTCTTCATCTGAACTTTTTGCATATGGTTCAATGTTTTCTATTGCAAATTTTCTTGCTTCTTCGTAAAAACTCATATTATCCCCCTTAAAATTTATCCGTTACTAATATGATATCATGTATTTCATCTCTAAAATACATAAAATGTTAAAAATAAAGCATTTATTTAATATTTCTATAAATCCTACCATTTATATGATAATTTGTGTGTTTTTTTGATTTTTACAAAAAAGTCGATTTTATTTTCATTGTATTTTAGCCGTTTAATTAGATTTTTTTATTTATTTGTTTTTTTTATAAATCGTCATTTTATATGCTACTATACTCATCTCGTTTAATTTTCTATATAATAAACTAATATTCAAAAATACTATTTATGCATTTTTTCACTAAAAAAAGCACTATGAGAATAATCCCATAGTGCTAGTTTTATATATTATCTATTTGTAGAATTTGGATTTACTACGTCTTTTTTATTTGCGTTTTCTTCTTCTTTTGCTTTTTCTACAGATTCTACTTTTTTACCTTCTTTTTCTAGGTTTTCTTCTTTTTCTGCAGTTTGAGCTACTGAATTAGAGTAATCCATTTCTGCCATTCTCTTGTAATTATTGTATCTTTCTTTAGCATCTCTTTCTGCTTCTTGGAACAATTCTTCTGCTTGTTCAGGGAAAGATTTTTGTAATGACAAGTATCTTACTTCGCCTCTGATGAAGTCTTGGAATGAACCTGTTGGTTCTTTAGAATCTAATTGGAATGGATTCTTTCCTTCTTCAGCAAGCTTAGGATCAAATCTGTATAAGTGCCAATATCCAGCTTCAACAGCTAATTTTTCTTGACGTTGGCTCTTGCCCATACCAGCTTTGATTCCGTGGTTGATACATGGAGCGTAAGCGATAATCAATGATGGTCCATCGTATTCTTCAGCTTCTCTGATAGCTTTTAGAGTTTGATTTTGGTTTGCACCCATAGCGATTTGTGCTACGTATACGTATCCGTAAGTTGATGCCATCATTCCTAAATCTTTCTTTCTTACTTTCTTACCACTTGCAGCAAATTGTGCTACGGCAGCTGTTGGTGTAGCTTTTGAAGCTTGTCCACCTGTATTTGAGTATACTTCTGTATCGAATACCATTACGTTGATGTTTTCACCAGATGCTAATACGTGATCCAATCCGCCGTATCCGATATCGTAAGCCCAACCGTCTCCACCAAAGATCCATACAGATTTTTTGATTATGAAGTCTCTGTCTGTTCTTATATATTTCAAGATTTCTTCAGCTTCAGCGTTGTTAGTATTTTCATCTAAATGAGCTAATATTTCAGCAGCACATTCTTTTGAAGTAACTACATCGTCCATGTTTTCAACGAATTTCTTGAATGGTGCATTCAATGGACTTTCGATATTTAAGTCTAAGAAATCTTGCATTTTTTGTTTTAATTGCAATCTTACTTTTTTGATTGCTAAATGCATACCATATCCGTATTCAGCGTTATCTTCGAATAATGAGTTTGCCCAAGCTGGTCCTTTTCCTTCTGCGTTTGTACAGTATGGAGTTGAAGGAGCACTTGCACCCCAGATTGATGAACAACCTGTTGCGTTAGCTATAAGCATTCTGTCTCCGTATAATTGAGTGATCAATTTAGCATATGGAGTTTCACCACAACCTGCACATGCTCCAGAGAATTCGAATAATGGTTGTTGGAATTGAGATCCTTTAACTGTCTTTTCAGCTGGCATTAAGTCTTCTTTGTATCCAACTTTTTCTACTGCATAAGTCCAGTTGTCTTTTTGTTCTAAATATTGTTGTTCGAAAGGCTTCATTATTAAAGCTTTTTCTTTTGCTGGACATACGTCAGCACAGTTTCCACAACCTGTACAGTCAGCTGTAGATACTTGGATTCTAAATGTCAATCCTTCTAATCCTTTGCCGACAGCTTTCTTGCTTTCAAATGTTTCAGGTGCGTTATTTCTTTCTTCTTCGTCTAATAAGAAAGGTCTGATAACTGCGTGTGGACATACATAAGCACATTGGTTACATTGGATACATTTATCCATTTGCCATTCTGGAACGTTAAGTGCTATACATCTCTTTTCGTAAGCAGATGTTCCCATTGGGTATTCACCATTTGCTCTGTCTTTGAATGCTGATACTGGCAAATCATTACCTTGTTGTGCATTCATTACGCTAGCTACGTTCTTTACGAATTCTGGTAAGTTAGAATCTTTTTCGATATCTTCTTCTGCGTTCTTCCAATCTTCTGGAACGTTGATTTCTACAAGATTTTCGATACCTTTATCTACTGCAGCGTAGTTCATGTTGACAATATCTTCACCTTTTCTTCCGTAGTTGGCAACGATAGATTCTTTTAATTTCTTAATAGCTTCATCGATTGGCAATACTTTTGATAATTTGAAGAATGCTGCTTGCATTATCATGTTAGTTCTTCCACCTAATCCAACTTCAGCTGCTATTTTTGAAGCGTTGATTGTGTAGAATTTAATGTCATTTTCAGCAATGTATTTCTTTAATTTACCTGGTAAATGGTTAGTCAATTCTTCTTCAGACCAGATACAGTTCAATAAGAAAGTACCGCCTTTTTTCAATCCTCTTAATAAATCGTATTGATATACATATGCTTGTTTTGAACAAGAAATGAAGTCTGATTCATCTAATAGGTAAGTTGAGTGAATTGGGTTATTACCAAATCTTAAGTGAGACATTGTTACCCCACCTGATTTTTTAGAGTCGTAATCGAAATAACCTTGTGCGTACATATCAGTACCGTCACCTATGATTTTGATAGCTGATTTGTTAGCACCTACTGTACCGTCAGAACCGAATCCCCAGAATTTACATCTGATAGTTCCTTCAGGTGATGTATTGATAGTTTCTTTTACTTCAAGAGATCTATTAGTTACATCATCTACTATACCGATAGTGAATTTTGTTCTTGGGTTTTCTTGTTTTAAGTTTTCATATACTGTGTTGATATGAGTTGGAGTAGTGTCTTTTGAACCTAATCCGTAAATACCACCAACTATGATTGGTTTGTTTTCTTGATCATAGAAGCAATCTCTTACGTCAAGATATAATGGTTCTCCCAATGAACCTTTTTCTTTAGTTCTATCCAAAACTGCAATTTTCTTAACTGTTTTTGGAATTGCATTCAAGAAATGTTCTTTTGAGAAAGGTCTGTATAAGTGAACTTTAACTACACCTACTTTTTCGCCTTTTCCTACTAAATAATCAACAGTTTCTTCGATAGTTTCAGTTACTGAACCCATTGCAACTATGATATTTTCAGCATCTTCAGCTCCATAATAGTTGAATAATCCATAGTTTCTGCCTGTAATTTTATTAATCTCATTGATATAGTTTTCTGTAATTCCAACGATATCTTCGTAGTATGTATTAGAAGCTTCCATACCTTGGAAATAAACGTCTGGATTTTCAGCTGTTCCCATAGTTTTTGGATTTTCTGGATTCAAAGCTGATCTTCTGAAATCATTGATAGCATCCCAATCAACTATTTTAGCTAAGTCTTCATAATCCATAACTTCGATTTTTTGGATTTCGTGACTTGTTCTAAATCCGTCAAAGAAATGTAAGAATGGTACTCTACCTTTAATGGCTGATAAATGTGCTACTGCTGCTAAGTCCATAACTTCTTGTACTGAACCTGAACATAACAATGCAAAACCTGTTTGTCTTGCTGCCATAACGTCTTGGTGATCTCCGAATATGCTCAATGCGTGAGATGCCAAAGCTCTTGCTGATACGTGGAATACTCCTGGTAAATTTTCACCAGCGATTTTGTACATATTTGGAACCATTAATAATAAACCTTGAGACGCTGTAAATGTAGATGCCAAAGCCCCTGCTACTAATGCTCCGTGTACTGAACCAGCTGCTCCACCTTCTGATTGCAATTCAGTTACTTGAACTGTTTCCCCAAATAAGTTTTTACGTCCATCTGCTGCCCAAACATCTATTGCTTCCGGCATTGGTGATGATGGAGTAATTGGATAAATAGTTGCCACATCTGAAAAAGCATAAGCTACGTGAGCTGCTGCTGTATTTCCATCCATGGTTTTCATGTGTTTTGCCATTTATTTAACCCCCTATATAATAAATAAATAATTGTTTTTTTAAAACGGAATTTAACCGTTCCATGAGTTATTATAACTCAACGATTTCTACATTGCAAGAATAAAAAATGTATTAATTATATTAAACTTATTAGTTATCTGTCGTATTTTTCTTGTTTTTTTTGTGCTCTGCAGCTTCCTTTTTCATATCTGCAATCAATCTGTTATTTAATTCTTGTGCAGCATTATATCCCAAAAGTTTTTGTCTTTGATTTCTAACTGCAACTTCTACTATCATCGCTATATTTCTTCCAGGTTTTACCGGAACTTCCAAATAAGGAAGCTCTACTCCCAAAAGTTCTATCGTGTGATCATCTAATCCTATTCTGTCGTACTCTTTGTTATCTTGCCATTTTTCAAGTTTGATAACTAAATCTATAAAAGTAGACAATCTTACAGAACCTGTACCGTATAATCTTTGGATATCCAAAATTCCAAGACCTCTTACTTCTAGATAATGTCTTATATTTAAAGGAGCTTGTGCTAACAATCCCTTTTCTATCTTTCTTATTTCGACAACATCATCTGCCACAAGTCTATGACCTCTAGTAACCAAATCCAAAGCAGTTTCGCTTTTTCCTACAGAGCTATCCCCCATCAACAAAACGCCCATACCAAATACATCTAGTAAAGAAGCGTGTATAGTGTCTTCTTCACTTAAAAAATATTCCAATACCTCGTCTAATGCCGAAATAAGCCTTGTAGTAGTTCTATCACTTATAAGCAATGTCTTGTCGTATTCTTTTGCCAATTCTTGTACTTCGTTTGGAATTTGTGCATAATGAGAAAATATAATACAAGGAATGTCGTATTCCATCATAGCTCTCATTCTCTCTTTTCTAAGTTCTATATCCATTGCCATGTAATATGCAAGCTCTGCTTTTCCCAATATTTGAATTCTCTTATAAGGAAATTCCTCCATAAAACCAGATAATTGAAGACCTGGTCTATTTATTTCAGAATTCGTTATTTCTATCATTTCATAATCTGTGCTAGTCCTTACTACATGTAAGTCCAACTTTTTAACTACTGCACTAAGTTTTACTGTTTTCATAGTTATACCTCCACTTTTATTTTATATTTATTTCCTTATATAATCAAATAATTTATGTATCAATTAATAAATATTATCACCGTAATTTATTACTTTTTTGAAATATTTTCAAAAACCTGCCCTTATTTATTACAAAAAAGTTACAACAAGTTACAAATATGTTACAATAAGTTATATTAATTATTTAATAATTAGGAGGAATAATGAACAACTTTAAAAAGCCATTGATAGTTATGGGACTTATGGTTGGCTTTTCTGCTTTAAACGTTACTTATTCATACGCTGACATAGACAATACAAAATTAGTAGAAGAGGTAAAACAAGACGCTTTAAATAGAACTTCAGAAACAGAAAAGTTATCAAATGTCTCTAAAAATTCAGATTGTCAAGAAACATCATTAGATGTTAAATCTGATGTCGATAGTGAAAAAGAAAAATATTCAGATATCGATACCACTTCTGAAAAAACTGTCAATGACAATTCAACAGAATACTCAAAAGAAAATAATCAAAATATAAATGTGCAAGCAAAAGAAAAAGCTTCAGAAAAACTCGTAAAAAAAGAAGCTGAAGTAAAAGCACAAAAAAGAGCTGATATCAAAAGAATTAGTTCAAATAACCGCTTTGAAACAGCTATTAATATTAGAAATACATATTTTTCTAAATCAAAAACAGTGATTCTCGCAAATAGTGATACATTTGCCGATTCATTGTCAGCTACATCATTATCTCAAGGAAATACTCCAATATTATTCACAAATTCTGACTCATTGGATTCAAAAACCTTAAGTGATTTAAAAAGAAATAAACCTGTAAAAATTTACGTATTAGGTGGAACTAAATCGGTTAGCAATTCAGTAATAGATCAGTTAGAAAAATTGGGAATAATCGTTGAGAGAATATCTGGACACGACAGATATTATGTAAATGCAAAAGTAGCTGAAAAGACACATAGTACACAAAAAAACGTAAAAAGAAATATAGTTATAGTTTCAGGTCAAAATCACAGTGATGCAACAAGCTCCACTAACTTGGCACAAAATAAAAAAGCGCCTATACTTTTTACTACAAAGGATTCAATTCCTACCCCTATTAAAGATTATCTATATTCCTTAAAAAGGAAAAATTTAATAAATAGTATAACTATTGTAGGTGGAGTAAATTCAATATCTAAATCAGTAGAAAATGCATTGAGAAATATGTGCGCTAGTGTAACTAGAATATCAGGACGTGATAGATATACTACAAGTGCTAAAGTAGCTAAGATGACAAATCCAAAAGCAGACAGAGTCATCGTCGCCAGTGGAAATAATTACATCGACTCTCTATCAATGGCACCTGTAGCAGCTAAATTAAATGCGCCTATAATATTGACTCCATCAAATGACGTCACTAGAAATAAAAATTATTCTAGTGCTGACAAAGCTTTCTCTATGGAATCTTATTTCAAAAACAATAAATTTATAGATCAAGTTATCCTAGTTGGAGGAAATAAATCAATAGATCCTTTCGTTCAAAATTCTATCTCAGATTTGCTAAAAGGATTGAATTTAAAAGATGCTCCTAAAGCAGAAGCATTGTATATTAGTAAAGAAGAACAAAATAAACCTAATCCAAACAATAGCTCTTTGGAAAAAATACTTGCAAATGCAAAAAAAGTTATAAATGTAAAAGCCACAGCTTATACATCAGACCCTGCTGAAAACGGAGGTTGGACTGTTACAGCAATAGGAACTCAAATAAGACGTGGAGTTATAGCAGTAGATCCTAGAGTAATACCTTTGAGAAGTAGAGTTTACGTAGAAGGTTATGGATTTGCCACAGCAGAAGATACAGGCGGAGCTATAAAAGGAAATAGAATTGATGTAGTTATGGATACAAAATCTCAATCTAGTATTTGGGGAATTAAAAACGTAAAAGTCTACATTTTATAAAATATTGATTTCAAACTAGAGCAATCATGCTCTAGTTTTTTATTGCGAGAAATTATAATAACCAGTTAAAAAGTTAGAAATTTTAATAAAATAGCCTAAATGTTACATAAATTAAATATTCAGGCGTTTTTAAGAAAATCTTTTTATTTTTCTCTAATAGTTACAAATAAGTTACAAATATCCCCTTAATTTTAGGAATGGTTGATTTTTCACTGTTTCATAAATTTTTGAATTTGTAAATAGTTTTTACAATTTTTTTACACCATATTTACTAAATTTGAATTTTTTCAAGCTTTTAGTCAAATTTATTTGAATCGAGTCAAAAATTCTTGTAGAATAGTAGAGTAATTTAAAAGTTACAAATTGGTTACAAAACATCGAAGACTCGATGAAACATTAGGAGGATACATGAATAATTTAAAAAAGCCACTTCTTGTAATGACATTGGCAGTTACATTATCTTTGGGAGCAAGTTACAAATCATTTGCAGATAATGAAAACATCAATACTAATACAAATGTTAAAGCTTTATTAGACAATTCAAGTAAAATAGACACTACTAAGAAAATACAAGTAAAGCTAGATGACAATAATAAAGTTATTAAAGCTGAACAAGAAGATAAATTAATCAAAGAAGAAGCTAAAGTAAAAGCTATAAAAAGTTCTAAAACTGAAAGATTAGGTTTTAAAAACAGATTTGAAACAGCAAAAAAAATAAAAGAAAAAGAATTCAAGAATGCTGACACTGCTGTATTGGTAAATTCAAATGAATTTTCTGATTCAATCAGTGCTACCAACATAACAAATGGAAAATCCCCTATTCTTTATACTGAATCAGCTAAATTAAACAACATCACTAAGGAAGCTTTAAAAGGGGTAAAGAAAGTTTATATCACAGGTGGAGAAAAATCAGTAAGTAAAAAAGTCCTAGAAGATTTAAAATCAATTGGAATAGAAGTAATTAGAATATCTGGAAAAGACAGATACGAAGTAAATGCTAAAACAGCTGAAAAATCTCACCCAGTTTCTAATAAAAAACAAGACGTGATAATAGCATCAGGTGAAAAATTCTCAGATTCTATCTCTTCTACAGCTTTAGCTAAGAAGAAAAATGCACCTGTATTATTGGTTAAAAAGAATGAAATTCCTACATCAATAAAACAATACTTAAATTCATTTAAAAGCAAAAATCTATTAGGAAACATAACTATAATAGGTGGAGAAAATTCTATTTCAAAAGAAGTAGAAAATCAATTGAGAAAATTATCAAATGTAGATAGAATTGCAGGTAGCGATAGATATCAAACATCTATAAAAGTAGCTAAGAAAGTTTCTGCAAAACCTGAAAAAGTTATAGTTGCAAGTGGTGAAAACTTCTTAGATTCACTAGCAGCTTCACCAGTAGCACAAAAGCACAACGCACCTATCGTTTTGGTTAAAAAGATGGATGTACCTAGAATAGAAGATTACAAGACAAATGATCAAAAATCTAACTCAGTTGAATCTTTCTTTTCTCAAAACAAATCCACTATCATGCACACTATGGTATTTGGTGGAAAAAATTCAATAGATGATTTCGTATTGAATGGAATAAAAGATTTATTAACTGGTAAAAAACTTCAAGCAAAACCAAAAGTAGATGCATTGGTTAATGTACCTAAAAAAGAAACACCTAAACCTAATAAACAAGACTCTGTTTTAGATAAAATAGTAAATCTTGCATACAAACAACTTGGTAAACCTTACGTTTGGGGAACTCACGGTCCAAGATCATTTGACTGCTCAGGACTTACTTCTTATCTTTATAAACAAGCTGCTGGAATAAGTATCAGCCCTAGTTCAAGAGCACAAACATCTTATGGTTTCAAAGTATCGAAATCAAACCTAAAAAAAGGTGATTTATTGTTCTTTGCAACAGGTGGCGGTGGAATAAGTCACGTTGGAATTTACGTTGGAAACAACAAATTAATCCACGCTTCTACACCTTCGACTGGTGTCATCATTTCAGATTTTAACTCTGGATATTATCAAAGAACATTCGTGACAGCTAGAAGATTATTGGGATAATGCAAAAGCAATGGCAAACGCCATTGCTTTTTTCTATTTATATAACATCGTATTATCATCAAATATTCCTGTAGCATTTTTTACATTCAATCCGTATATGTTATCGCCTACCGGAACTAACATCATATCATCTTTCACTTCATCAAATACTACAAATTTATCGTCTTTAACATCGTATACAATCTTATCATCAAACCAACTCAAATACTTGTCTGTAAGTTGAAAATACTTCAATTTTTGTTCATATCCTTTTATTTTAGATTCTAATATTTTCTTATCATTTTTATATAGGTCTGTTTCTTCTGTTTCGTAATTGAATATAGAATATATAACATCATCGCCATTCATGATTATATCTACAGGAAGCTCTTTTTCTGTCAAATCATGGCTGAATATTTCCTTATCTTCCATGTCTTTTACTGTCAATTTATTGTTTTTGTAGCTAGCATACATTATCGACTTGCTATTTTTGACTAATTTACCAATCTTACCTGTTGCAACCATTTTACCGTTGTCATTTTTTAAAATCTCACATTCAAAAAATTTAATTGGAGAATCTGAACGTAAAGCCATTCCATAAACTTTTCCATTTAATAACTTGGCATCGCTTATGTGCTTTTCTGCAATTACTTTTTCAGTTTTATTTTTGCCTTTTATCACCAATTCATTGAGGTAAGATCCATTTGAACTGTACAACAACAAATCTTCTCCGTCAGCATCGTGAACTCCGTATCCAAGCTCCAACATCTGTAGTTTATTTTTGGAATTATCGTAGACTAAATTTTTGTCGTCTTTTAAAATCCAAACCTTATCTGAATATAAATTTTTTATATACTCGCTTCCTCTTAGTTGTGATAAAGTATCATCACCACCTTTTGTGAGCTTTTCCTTGTCTACCTTTATATTTGATTCTATTCCGTTGTAGATTTCTTTTTTACCACAAGACACCAACATTAGACTTAAAACTAAAACCAATAATACTTTTTTCATAATTATCTCCAATCATTTTAATATTCAAAATACTTGTGCTTTTGCTAATATTATACCCTCATATTATTTGTTTTAATCTATTTTTAGTCTTTTTTTTAATTTATTTTTTTATTGCGTTATAGTAAGTTGTCGTTTCTTTTTCAGTTTTGAAATTGAATACCAAATTTTTTCCTGTTTTTGTCTTTATCCAAATGGCTTTTGGATTGTCATTGTAGACATACAAATCTACATTTCCTATTCCTTTTATGATAAATTTTCCGTAAGAATTTTTCTTCAAACCAGCTCCATTATTTCTTATCAGCTCTTTTTCTCGCATATCATCTATAAATTCAACGCTTTCTATATCTGATTTATCGATTTTCGTTTTATATATAGATTGCGAGATTGAAATCGTATTGAAATTATCCTCAAATTTATAAGTCTTTGGAAAGCCCAAAGATAGTATCAATCCTTCCAGAAAAACCAACATTACTACAGTCATCGCCAATACGATTTTGCCGCTTAATTTAGCTCTATTAATCGTCATGTTTCCTGGTCTTCTTATATCTTCCACCATCAATCTACTGTCATTTGGATTGTAATATCCCCAAGTGTCATAGAAGTCTCCATTGGAAAATCTAGTATTCTCATAATAATCCGATGATTTTCTAAATTTGAGAAAAACAAAACAGATACTAATCGAATCTAAAATTATATACAATATTATAGGAAGCAAATTGAAGATATTTTTAGATTGGAAATAAATCAAAATCACCCCTATAAATACAAAAGCGATGTATATGGCATACAATGTTTGTTGAATTTTCAATATTGTATTCTCATTTATTTCGTAATTTTCTTCTTCATCTTCGCTGAATACCTTTACTTGCATCTTATTGATAGAAAGTCCAGTTATGATAGTTCCTAAATTCATCAAAACCATCAAGAAAATATAAGTTATTTTCATTTCGTTATTTTTCAATATTGCACTCATCACGATAATTTGCAATATCAATGGAACAAGCCACGCTATTAGTCTAATCTTTTTGCGTTCGATATTAGATGCAGTCTTTAAATCGTAAATTGTAATCGATTTTTTAGTAGATAAATTATTTTGGTTTTTATACTCCCTTATTTTCTTCATAGATTTGTATTCTATCAAGTTTCCAATTAACATATAAAATACTATCACATTGTAATAAACTAAAATCGACCAATTTTCATCTACAAACATCAAAAACGATAGTAAAACAGATATTGCAAACAATATGTTGTGTTTCTTCTTCAGTGATTTTAATGTATTCACTATAAATTCATCTTTCATGTGTCCATGTGGTATGTTTGTATACAACACCATATCTTTGCCTTCCAAAACGGCATATCTACTGTAGGAATACCTAATAATTGCCAATATTATTATTAAAGTCGTAAACAAAATAAAATCCCAAATCACTTCAATACCTCCTCTATTAATTTTTCTAAATCACTTTTAGTCTTGCCCCTCAATTTTGCTTCCATCAGCAAAAGCTTTAATTCATCGTCGAAATTTTCTCTAGTAAAATTTTCGTCGACTTCTACTCTAGCTCCTTTTCTTCTGTCAATTACGATGATTTTTTCGTCTTTTAAAATATTGTATCCTTTGCTTATCGTCATTGGATTGATCCCCAAATCATTTGCAAATTGCCTTACAGAAGGAAGTTCATCTCCATTTTTTAAATTCCCATCTGCAATTTCTCTTATTATCTCATTTCTAATTTGAGTATAAATTGGAATATCGCTCGTAGTATCTATGTGTATCATTCCGTCCTCATTGTATTAGTTTTTATAATACAATTAATACATTTAGTCAATAAAAAAAGAGCTTTTCAGTTCTTATTTTGATTCGATTAATTTGTTGAGTACTTCATCGTCTATCTTCCATATTCCGTCGTATGGAATTTCTACAAAACTTTTATCCTTTTTGTACAAATACAATGTAGTTATTTCATCTTTTCCGTAGAAAATTTCCATCTTTTTATAATCGCTTACTCCCACAGGAGTATCATTATTAGATTCATTTTTGTATTTGCTTGTCTTTTCTTTTATCAATTCAATACAATCTTTTATATCCTTAGAACTAGTTATAGAATCAGTCGTTGTATCTTTTTTGTCTTTCACTTGAGTTATTGTAATCACTTGAATATCATCTATATTTGGAAGAGTTATCGGATCTTTTTTACAAGAAGATAACACAAATATAGAACACAATACTATCAATATTAATTTTAATTTTTTCATAATCAATCCAACTCCAATATATTTTTACTTTTCGTCAATAAATCCATAGCTGTCTTTTGAGGATTATCTGAATTCATTAGCGCTCTTACAACAGCTATACCACTTGCCCCGCTTTTTTTTAGAACATCCAGATTATTTTCATTTAAACCACCAATTGCGATCGTTTTTATATTCGCTGAGTTATTTATATCAATCAATGTACTTACAGGCGTTATTTTGGTCTTGACGTGAGTTTTAGTAGGATAAATAGCTCCCACTCCTAGGTAATCTGCTCCTTCTTTTTCACATTGTACGGCACGTTCGACGCTTTTTGCAGTGGCTCCAATGATATAATTATCTCCCAATATTCTCCTGGCATCTTTGATTTCCATATCTTCATTTCCCAAATGTACTCCACTACAATTTGCAGCTATACACACATCTATTCTATCATCTATTATCAAAGGAACGGAGTATTTATCGCAAATTTTTTTCACATTTTTAGCCAAATTTATGTACTCTCTAGTGGAAATATTTTTTTCTCTAAGTTGTACTAAAGTAACTCCCCCTTTTAATGAGTCTTCTATCTTTTCCAAAAATTCTGCATCTGTTTTTATATTAGTTCTATCCGTAACCAAATACAAACTAAGATTCAATTTTTCTCGCATTGATATTCTCCTTTATATTTCTAAAATTTAACATAGATAAATTATCGTACAAACTCAACTTAAAAGAACTAAGTCCAATATTTTTATCTACCATTTCAGCACTTATATTCATCATACTAATCGCCAATATAACTGCTTCGATACTTTGTCTGATACTAACAGCGCAAGCAATCAACGCCCCTACTACGCAACCTGTAGCTGTGATTTTAGACAATCTTTCATCGCCATTATTTAGTAAATAAATCTCTCTTTCACACACCACATCGATTTTTCCAGTTGCGACAATAATAGAATTGTATTTTTCATTCAATTTATTGCAATAACCTACTACTTCATCAATATCCAGTACTTTTGAATCCACGCCTTTTGTCGTCAAATCATTCATATACAACGATTTTATCTCGCTGTAATTTCCTTTTATGCAAGTAATTTGATATTTCGATATAATTTCATTAGCCAAATCCAATCTTAATTGCGATGCACTTACCCCCACTAAATCCAAAGTGATTGGAATTGCGTTTTCATTTGCAATTACTACAGATTTTTTGATTGACTCTATCCTATAATCTGTGATATTTCCTAAATTAACCAACAACGAATCACTTTTTTGTGTGATATTTTCTACTTCTCTAGGATTATCAGCCATAAAAGGACTTTGATTTACGCTCAAAACAGCATTTGCCATATCATTCATAGATATAGCATTCGTAAGACAATGTATAGTATTGTTATTATTATATAAATCAGTATGTACTTCACAAATTTTATCTAATAAATTATCCATTTATATTTTCCTTCAATTTACTTAGCATCTTATTTTTTTGCATTGTTTTCAAAAAAAGAAACGCTACACTAGCTCCCATCAAAGTTGCCAACACAAATGATGGAGTATAGAAAAACAAAGTTAAATTGCTTTTTCCAAACAAAAATTTCATAACTGGGAAACTCACCATTGAACCAATTATTCCAGTCCCTATAATTTCGCCAATACAAGCCATAATTATTTTATTAGTCTTCTTCAGATAAAAACGCTCCAAACACTGCACCAGTAAGCGCTAAAGGCGGTATCCCCATAAGTGACATTCTTATTAAACCTATCAAAGTCGCACATAAAAGAGAATACCATGGCCCTAAAAAGACAGAGCACACTATATTTACAAAATGTTGCGTAGGACAAAATCCAACAACTCTCAAAATAGGTGAAATGACTACACCTATTGAGACAAATATTGATAGCACTATCATTTTTCTTAACCCAACACTATTTCTATTCAAAACATTCCTCCAATTAATCACTACATATTATATTATCATCAAACATTATTTCTTTACAATAAAAAATCGCCATCAAAAAATGGCAATTAATTATAGTACTCCTTTTGGGTGTTGAATAGAGAATAATATAATCCTTCTTTTTTTAATAAACTTTCGTGATTTCCTCTTTCTACTATCTCTCCATTATCCAATACCAAAATATCATTTACAATCCTACAACTACTCATTCTATGAGATATAAATATAATCGGCTTTGATTTTGACATATTGAACATATCTCTGTAAACCTCTTCTTCGGAAATAGGATCTAATGATGCAGTTGGCTCGTCCAATATTATTATTTTTCTATCTTGATAAATAGCTCTTGCTATTGCTATCTTCTGTAATTGACCTCCACTGAAACTGACAGAATTTTCATCCGCTGATAAAATCTCAGTATCCAAATTTGATTTATCTATTATATTTAGATTTAGCTCTTCAATTATCTTCATTAACTTATGCTCATCAAATTTTTCAGATCCTACTATGTTTTCTTTAATACTTATTGGGAATATTTTGAAATCCTGAAATACAACAGAAAATATCTTTCTATATTCGATAATGTTGAATTCATTTCTATTAATTCCATTGATATTAATTCCATTGACTAAAATTTCCCCTTCAGTAGGACTGTATAGCCCTATCAAAAGCTTTATAAAAGTGGTCTTACCTGAACCATTTCTCCCAACTATCGCCATTTTACTATTTTCATCTATAACTAAATTTATATTTTTAAGAGTGTAGGCTCTAGCATTTGGATATTTGAAGCTTACATTTTTAAATTCTATAGTCGTAAATTTTTCTATTTTTCTGCCTTCGTTTTTATCTTCTGCTACTTGTAATAAATTTTCATAATAAAGTATGTATTCATTTTGTAGTTCTAAATGTTTCATACAACTGCTAAGAGAAGACATAGATTTATTCACATTTATAAGTGCTCCTACACTTTGAGTCATTACACCAATTGATATAGATTTTGTATAAGCTTTTATAATCACTACTGCATATACAAAAACGCTACTGATAAAATTCAAAATCAAATTCGACATTTGTCTATTTTCGTCCTTAACAAAGTAAAATTCATTTATAAAATCATCTACATCTTTTAAAATATTACTGAATTTTTCATTCAAAAATCCATACATATCAAACATTCTGATGTCTTTTTGTGCCGAATTTTTTAGAAATATATTATCTATATAATAATTTAGCTTTCTTTCAGCTCCCATCTTTTCATTGAATGTATCTATATCGTATTTCTTCACACTTTTTTCTATATTTTTAGAAATTTTAAAGCATAAAACTATTAAAAGTCCAATAATTAAAGCAGATATTATAGGGTTATTTATAAAATCAAAAAATTTGTTGTCCGTACGAGTGTATTGCGTACACATATAGATTATAAGTCCTATCGACATTGCTATACTTGTTAAATTTTCTAGCAATTCCCTTAAATATTCCACATAAGAATAATATCCCCCTGTGTGTTCCATAGTGTAATTTGCATCTGAAAGTTTCTTTAATATATCAGGATTATCGAATTCAGAGTATTTTATTTTCATAACCTTATCTTGGATACTAATCTTCATTTTATATTGCACTATCTTAGCTTTTAATAAAACTGTATCTTTTGATAAATCTTTAAAAAAAGATACTAAAAAATCGACAATAAGCATACCAATAATATAGAAAAATGTACTCTTAAAATTTCCAGCTAATATGAAATCTATTATTCTAGCCATAAAGATAAGTAAGATATAAGTTTTCCCTCCAGATAAAAATGATTGTACTATAGTGAGTGGAATTATTGTAGAATCTTGTTTTTTTAATTGAGATAGCCCAAGTTTTATTCCATTAAATGTATTCTTCATAAATGTCCCTCTCTTCAAAATAAGGCTTAGATTGGATTTCAAACATTCTTTTGTACAGATTATTTCCATTAAGCAATTCTGTATGGGTGCCTACTCCGTTTATCTCACCATTATTCATTAAAACTATCCTGTCACAAAATTTAGTTGAAGATAATCTGTGGGATATGAAAATCACCGTACTTCCCTTCATTATATCTCTGTATTCATTGTAAAATTTCGATTCTGTAATCGAATCTAAATATGCTGTCGGTTCATCCAATATTGCTATGTGAGAATTTTTGTACATGCATCTTGCAAGCATTAGCCTTTGATTATTTCCTCCGGATAAAACTATACCATCATCTTTAAAAAATCTAGTCATCAATTCATATTTTCTATCTTTGCATAAAATACTTAGATTTACTTTTTTCAACGACTTTTCTATTTTCTCATCGTCAATGTCTTGTGACAATGCTACATTTTCTCTAACGCTAAAAGCATACACATTCATATCTTGAAATATCGCAGAAATATATTCTCTATATTCTTTCAGTGGGATTTCTTCTATATTAATTCCATTTAAAAGCACTTTGCCCGATGAAGGCTTAATCAACCTGCAAATAATCATACTTAATGTTGTCTTTCCAGAACCGTTTAATCCAACTATCGCCAACTTTTCTCTGTTTTTTATCTTTAAATTTATATCTTTTAGGGCATAATCATCGCTATTAGGATATTTGTAGCTGACATTTATAATTTCTAATTCACAATTATTTAATACAATCTTGCTTTTCTTTTCATCAATGATTTCATCTTCTAACTCTAACACTTTTCTGGATTGCGTCACTAAGCGTGAATTTTTATATACAAAATCTATATTTTCTACTATTGACATCATCGAAATATCTGAAAAAGTCAATATAGATGAAATATATACAAAAAGTTCGACTGATAATTTAGATTTGGTTAATTTTATTATTATAAAATACGAAATAAATAATTTCATAAAAATTACAACATATCGCAAAAAGCTAACCAAGGTTTTTACCTTTAATTCTCTGTATAACCAACTTTTTATATTCTTAATTCTATCGTCCAAATTATTGTGAAAAACATCCTCGTAGCCATAAACCCTTATATCTTTTTGAGATTCTGGCCTAAATGTTTCCATAAATAGTTTTTCAAATTTTGATTTTTCTTTGAAAAACTCTTTTTCTTCTTGATTTCTCCACTTATCAAGTAGTTTAACCAATAATACGGATATTATTGATGATAAAATTATACAAATACTTATCCTGATATCTACATTACTAGAAATTAATAATTGCGTCAAAAATGATAAGGATAGATAAATTATCGTTCTAGTATCTGTTATTATGTATGCAAATCCCAAATGGTAATCGTCCATATAAGAATCCAACCCTGAAAATATCAACGTCTGATTTTTACTATCTGTTAGCTTTTCATAATCCATATTCATAAGCTTATTGTAATAATCTTGTGATTTGAAAAACCTCAAACTTGCGATTTTATGGGAAGTTTTTATATCGGATTTTTTTGATATAAAAGAAAATAGAAATAAAATCAATCCATAATATAATAATTTCAGCATTATATTTGACAAATTATCTATGCCTTTAAGTTCTAAAATAACAATTGAAGGCAAAAATATCATCATAATATCTCTTATTGTAGATGATAAAATGTATATCGAAGATAGTATTAAATATTTATTTTTATATGAACCTAGCACATAATTGTGCGTGAATTTTATATTGTCAAAAATATTATACATTTTTATCTCCTTAATAATCCCTTTCTAAAATCATATTATATCATTTGCAAAAAAAATATAGCAAATTATTATTTAAAATAATTTACTATATTTTCAGCTGCCTTTTCATTCATTCCTTCTACTTCAGAAAGTTCTTCTACTGTGGCTTTTTTGATTCTATCTAAAGTTTTGAAATGTTTCATTAAAGCTTTTTTTCTCTTTTCTCCGATTAGTTTGATCTCGTCGAGCTCTGACTTTTTAAAATTCTTTTCGTGCAATTTCCTATGATAATTTATTGCAAATCTATGTGTTTCTTCTTGAATAGAAAACAAAAGTCTGTATAGCGGTGTGTTGACTTTCAATTTTATTTCGTTGTTTTCGTAAATTATTCCTCTAGTTCTATGCTTATCGTCTTTCACAAGTCCTAAAACAGGTATATTCAAATTAAATTGTCGTAAAACTTCATTTGCAATGTTTACTTGACCTTTTCCCCCATCCATCAAAATTATAGACGGTTTTTCATCAAAACTGTTGTCTTTTTTTTCAGGATTGATTAGTCTATTGAATCTTCTAGTCAGGACTTCCCTGTGAGATGCGTAATCGTCAGCTCCTTCTACAGTTTTTATTTTGAATTTTCGATAATCTTTGGGAGATTTTTCACCTTTTTTGAATACTATCATACTTCCTACTGAATCTACTCCGCTAGTATTTGATATGTCGTAGCATTCAATTCTATCGATTTTTACTCCTGTTATATCTTGCAAATCTAGTATTGCATTTTCTCTGTTGCGTTCTCTTTTCAAGTGACGAGATATATATTTATCTAACCCTTCTTTGGCATTGACTTTGACCATTTCGAGTAAATCTGTCTTGTTGCCTCTTTTGGGAATTCTTATTTCGACTTTGGAGCCTTTTTTTTGTTCAAGCATTTGCTCTATCAAATCTTTGTCTTCTATTTCTATATCGGTCAATATTTGCTTTGGAATATAAGATATATCTATATAAAATTGTTTGAAAAATTCACCAACTATATGCTCATTTGATTCGTCGTATTTATCATCTATTATGAAATGTTGGCGTTCTATTATCTTTCCATTTCTCATGAAAAATACTTGTACGCATACTGTTTCAGCTTCTCTCGCCATGGATATCATATCCATGTCTAGGCCTTTTGTATTGGTGATGTTTTGTTTTTCTAATATGATTTTTATATTTTCTATGGAGTCACGCATTTTGGCTGCCAATTCAAAATTCAAGTTTTTTGATGCTTCCATCATTTTATTCGTCAATTTTTGAGTTAACTGATCGTGTTTTCCATTCAAAAAATTCTCAACTTCTGATAATTCTCGCATATATTCTTCTTCATCTACATCGTATACGCACATTCCATCACATCTGTTGATATAGTAATTAAGGCATGGTCTTTTGAGTTTTTGTCCTTTATCGAAATTCAAATTACACGTTCTTATTTTATATGCTTCATGGATTAAATCTATTATATCGTTGACTGCATAAGCATTAGGAAAAGGCCCAAAATACTTTGCCTTATCCTTTAATAACCTCCTCGTTTTCAAAACTCTAGGAAATTTTTCGTTTGTTATTTTGATATACGGATATTGCTTATCGTCTCTCAAAACGATATTGTATTTTGGGCTATTTTTTTTGATTAAATTCGATTCCAAAACAAGTGCTTCACATTCATTGGCTACGATGATGTATTCAAAATATTCTACATGACTTACCATTGCAGCTACTTTTGCCAATTTTTGTGACGAATCGAAATACTGTCCGACACGTCTTCTCAAATCTACAGCTTTTCCAACGTATATTATCTCATCATCTTTGTCGTGCATTATATATACGCCTGGTTTGTGGGGCACTTTTTTTAGTTCTTCTTTAATATCAAACATATTAGATTGCTTTTGTTTGTTCTTCTAGATATTCTAAGTCTGATCCTTCTAAATAAGGAGATAATTTTTCATAACATTCTTTGTTGTAATTGTTCAACCAATTCAATTCAAAATCTGTCAATCTTTCTTTTATTACAGGTCTTGTATCTATTGGAACTATAGACAAAGATTCAAATCCCAAAAATTCTCCAAATTGAGAATCTCCAACTTTTATACAGTGCATGATATTTTCGATTCTTATTCCATGTGAACCTTCAATGTATATACCTGGTTCATCGCTTGTAACCATTCCTTCGTCCATATCTATTTCGTTATTGAATGAAGAAATTCTTTGAGGTCCTTCGTGAACGTTTAGATAAAATCCTACTCCATGACCTGTGCCGTGTTTGAAATCTAATAATTCTTGCCAAATTGGTCTTCTAGCTATAGGATCTAAACTAGATGATTTAGTTCCTTTAGGGAAAATTGTAGTCATAAGAGCTATGTGAGATTTCAAAGTCAATGTATAATGTAATTTTTCATCTTCTGTAAGTTCTCCCAATGCAACTGTACGAGTTATATCAGTAGTTCCATCCAAATATTGCGCACCGCTATCTACCAAGAAAAGTCCTTTTGGTTGTAATGTAACAGGATTGTCTTCAGAAGGTGCATAGTGAGGAAGTGCTGCATTTTCTCCGTATGCTGCTATAGTTCCGAAACTCAAATCTTTGAACAAATCACCTTGTTCTCTGAAATATCTCAATTTATCAGATGCACTCATTTCAGTGACATTTCCAGTAGGAGTTCCTGTTTCTACCCAATTAAAGAATTTTACAAGTGCTACACCATCTCTTATATATGCGTTCTTTTGGTTTTTGATTTCTGTTTCGTTTTTATGTGCTTTCATAAAAGATACAGGTTGTAATCCTTTCATGATTCTAATATTTGAATTTATTGAATTGTAAATTCTCACATTTGTCTTGTCAGGATCTAAGAATAAAACGCTTTTTGCTGGAAGTTCTTTTAAATCTTCAAATATTTTTTCGTATGGTTTTATAGTGACGCCTTGTTCGTTCAATTTTGATTTCAAATCGTCATCTACCTTGTAATCGTCAATGTACAAATTTGCGAAATCTTTTCCAACTAAAGTATAGCTTATTACAACTGGATTGTATAGAACATCATTTCCTCTAATATTATACAAATAGCAGATATCGTCTAATGAACCGATAAAATTATAATCGCATTCTTTTTGGTTCATTATATATCTCAACTCTTTTAATTTTGTCTTAGTGTCTTTCCCACAGTATTTCACATCTAAATCAAATGCAGTAGAACTTGGTTTTTCTGGACGATCTTCCCAAATTTCTCCTACGAAATCCAAATCTGTGATTATCATTCTGTCACCTAGATTTTCTAACCATTTATAATAAGTTTTATAATCTAAAGTAAGACCATCTACACCTATCTTTCCACATTCGGAAACATTTTCTTGCAAATACTCTACTAATGTAGGTACGCCTTCTTCACCCATTTTCATCAAATCTACTCCAGAACCTTCAAGTTCTTTTGCAGCTTGAATAAAATATCTTCCATCAGTAAATAACGCTGCTTTTTTCTTCAATATAACAGCTGTTCCTGCACTACCACTAAAACCAGTGATGTATTTTCTAGTTTTATAATAGTCTGCCAAATATTCCGATGTATGAGGGTCACTCGATAGCACTACATATGCATCGATATTTCTCTCAGTCATTTTTTTTCTTAGTTTTTCTAATCTTTCAGTGATCATAAATAACCTCCTCTTATAATAATAATTATACCATATTTGTAAATTAACTTAGTTCAATAATTACAAAATATTATCATACATTTTTAGATGCTTTCCAATACAGTGGAATTGCCGATAATTGAGTAATAACAGATATCGCAATCATCAAAGAAATATTCACATCGTAAAGCACTCCCAATAACCAACTTCCTAAAAACCAAAATATTCCAAAAGAACACTCGAATATTCCGTATCCTGTCGCTCTACTTGCCTTTGGTACAATAGATGTTATCGCTGCTTTCAGAATGGATTCTTGTGCTCCCATTCCAACTCCCCACAAAGCAATTCCGAATAAAACAGAATACACTGATTTGAATCCAAAAATAAATATTGGAAAAGGTGCAGAAATCAAAGTCGAAATTATGAGAGCTTTTACGCCTTTTTTATCGTATATATATCCAAATATCAAAGCTGCTATTGCATCTATAAGCATAGCTTCAGCGTACAAAAGTGGAATTGTTCCACTGTTTATTATAGAAGATGTCTCAGCCAATCCAGATGCAATCGATGTATAATTTCTAGAAATATGCATTATAATTATCGAATAATCTATAAATCCAAATGCGAACAAACTTATTCCAATGATATATCGAATAAAAGGCTTTTTTATCTTAAAAGGAACGTATTCCTTTGGCTCTGGTTCAAAATCTTGAGGATTAGGAAATTTGTGCTTAGTAAATAAAAGCATAATCAAAGTAATAGCCCCAGGTATTGCGAGAACTGCAAAACAAGTCGAATAAATTTGAAAAGTAGTTCCATCCGTCTTCAATAGCATAACCACATATAACAACACTGGACCCAAAAACGCTCCTATTTGATCGAGTAGTTCTTGGATTCCAAAACTTTTTCCTACTCCTTCTTGAGAAGCTGCAAATGAAATTATTGTATCTTTTGCCGGTTTTTTTATAGCCTTTCCCATTCTTTGAACGACTAACAACGCACAAGCTGCAATCCAACCATGTTCCCCTACCAATGCCAACGCTGGAACTGCAAGCACATCGAGTATGTATCCAAATATAGTCATAGACCAGTATTGATGTGTTTTATCTGTTAATTTTCCGAAAACATATCGCATCGAATATCCAACCAATTCGCCAAGTCCAGAAATAAATCCTATCGTTCCGGCAGAAGCTCCAATGAGAGTAAGGTATGCTCCCCTTATGCTGGATGCTCCTTCATGAGTCATATCAGAAAACAAACTCACAATTCCGAACATAAAAATAAAAATCATAGCCTGTGAAAATCTAGTTTTTTTATTTTTCTCCATAATATTTCTCCTTCTACAGAACTTTATCACCTAATAAATCCTATTATACCACACAGGCTAAAACATAATATTTCATTTAGACACAAAAAAAGCTATGCAAATTGCATAGCTCTACTTAAACATTAAATCTAAAATGCACGATATCTCCATCTTGCATCAAATAATCTTTTCCTTCCAATCTCATAAGCCCTTTTTCTCTAACGGCATTCATAGATTTTAATTCAATCAAATCATCATAACTTACTACTTCTGCTCTTATGAATCCCCTTTGAATATCCGTATGAATTTTTCCTGCTGCTATAACTGCTGGAGTATTCTTCTTGATAGTCCAAGCACGAGTCTCATCTTCTCCTGTAGTCAAGAAACTCATAAGTCCAAGCAAATCATAACTTTCAGTTATCAATTTATCTATTCCGGATTTTTCAAGTCCTATAGCTTCCAAAAATTCTTTCTTATCATCTTCATCATCTAAAGATGCTATTTCAGATTCTATCTTCGCTGAAATTGCTACTACTTTTGCATCTTCTGTCTTAGCAAATTCCTTTACTTTTTGAACCATTTCATTGTTTTCATATGCTTGTGCTACTTCATCTTCGCTGACGTTACATACGTAAATTATAGGCTTTACACTCAAAAGATTAAAACTTCTCATTAGTTTAGATTCTTCATCGTCTAATTCCAAAATTCTTATGGATTTTCCTTCACTAAGCACGGAATAAATTTTTTCAAGAAGATCTACTTCTTCTTGCAAACTTTTATTTCCTTTAAGTGCTTTTTTTGATTTTTCCAATCTTCTCTCAACCATTTCCAAATCCGACAATATCAATTCGTAATTTATCGTCTCGATATCTCTCAATGGATCGACAGAACCATCTACGTGAACTATGTTCTCATCTTCAAAACATCTCAAAACTTCAACTATAGCATCGGATTCTCTTATATTTTCCAAAAATTTATTTCCTAATCCTTCTCCTTTACTAGCACCTTTTACAAGTCCTGCTATGTCGTAAAATTCTATAGTCGCTGGAATTATCTTCTTAGAATTGAACATCTCAGCTAATTTATATACCCTTTCATCTGGAACATTTACAAGACCTATGTTAGGGTCTATTGTACAAAATGGATAATTTGCCATTTCTGCTCCAGCCTTTGTTATTGCATTAAAAAGAGTAGACTTACCTACATTAGGAAGTCCGACAATACCTAATTTCATTTTTTTCACTCCTTTGACACTACCTCAAATTTTACCATATAGCGATTTTTTTGTAAATTGACGTAAATTAAAAAAGGCTCCTTTAAGGAGCCTCAATTATTAGAAATTATTCAAATGTGCATTTTTTATTATTGTAGGATAATTTTTATATGAATAATTCATGTCTACTCCACCTTCACCCGTATTTGGAACGCCATCTATTTTAGATTTATTAGTAAATTGCCACATTCCATAATCTTTTGTAAAGCATACAGGTGATGTCACATGCCAATGTGCAATCCATATATCGTAAGCTTTTAATCTGTCTCTTTCAAATTCTTCATTAATCCAAGAGCCTGAGCTATACAATCCAGTATAATATCCCGCACTTTCCAATGTACTCATAAATGCAATTGCCATATCTGTCTTTATTTTTTTAGAAATATTTCTTTGTGAAGGATCTTCAAAATCGAAATACACTGGATATTCAAATTTTTTATTGCCTAATATTTTCAAAAATCTCACAGCTTCTGCTTTTGCCTCTTTCACATTCATAGCATAGCTATACCAATATGCTCCTACATTTATTCCAGCTGCTTTTGCCTTAGTGTAATTTGATTTGAAATAAGGGTCTTCTCCACTGTATCCTGATCCAGCTTTTATTATTACAAAATCTATTCCACTTTTTTTAGCCCTTTTCATATCTATATTTCCGTTATATTTTGATACGTCCATCCCTTGTTGATAAATTTGTCTGTATTTGTTTGGATTGAACATTCCAAAATCACTCACTTTTGCATACCCTTTAAATCCATTAATATCTAATTGCATCCATCCATTTTTCAACATAGATACTACTTGTACCACTGCTGTTGTACTGATATTTCTTACCTTACTTGCCCCTGAACTTGGAGATTTGTATAACTGAGTAGCCCTTTTAGCTACTACAAAATCATTTACTCCTATTGCTTTGTTTGGAACTATAGGTTGAGATGGTTTGTCATTTGTATTTGGTTTAGGTTTTGGAGCTTCTTGCTTTTTCAATACATTTTTCACTGTAGCATTTACATTATTGCTAACTGCTTTTTGTCCACCAATGATGTATACATTTTTTATAGAATTTTTGAAATTATTCAAATACGCTATGACTTCTGTTGGCAAAGTATTCGAACTAGTCAACAAAATCGGTGCGTTTAATTTTTGTGCCAATGGACTTATTATAAGCGCATCTGCAAAGTCTTCTCCACTAGCTATTATCACTTTGTCTTTTGCCATCAAATTTGCTACTTTTACAGATCCATCGTATCTGTTGAGTCCATAAATTCTTCCTATATTTTTACTCAAAAGTGATTTTATAGAATTTTGATTGCCATTAGATACTGACTTTTCTCCACCTACTATAGTGACACTACCTATTTTTGATTTATTTTTAGATAGATAATCCCTCGTAGCACTTGATAAACTATCTTTTGAACTCAACAATATCTTTGCATTGTTTTTGTGTGCATAAGAAGATGCATATAGTGGGTCGCTGAAATTTTCACCACTTGCTATTACTATGTTTTTTTTGCTGGATCTCTTAGCCACTTCTAAACTAGTTTCATATCTATCTTTTCCAGCTATACGAGTCAAATTATCTGTATAATTTGATAAAATGCTTTCTATTTTCGCACTTATTGATTCTCTTCCTCCTAGAAGAAAAATCTCTACCGGATTCAACCTGATTACTTCATTTCTAGTAGCAGTTGGCAAACTATCTTTTTGCGTGTATAGTATAGCGTATTTCCCTTCTGATAAAGTCGTAGCACTCAAAGCATCTGCGTATTTATCTGCATTTACTATTATTACTTTTTTAGCATTAGTAAATTGCTCTCTAGAAACTTTAGCAGCACTCTCATATCTGTCTTTTCCTGAAATTCTATTAGGTTCTATTTGTCCAGAAGCATTCAATGCTTTTACTTCTGATGATACCTTTTCTTCTGACACAAATAATTCTTCTTCATCTAAATCTTCATGCAAATTAATTGTCTTTTTATTTTCTATTTCTTTGTTATCTGTCTTTTTATTTTCTATTTCTTTATTATCTTCTGACTCTATTTCTTTCGGTTGTTTTTCTTTTGATTCTGCCTCTTCTTTGACGTTTGACTCTAAATCATCTACCAAATCTTGTATCTCTTTATTTTCATTAGAACCATCAGATGTATTATTTTCTTCTAAGCTATAATTTTTGTCATTTTCGCTTTTCAAGTTGTCAAATCCAGCGTATCCCAATTTAACTTTCTTTGTCAACTTTGATTGATCTTCTATTTTGACAGATCCGTATCTGTCAGTAAACTGTTTTTGCAAGTCTCCTGCATTATTTTCATTTGATGCCATAGCTGTCGTTGAAATCAACAAAGACACAGACAGTGCTGCAAACGAGACTTTCAATACGTCTTTTAAATTCTTCATAGATACAACCTCCTAATATACATACATAATACCATAAAATTTTACAATTTAATAGGAAAAATCAACATTGTAAACGTTTAAACTCAATATTAAATTTCGTATTTTAATACAATATACGATTTTCTGTCTAATTTACAAATTAAATTCAAGCTTTAATTTATTACAAATATGATAGAATTTTTACATAAATAGTTTCAATTTTTAATTAAATCTTTTCAAAAAAAAAACTGACCACAAAGTTGAAATCAAATCCAACTTCATAGTCAGTTTGTAAGTATCTGATTAATCTATAACAGCTATAGCTTCTATTTCTATTATCGCATCTTTTGGAAGAGCTGCTACTTGTACAGCACTTCTAGCTGGTTTGTGATCTTTAAAGAATTCAGCGTATACTTCATTCATTTCAGAAAATTGAGATAAATCTTTCATGAATACACCAACTCTAGCGATATTTTCAATTTTTCCACCTTCTGTTTCGATAATATGTAAAATATTATCCAAAGATGCTTTTGTAGCTTTTTTAATGTCTGTTTGTAATTGACCATCTACTATTGGCAATTGTCCAGATACATAAATTGTTTTGTTAGCAGATGTTGCTTGAGAATATGGTCCTATTGCAGCAGGTGCTTTTTCTGAATGTAAAAATTTCATATTTTCCTCCTAATTCCACAATCTTTCTATGTCGTAGAAAGAACGTGCTTGTTCTGTAAATACATGTACTATTATATCATTAAGATCCAAAAGTATCCAAGTACCTTCTGTATAGCCTTCTCTACCCAAAATCTCAAATCCATTTTCGTCACATACTTTTTCTATTTCATCGACAATAGACTGAGCGTGGTTTGGAGCATTTGCAGTAGCTATTACGAAATAATCTGCAACTATTCCGTCTAATTTCAAATTAACAATATCTTTTCCTATCTTATCTTCAATCGCTTTATTAACTAATTCTAATTTAGTCATCTATTCTCCCTTCAGCAAATAATTTCTAACATTTACACTACTAATAGAAATTTCCCTGTGTCCATCTATTAAATATTTTATCGTATTATCTAGTGATTTGACAATTGCTTTATTTAAATTAATTTTAGATAAATCTCTTATTTCGTCTACCGATTCGTAATTTCTCTTGTCTTCTGTCTTATCGGCAAGATAAATTATTTTCTCAATTGTAGTCATATTCACCCTTCCGGTAGTATGATATTCTATTGCATCCAAAATCGACACATCTTTTATATCGTATTCTTTTTCAGCTACGATTCTTCCTAGATAGCAATGTAATAATTTGGGATTTTCCATATCCGGATCGTGATTTCTCTTATCTTTCAATTCTTCAAATTCACTATTGTATTTTTCTATATAAAATTCTTCATTATTTTTCGCACAATCGTGCAAAAGAGCTGCCAATTCTATTTTCTTTTCATCTTGATCGTATATTTTTGCCAATTCAACAGCTTTATCTCTAACTCTCAAAACATGTTCGTATCTCGATTTTTTGAGCATTTTATTCAGTTTTTTTTCAATATCTACAATCTTCATATAACTTTTTTCTCTTTATAAATCTATACACTTCATCTGTTACGAAATATCTAAAATCATCATTATCGTATGCTTTTTTTCTAATCATCGTAGATGAAATATCCAAAAAAGTAGTTGGAACTTTTTCTACAGAATAACCTTTTCTATTTAGTTCATCTATTTTCAAATCCAATTTAGAATTTTCTTCTATCCTTCGTATACAAGCTAATATTTTCGTGTTTTCCAAAAACTCTTTTGAATTTTTCCAATCTTCTACACTTAAAAGCGAATCTTCTCCCATTATAAAGTAAAAATCAAAGTCGTAATTTTCTCTCAAATACTTCATAGTGTCGTTAGAATATGTTATATTATCGTTTTTTACTTCATAATCAAAAACTTTAAATTTTGGGTTATTTTGAGTAGCTATCTTAACCATTTCAAGTCGCAAAAATTTATCTGTGACTTTCTTGTCTTGTTTGAAATTTGGTTTTCCAGTTGGCACAAACCAAACTTCATCGAGTTTTTTATAATTGATAGCTTCCATTGCCAATATCAAATGACCTATATGGATAGGATCAAATGTCCCACCCATTATTCCAATTTTAGTCATCTAAATCTATTACCTTATCTTCCGATTCTCTGTATATAGTCAAAATATTTCCCATATATCTCACAAAATCGCAATTTAATTCAGTCAAAATTTGATTGATCAATTCATCTCTATCATCCAAATTGTTGTTCAATATTTTTATCTTCATAACTTCTCTTTTATTCAAAGTATCGTCGATTTGTTTGAATGTATTTTCTGATAATCCACCTTTGCCGATATTTATCAAAGGTTTATAGCTATGAGATATTTTTTTCAATTTTGCTCTTTGCTTTGGCGTTATCATTTCTCCTCCTATTCGTAAAAATCAAATTCCACATCACCTATTACTACAGTATCTCCATCTTGGATTCCCAATTCTTTTAATTCTTGAATTACTCCTTTATCTTCCAATACTTTTTGTAGGTGATTTACAGATTCATATACTTCAAAATTAGTTCTATAAATCAAATTTTCAATCAATGGTCCTTCAACTACGAAGCTTTCATTTTCTTTTTTAACTGTAAAGTCAGGTGTCTTTTCTTCTTCAAAATATACGTATTCTTCATCCAATGTAGAATAATCGTCTTCTACTTCATCTAATGTATCTGATATCAAATACATAAGTTTGTCTATATTTTCAGTAGTAGCAGCGCTTATTTCTATGATTTTATCCACTTTGTCTGAATACTTTTCTTTAAAAGATTTTATATTATCTTCTCCACCAAGGTCAGTTTTATTCAAAACAACTATCATCTTTTTATCCGATAATTTGACATTATACGAAGATAATTCATTGTTGATAAGTTCAAAATCATCTGTAGGATTTCTTCCTTCACTTCCTGAAATATCCAAAACGTGAACTAGTATTTTAGTTCTCTCGATGTGTTTTAGAAAATCATGTCCCAATCCTAATCCTTCACTGGCTCCTTCGATTAATCCAGGAATATCTGCCAATACAAAACTTTTTTCTCCAACTTTGCATACTCCTAAATTAGGTTCCAAAGTAGTAAAGTGATAATTTGCTATCTTTGGTCTTGCATTGGACATTATCGACAATAATGTAGATTTTCCAACATTTGGAAGTCCTATCAATCCAACATCTGCTAGCAATTTCAATTCCAATTTTATAGTCTTTTCTTCGCCTTTACTTCCAGGTTCTGCAAATCTTGGAGCTTGTCTTATCGATGATTTGAAATGAACATTTCCCTTTCCACCTTTTCCACCTTTGCAGACTACAAATCTTTCTTGGTCGTGTTTTATATCGTAAATTACTTTATCAGTATCGTAATCTTTTATAAGTGTTCCAACTGGAACTTTTAATATCAAATCTTCGCCTTTTTTGCCAAATTGTTTTTTATTTCTTCCGTCTCCACCATTTTCAGCTTTGTACACAGATTTATAACTGTAGTCCATCAATGTTCTGATATTTTTATCGCCTACAATTATTATACTAGCTCCGTCTCCACCGTCGCCTCCGGCAGGACCTCCTGATGGCTCGTATTTTTCTCTTCTAAAAGCTACAGAACCGTCTCCGCCTTTTCCTGCTTTCAGTTCTATTTTAGCCACATCTATAAACATTTTGCACCTCGCATTTATGATGTATATCACTTTAAGTTTACATTAATTTCCACTAAAAAAGCAACACCTATGATCAATTGCAATAGCAATTTCGACCATAAAAAGGTGTTGCTAAAAAATTTAAGCTTCTTTTGGATATACAGAAACTTGTTTTCTGTTCTTACCAATTCTTTCAAACTTAACTACTCCATCAATTTTAGTGAAAAGTGTATCGTCTCCACCCTTTCCAACGTTGTTGCCTGGATGTATTTTTGTTCCTCTTTGTCTAACTAGTATATTTCCAGCTAGAACGAATTGGCCGTCACCTTTTTTTGTTCCCAATCTCTTTGATTCAGAATCACGACCGTTTTTAGTAGAACTTACTCCCTTTTTACTTGAGAATAGTTGTAAATCTAATCTAATCATTCATTACACCTCCCGATAATTAATTCGTAAATGTTTTTTATTTTCGTCTCTTATTGATTCAAGTGCTAAAACCAATGATTTCATCAGTATATCCACTTGTACTGTTTCAGTTTCGTTTAATAAGTCATAATTTATCTCGAAAATTGCTTTTCCACTTTCGAAATCGTATTGTATCTTATCATCGCCAAGTTTAAGTATTTCTGTCAGTGTATTGACTGTGTTTATAAGGTAAACACTTATAGCGCTACACACGACATCATTTCCATAGGATCCATAATTAGCATGGCCTAATGATTTGATTTTTATGACTTTTTCATTGTGTCTATATACGTCAACTTCTACCATTAAGCATCAATTTTTTCGATTTTAACTAATGTATATGGTTGTCTATGACCTTTTTTCTTTCTGTAGTTTTTCTTAGCTTTGAATTTGAAGATTATAACTTTTTTGTCTTTCTTTTGATCCAAAACTTCAGCTTTTACTTTAGCTCCTTCTACTACAGGGTTTCCAACTTTCATTTCATCTCCAGATACTAATAATACTTGATCAAATTCAACTTTGTCTCCTGCTTCAGCTTGAATTTTTTCAACTTTTATTACATCTCCTTCAGAAACTTTGTATTGTTTTCCACCAGTTTTGATAATTGCGAACATTTCGTGCACCTCCTCATTTTTAAGACTCGCCAAATCAAGGTACTTTTACAGTTTCAAACCCGATCTGTGCGGTTACACACCATATGATTGTACAGCATAACTTATAAATTGTCAAGTCTAACTGTAAATTCTAAAAGGTTCAAATTACTAAATCCTTGGAAATTTATGTTATCTTCCACAAATTCGGATTCGATAAATTTAGATAACTTGTCTTTGTTTTCATCTCTAATGCAGTCGACTATAATCATGCCCACCATTTTTTTGAGATAAATCATCTGGTGAATTTTTTTCAGTGCCATTTTATTCACTTCAAAAAAATCATCTGATTTTTTCATATGCTTTGAATTTACATCCACAACCCACATTGCTTCTGTCTTTTCAATCACTATTTCGCTATCGTTATCTAATTTTATAGTATTAGAACTTTTATCTATTATATCACTACTTATCAAATCATCATAGTTATAATCGTAATTTTCTTCAAATTTTACATTTATTATATCCTTGTATTGCCTATAAATTGTCTTATCATTCGTAATTAAATAATCTGGATTTTCTCTTTTTATTATTTTATCTACGGGATTTTGTCTGTAAAGTAGTTTTGGAATAGGAAGAAATTTCTTCTCTCTTTCAATGTATTGTAATTTCGACATTATAAATTCCACTTCTCTAGATTGTGACTCTTTGGATTGCTTGAAAAAATCATCTTCTACTATTCCTGTAAATTTGTATTTGGATTTAAAATCTTCTATATCTTTGTATTTCTGTTTTCCTTCGAAAATGAGCTTGTCATCATTTGAATATTTTAGGTTTTCAGTAGATATGGAAATTTTAGTGCTAAATTTGGGATATTTATCTCCTATCGACTCTTTCACCATTTGCACCAAAATTTCATCGGAAGCTTTTACATTTTCAGTGTATTTGGTGTTATTCAAAAATCCAATTTTATTTTTTTCGTATTCTATAAAAAATGCATCCAAACTTTTTTCGTACTTTTTTACTTTTGCTACGTAAATATTTCCCAATTCACTATCGAAATTTCCAATTAATTTTAATTCATCATCAAAATAACCCCAAGTGTTTTTGTCTATAAATACGTATTTCATCTTCTAAAAATCCTATCGAAAAATCCTAATTTTATTTCTTTTTCATTCAAATAATTATCGATTATTTCCTCTATTTTAGAATCTGTTTCTTCAGTGTAAGAATTTATCTTCTTTTTTAAATCGTCCGTGAATTCTATTTTCCCAATGTATTTAAAATTTTTGTTTAATTTAGAAGTCGAATCCAATATTTGGAATTTTTTCTCAGAATCTGCTTCTTCAAAATCTCCCCATACTATCTCTTCGTCGTATTTTATCCCTACATTTGTCGTAAATATCACCATATCAAAATCCTCTAATTCATCTAACAACTTGATGTAATCTTCTTTTTCTGGTGTGAATTTTTCTGGTTTTATTGATGAAGGTATGATGTAAATTTTCGATTTGACTTCAACCATGGCTTTTTTGTAATCTACTACTTTTGATAATACATCCAAATTGTCGTATACGCAAAAATCCTCGACTCCCAATGCGTACTCTATTTGACGTGATTTTTCTTCTGTATTTACTATCAATATTTTTTTGTCCAATAAATTGCAAAGGCTTTGCAATAACAAAGCCTTTTTCTCTATATTTGTATTAACGAACACTGTTTTCATGCATATCATTCTCACTCTCGTAATTTTCGTCTTCATCTTGGTCTACATTTGTTTTGTCTTTTTTCAATTTCAAAACAGACGCCATTATATCTCTAGTCATAGGTCCATTGTTGCTACTAGATCCACCTTGCATTATTACTGTCGCCACCGCTACTTTTGGATTATCATAAGGTGCAAATCCTATCATCCAAGCGTGATTATCGTAATCTTCTCCAGTCAATGGATTGACTCCTACTTGTGCAGTTCCCGTCTTTACTCCTGCTTTTACTGGAAATTTGGAAAAAGTTCGTACTTCGTATCCTTCTGTAGTGGACATATACAATCCCTTTCTAATGTAAGCCAAATTTTCGTAATTATTTAATTTGATTCTCTCGCTTTTCTTTTCATTTTTAAATAGCGATGTAGAATTGTCAAATGATTTTACTTCATTTACAAGGCTAAGTTTGTTCAAATATCCACCGTTTGCAAATACTGACATGTATCTTGCCATTTGTAGAGGCGTATATGCATTTTGTCCTTGTCCTATAACTACGTTGAGCATATCTCCTATGTTCCATTTAGATTGAGAAAGGTAGTCGTATTTTATTTTATCTGCAAATGAATTAGTCTCTCCATCTAGTGTCTTTTCAGCGTCAAATCCCAAACTATCCAATGTTTTTATTATGTTGTTTCTTGTTTGTAAATCTTTGTTGTCTGCTATTAGCATTATCTTATCTATTTTTTGTTGCATTTGTTTTGAATTGACTTTTGTATTTTCTTTTAAGTATTTAGGTGCATTTGTCTCTAAAAATCTTCTAAATACGTTTTTGAAATTATTTTCTTTTATAGATGGATCAGGAATTGTTCCAGAATTTTCTCTAGGTACATTAATATCTATTCCCGTTTTGCTTCCAAGTCCGACTTTTTTAGCTGTCTGTACGAGTTGATCTATCGACAATTTGTATCCCAAATCTATGGAACGTCTTTGATCTTGTCCTAATGCCAATGAATAGTAATAGTAGTTACAACTATCTCTCAAAGCTTTCATGACATTTTCACTTCCGTGAGTTGACCTTTGCTCATTCCATATCCAACATCCGAAAATAGATCCACCGACATCTACATATCCTCCACACTTTATCTCGTATAATGGATCAAATCCACTTTCCAAAGCTGCAAGTGATGTGTTTAGTTTGAAAATAGATCCTGGTTGAAGTGCCGCTTGCATAGGAATATTGTATAACGGTCTAGGAGATATTGGATCTTTTGGATTTTCTGCTTGTAAACTTTCCCAGTCGCTTTGTGAAATTCCAGTAGAAAATAGATTTGGATTGTATGTCGGATAAGATGCCATAGCTAAAATTTCTCCAGTGTTTACATCAACTGCAACTGCTGCACCGCTTTTTGCGTTTTTGTAGCCTGACATTTGCCTGTTCCCCCACTCAGATTCATAAGTAGAAGAAGTATTGACTGCTGTGATAGATTTTTTCAAAGATTCTTCTGCAGTTCTTTGCACATTTATGTCTATACTCAAGTACACATTTTCTCCTGGAATTGCTTTTTTCTCAGACAGTGTTTCGGTTCTATTTCCCTTGCTATCTACCATAACTCTAAGTGAACCATCCACACCTTTTAATGTCTCTTCTTTGCTTTCTTCTATTCCAGTTTTTCCTATCAAAGCATCTCTGCTATATCCTTTTTGGTTTACGTATTTTTCGATTTCATTATCTGTAGATATTTTCCCTATGTATCCAAGTACATGGCTCAATTCTTCTCCATTAGGATAGTATCTTACAGGCATTGTGCTTACTTCGATTCCAGGATTTTTGCCAAATCTTTCTTCTATACTGCTGACTGATTTTTCCGTCAAATTGTAACTCAATGCTATAGGTTCATATCCTCTTTGTCCTCTATTTTTTAATTGATGGTATATGCTCAAAATATTGTAAGCATCGTATCTCGAAAATTTTTCACATTGATTTTCTTTCAAGATTTCATCGTATAGTTTTTTCACATCTGAGTTTTTTTCTACGTGATATCTTTCATAAAAATCATCTATATTCTTTTTATAAATATACTCCCAATCATTTACACTTATCGATGGATTTATGTCGTTTTCGGTGTTGACAGATTGAGCTATCAATTTTATATCGTCGCTAGTTATAAATTTATCTGCAAGATTTTTGTTTATCATTAAATCTGCGACGTATTTATATGGATCTGTAGCTTTGTTGTTTTCTTTTATAAAACTTGCCACTACTTTTGGATTTTGCTTGTCTTTTTCGTCTAATTTGAATTTGACATTTGGATCCACTTTGTTGTCTTTCAAAATCTCAAGTGCTTTTTGCAATACTACTGTGTTTTTGCCATCTTTATCTACGTCTACTTTTTTCAATAATTCGACGAATGTATTGTCTTTTACGATATTTGCAAAATCGTCAATAGCTTTAGTACTAAGGTCAATTTTTTTAGATAATTTCATCATCTCTGATTTTTTTTCGATGAGTTTGTGGTTATCTTTTAATTCCATATCTTTTAGTATTACGTTTTGAGCTAAATTCTTGCTCTCCATCTCTTTATATACCAAAGATCTAATTACGCTATCACTGCACATTTTCCTTATTATTGACTTGTCGTTTTTGATTATAGTCGCTACAGCTGATTTGACATCAGATTCTGGTTTTAGTTTGTATTTTGCCAATAATTTTACAGTTTCTTGATCTTTTGCATCAAATTTTTTGTCATCGTATTTATCCAATTTCAAACCCAATCCTTTGGATCTAAGCGCATTCAAAGCGTAATCAAGCACAGTTTTTTTGTATACTCCTTGGTTTGTATCTTGGCTATATGTTTTATCTATGATATTTGCCATTAAATTGTGTTCCATGATGATTGACACCACTTTATCCAAAGGAGTCTTATCTTCTCTGAGATAATCTTCTGTAGTTTTATATGCAAATGAATTTAAATCAATTGGAAAATCTTCTGTGTTCATGGCTCCATCTTTTTCCAAAATTCTAGACAAATCCAATAAAGCTTCGTTCTTTTCATCTAACTTCATTTCTTTGATTTGATCTTTGTATATGTTTGCCACGTACACATTTCTCGTAGTCGCCAAGAGTTCTCCATTTCTATCGTAAATATTGCCTCTAGGCGCAGGTATTTTGATTTCTCTAAGTCTGTTATTTTTTGCGATATCTCTATAATAATTTCCTTTAAATAGTGTCAGATACATCAATTTGAGTGATAAAATGCTCATCAAAATTACCAAAACCACCAAAATTATTGTAAATCTATCGTACTTTTCCAATTTTTTTATAAAATTTCCTATTTTTTTCATTGCATACCTCAACTAAACTTGAATTTTGGAAATTTAAATATCTTGTGAAATATTTTGAACAAAATGTAATACAATACAACATTAAGTATCATTTCTATAAATATCGGCCCTTTTAGATATCCTATGTCGAGTTTGTTTTTTGTAATGTAGATTACAAAATAATTAACTACTGTGTAGTATAAAGTCATAAAAGCCGTAAGTATCATTCCACTTCTAGGATCTTCTTTGTTGATTCCCGCTTCGCTGTTTCCAATTATAAATCCTGCTGTGAAATATATTAAAGCTCTTAGTCCCATCATCGGACTAAACAGAGCATCTTCTACAAAACCAATTATCATGCCATTTATAGAGCCTACATACGCACCAAATCCTATGGATAAAAGCACTACTATTGGAATAGTTAAATTAGAGTACACTCTAAATATAGGAATTCTAGATACAATGGTGGATTGAATGATGATATCCAATAAAATAATTAGAAATATTTTCAATTTATTCATTACATCCCCCTTTGCCCATCTACTATCAATACACGATACATATTGTTGAAATTGATTTGAGATTTGCACTTTATGATTTTTGTAAAGTTGTCTTTTGATTTTATCACTTCTACAACTTCGCCTATTTTTATATCTCTAGGATATACTCCTCCAAGTCCCGAAGTCATTATAATATCTCCAGGTTTGACATCTGAATTAGAATCGTACATATATCCTATTAGATTTTCCCCTTCTCTATCGTTCAACACTCCTACTTCATCGTTCTTGGCAAGTGTGAATCCAACGTTATTTCCTGAATTCATTATCGTATCGACTTTGCTATTATTGAGTCCTACTTCAGTGACTATACCGACAAGACCTTTTTCTATTCCTCCATTTGACGATACGGCTTCTATTACGATATCGCCTTTTTTTACTTTATCCATTGAGCCTTTGTCTATATTGAATCTAGTAAATATATTTCCAGGATCTTTTCCCGTTATAAAAGCCTTGCTTTTTATAGTCTTATCTCTGTTTAGAAGTTCATATTCTTCTTGAAGGTATCTTTTAGAGCTTACTACTTTATTCAAATTATTTACGTCTTTTTTTAATTTCGCATTTTCCACTTTTAATCTTTCGTTGTCTCTTCTCATTTGTTGTGTTCCAAATATATAATGAAATCCTTCAGACGTTTTAAATCCTATGATATAAAACACTTTATTTATAGGTGTAATCACAGTACCTATGGCATTTTCTCCAATAGACATATAATTTTTATTGCTATTTGATATAGCTATTATCAATATTAAAAATAAAGTCGTACCAAAAAAGAATATCATTTTTCTAAGTTTTTTATTATATCCGAATTTAGCCACGAACTTTATCTCCCTTCTTCAAAAATTTTCCTATACCTATTCCAGTACATTCCATTGGATTATCCACTCGTATAACTTTCATTCCCAACACATTGGAAATATATTCGTGAATGTAATCTATAAGACTTACTCCTCCTACTACGTATATTCCCTCTTTCATTATGTCATTTGCTATATCAGGTGGAGTTTTTTCTAAAACTTTTTTCAAAGCTTCGATGCACATATCCGCTACAGGAATTATCGCAGGCGTTATATCTTTAGCCCTTATCTCAACACTTTTCGGCATAGTAGATATCACATCAGTTCCTCCAACTATCATGGTGTTGTTTTCTCTATCAGAATTTAAGGTAGCTATTTTGATTTTTATAGACTCTGCAGTAGATATTCCTATATTGACTCCAAATTTTTTCTTCAATATTTGTTTTATATCTTGATCTATATTTTCTCCTCCGTTTTTTATACAGTAGCTTGTGACAATTCCTCCAAGACTTATTACAGAAGCTTCTATAGTTCCAGCTCCAACATTTAATATAATATGTCCTGTAGGTTCATCTACATTTACCCCTATTCCCTTTAGAGATGCTATATTTTCTTCAATCAATTTCACACTTCTAGCTCCAGCATTCAATGCCAAATCTTCTACACTTCTTCTCTCAACATCCGTGAGAGATGCAGATACGCACATGCACACATCGGGTTGGAACAAAGAAAAATCCGGTCTCGCTTTTTTGATAAAATAAGCTAGCATGCTAACTGTAGATTCAAAATCAGCTATAACTCCATTTTCTATAGGACTAATTGCCACTATATTATCCGGAGTTTTTCCTATCATGCTTTTTGCTTGAGCTCCCACTGCTACAATATCGTAATTATTTATATCTATGGCCACTACGCTGGGTTCATTTACTAGGATTTTCCCATTTTCATCCGAAATTACCAAATAAGAAGTTCCCAAATCAATTCCTAATCCATCTTGTTGTAACTTAAATAAAGCCATTAAAAATACATTCCTTTCTTCATACTCAAACTATCTTTTGAATTAACTATTATATGATCCAAAATTTCAATTCCTACAATTTTTCCGACTTCCGATAATCTCCTTGAAACCTGAATATCACAATCTGATGGATTCAACGAACCCGACGGGTGATTATGTACTAAAATAATAGAATTGGCATTTTTTCTAATTGCAGCCTTGAACACTTCTCTTGGATGAACTATCGACTGATTGATAGTTCCCTTGCTGATTAATTCCTTAGATATAATCCTATTTTTCGTATCTAAGAGCAAAGCGTAGAAATACTCTACGGAAAAATTCCCTATTTCATTACAAAATATATTAGCCACACTATCTGGATTATCTATAGAAAATTCTTTTATGGCATTATTCAAAGCCAATCTTCTTCCTATTTCGATGCCCGCTAAAATAGAAGTAGCCTTAGCCATTCCTATTCCCTTTATATTCATCAACTCTTCTACGCAAATATCCTTATAATTATTTTCGTGTATATAATCTATCACCTTTGAAGAAAGAGCCTCCACTCCTTCTTCCTTATTTCCAGTCTTCAAAACGATCTGCATCAACTCCAAATCGCTCATAGAGCTGATACCATTTAATTTCATTTTCTCTCTCGGTCTAAGCGACTTATCCATCTCTTTAAGTCTCATAACTATCTCCTATTGGCGTACAAATATTTTTTTTGTTTCAACAAAGCGTTTGTCAAATAATTTGAAGTTAATCCGACAAAAACACCTGTAAATATACTCAATATAGTCAAAATTGGTAAATACACAAAAATTCTAGAATTTTTCAACATAATAGCACATACAATCACTTGAGATAAATTATGAAAAAAAGCTCCAAACAAACTTACTCCTATCAGTGAAAAATATTTTCTCAAATACTTATTGACCAAATACATCACGATAAGAGAACTCATTGCCCCTGCCAACGAATAAAAAAAGCTTATCACAGCGCCTGTAATCAACATCAATATCGCCGATTTCAAAACACCTATTACCAAAGAATCCCTGAAACCGAAAACTATCAAACATGTCAATATTACAATGTTGCTAAGTCCAAGCTTAGCACCAGGCATAATCACTGGAAGTGGTATCATAGATTCGATAAGACTTACAACCAGCGCCACAGCCGTCAAAATAGGTATATGTAATCTTTTCATCAATAATTCACCACATCTATATCATCTTTAGTTTTATTCTTACTTTTGATTTCGACAACAACCTTATTTGGTAAACACACAATAACATCTCCAGTTTTATCGATTTGTCCTTTCAAAATGCACAATTTATCCGGACAATCAGACTCATCTATAGAAACTTTGTCTCCTACAATATGAATAAGGTTGTGACCGTATTTAGTATCTAATTTGTATTTATAATCATCAATTGGCAAAGTAATTTGCTTTATTTCCTTCCCGTCTAATTGAATAGAAACGTATTTATCTTGTGAATTTACATTGTTTATATTCAAAACGACGAACAATGCAACGGAAAACACAAGCAAAAAACCAACCAAAAATTTATCGTATTTTGTCATAAAATTCCTCTCTAAACTACCTTATAGTTTATCATTTTATGCATTGCATTTTCAAGATACACAAATTAAAAAAGCTCACTTATGTGAGCTAATACTTACTTTTTTGATTTTATTAACTTAGATATTTTGCAAAATAATTCTTGAAATCTATCTGCAAGAAAAATTATACTCACGAAAAAAATACCTTGTATCAATCCGTGACTTTTTGGAGCAAAATTTTCTTTGAAAACAAATTCTCCTATTGTCGAAAATACAAACAAAAGAATTATTGAAATAACAGTAGTCACAAAAAGGCTGTCTTTTTTCTTGCAAACTCCCGTAATTTTATCAGAATACATCATGATGACAAATTCTCCGACAATTAATCCAATTAAAATCAAACTATTTACCTTTCGAAATAAACTCATCACCCATACTATCAAAAGGACAACCGAGTATAATATTTCCAAGGCTATAATCGATTTTTTGGCTTTCAAATTATAATCCATCAGCAAATTTCACCGCCTACAACCTTGATATCAGTATCATTATCTATTATAGCTTCTATCGCCTTTTCTAATGCTTTTTCTATAGTACCTAGACTCATAGATGGTGCATTTGGTTTATTTACAACTTGTTCTGGTATAAAAGGAATATGAATAAATCCAGTTCTCATATTTTGATATTTCGTAGCTTGCAAATAAGCTATTTTATACGCTACATGATTGCATATAAATGTACCTGCCGTATTTGAAACAGATGCTGGAATGTTTGCAGATTTTATATTCTCAACTATGGATTTTATTGGAAGTGTTAGAAAATAAGCATCAGCTCCGTCTTCTACGATTTTTTCATCTATAGGTTGATTGCCTTCGTTGTCTTTTATTCTGAAATCATCTACATTAATTGCAACTCTTTCAACTGTTACATCAGATCTTCCTCCTGCTTGACCTACAGATATCACAACATCAGGCATTACTTCTTCTATTTTTTCTTCTAATTTATCTACACTTTTACCCACTACCGTTGGAATCTCAATTTTTATAATTTCTGCTCCTTTTATTTTATCTGGCAAAACTTTTACAGCTTCTATAGCAGGATTTATTTTTTCTCCTGCAAACGGATCAAAACCCGATACTAATATCTTCAAATTAATCAATCCTTTATACTTTTTATACTATTTTATCACACATATTTGAAAATTTTCACATAAAAAAACAGACCGCAATTATTTACGGTCTGTCTAAAACTAAGCTTCTTTTACTTCTTCTTTTTGCTTAGCTTGTTCTTCTTTTATTTTCAATCCAGGATATATTGCCTTTGTAGGACATTTATCTACTGCTTTTTGAACTTTTTCGCTATCCAAATCTTTACTGTAATTGAAATGAGCTAAGTTGTTTTCAACTTCAAATCCTTCTGGACACATCTTAGCGCAAATTCCACAACCGATACATCCTACTTTACAGTATTGTCTTACTTCTTTTCCTTTTTCGTGGCTATTACATCTTACGTAAACTTCTTGATCGTAATCCACAAGTTGGATAATATCTCTTGGACAAATTTCTATACATCTTTTACAAGATGTACATTTTTCTTTATCTACTAATGCTATGCCATTTACTATGTGAATTGCATCAAAATCACATACGTCTACACAGCTTCCGCATCCCAAACATCCGTCTGGACAAGTTTTGCTTCCGCCTTGTAAATTGTGATTAGCTCTACAATCCATGATTCCTTTGTATTTAAATTTTTCTGTAGCATATTCTGGAGTTCCTTGACACATTACACAAGCAACTTGTTTTGCTGAATCTACAGCATCTGCTCCCATGAATCTAGCTAATTTATCTGCTGTTTCTTTTCCACCTACAGGGCAAGAATTACAAGGTGCTCCTTTGTTTACGATGGCATCTGCAAGTCCATCACATCCAGGAAATCCGCATGCTCCACAGTTGGCGCCTGGTAGCATTTCTCTTACTTTCAATACTCTTCTATCTACTTGAACATGGAATTTTTTAGATGCAAATCCCAAAAGAAGTGCAAATATTATTCCCAATGTTCCTAATATTATAAACGGAGTTAAAATATCCATTTAATACCCCCTATACTAATCCGCCAAATCCAAAGAATGTCATTGCCATTAATCCAATAGTAACAAATGCAATTGGAACTCCTTTGAAACTTTCAGGTATGTTTTTGTTAAGTGATATTCTCTCTCTAATTGCTGCCAATAAAGTTATTGCCAAGATGAATCCCAATGATGCCCCAATAGCACTTGCCAATGTTTCTATTAAATTGTACTTTTCTTTTATGTTTGCCAACGCTACACCCAATACTACGCAGTTTGTAGTTATCAATGGTAAGAATACCCCTAGTGCTGAGTACAAATTTGGACTCATTTTCTTCAACGCCATTTCTACAAACTGAACAAGAGTAGCTATTACCAGTATGAACACTATGGTTTGCATATATTCAATGTGGAATCTTTCCAATATTTGTATTTGGAAAATGTAAGTAATAACTGATGCTATTGTTATAACGAAGAATACTGCCATACCCATTCCTATAGCTGTTTCTGTCTTTGCAGATACACCTATAAGCGGACACAATCCCAAGAATTGACCAAATACATAGTTATTTACCAATAAATAAAGAACTATAATTTTAAATATATTCGCTAACATTAGTCTTCACCTCTCATGTTATTTTTCTTTCTTTCTTGTTTAGACAAGAAATAATTGTATGAAGCTAATAGACATCCCAACACGATAAATGCTCCCGGAGCGGCAGACATTATACCAATTGGAGGTATGTTTCCAAGTACTGGATTGCCTAAAATTTTTCCTGAACCTAATAATTCTCTTATAAATGCTACTAAGCATATTACTATTCCATATCCCAAACCATTTGAAATACCATCTAATAATGATAATAATACGCCATTTTTAGATGCAAATGATTCAGCTCTTGCAAGAATTATACAGTTTACTACGATAAGAGGAACGAATGCTCCTAATGAAGAATATAACGCTGGAACGAATGCTTGAAGTATCATCGAAACCAATGTTACGAATGTCGCTATGACTACTATATAAGCAGGTATTCTGACTTTATCTGGTATAAAATTTCTAAGTAATGATATTACTAAGTTTGAACAAATCAATACGAATGTGAATGCAGCTGTCATACCTATTGCGTTTTCTACAGAAGTAGATACACCAAGAACTGAACACAAACCTACTAATTGAATTAAAACCGGATTGTTTTTTAGAATACTACTTTTAAATACATCTGATGCTTTAGTTTTCATAATTACCTCCTATTTTAATCCTGCATTAGCTTTTTGTGCTACATTCAATGCGTTAGTAGCTGCTGTAGTTGAATAAGTTGCACCACTCAAAGCTTGAATTTCGTTGTCTGCTTTAGGACTTTTAACTGCTGCTATTTCTTTTTCCATAGATTTGCCAAGCACTGCTTTGACAAATTCTGGTTCTCCAATTCTACTACCTATACCAGGAGTTTCTTGAGATTCAAGGATTGAATAGCCGACGATTTTGTTGTCGTTATCTACTCCAAATACGAATACTACATTTCCTGCGTATCCGCCAACACCTGTAGCTTTATATACATGTCCTATAGTTTTTCCACCTTTAACGGCTTCTTGTACGTCATTTAAGTTTTCATCTTTTGCTTGTAATTCTTTTAATTTTGCTTCGTCAATTCCTTTAAAAGAATCGGCACCAGGATAAGCTACTTTCAAAGATTTTTGGTAATTTTCTTCTCTTTTTGCCTCGATTATAGGGCTTGTAGCTTTATTTGCAAATGCAAGGATTATAGCACTTACTGCTGTAATTACAAACAATCTGATAGCTAAGTTTATTGAATCTTTCATATTCCTTGTTTACCTCCTCTACCGATAGGTTTTGGAACTGTATATTGGTCGATAAATGGTACCGCACAATTCATGAATATAATAGCATATGAAACACCTTCTGGAAGGTTTCCAAATTGTCTTATCACTGCTGTTAAGAATCCACAACCTATTGCAAATATAATTTGACCTTTAGGTGTTACAGGGCTTGTGCTGTAATCTGTAGCCATATAAAATGCTCCTAAAATTAAACCACCTAAAAATATATTTAATAATGCTTCTTGTATTCCAACGCCGCAAATTAATAAAGTCACAACTGTTGTAGCGATGTAAACCAATGGAATTCTAAGATTGATTACTCTTCTGTATAATAGATAAGCTACTCCGATAAGTAAAGCCAATGCACTGACTTCTCCTACTGTACCACCCATGTGACCTAAGAAAGCATTCATAAATCCTACAGATTGTCCTCCGGATAATACAGTCGCATATGTTTCCGCATCTACTCCTGATTGAGTCAATGGAGCAGCGTAATTACTCATAGCTGATGCCCAACTTGCCATTATGAAAGCACGACCTGCTAATGCTGGGTTCATGAAGTTAGATCCAATTCCACCAAATAATTGTTTTACAACAACTATAGAAAATACTGATCCCAATATAATCATAGGTATTGGCAAAGTAGAAGGCACGTTAAATGCTAATAATATTCCAGTTACAACTGCTGACAAGTCTTTTATTGTCGATGGTTGTTTTGTTATTTTTTGATAGCAATATTCCGATAACACACAAGCTATAACTGCTGTTGCTACCAAAATCAAACTTCTCATTCCAAATTCGTAAACACTCACTAATAACGCCGGAACTAATGCAATAATAACATCCAACATAATTCTTTGGATATTCACTGCACTTCTTTGGTGAGGGGCAGCTTGTACGATTAAATGAGATAAGTCGTATTCTTTTGTTTTGATTTCGTTATTTTCCATAGACTATCCCCTTTTCCTTTTTTGAGCTTTTAATTGAGTCTTTGCGTGTACTATAGCTTCAACCAATGGTCTATTTGATGGACAAATATAGCTGCAAGTACCACATTCTATACAATCATTTAAATGCATTTTTTCTGCTCCTTCAAAATCATCGTTCAATGATTTTAATTGCAAAAATAAAGGCAATAAATTGATTGGGCACACATCTACACATTTAGCACATTTGATACATGGATCAGGTTGAGCTAATGTAGCGTCTTTTTCATTCATACATATAATTCCACCAGTAGCTTTCACTGTCATGGCTTCCAAATTGTATTGAGTTGCACCCATCATAGGTCCACCTACAATAATTTTGAATGGAGTTTCTTTAAATCCATCGCAATAATCTACTAAGTCTTTGAATTTTGTTCCAACTGGAACGTAAACATTCTTTGGTTGACTTATAGCAGAACCTGTAACTGTAACTATTCTATGAGTTAATGGTTTGCTGTGAACAACTGCATCGTAAATTGCCATTGCACTGGATACGTTCAAAGCTTGAACTCCTCTTTCGTTAGCTCTTTGAGCTTTAGAAATTTTCTTTCCAGTTACAGCATTGATAAGTCTTCTCTCGTCTCCTTGTGGATATTTAGTTTTCAAAGAACAAATTGAGATATTTTTTTCGTCCTTAGCTTTTTCTTTTAAAATACCGATAGCTTTTGGCTTGTTATCTTCAATTCCTATGTATCCTTTATCACAATCCATAAGTTTCATTATGATTTTCAATCCACCAATTGCTTTTTCTGGATTCATCTCCATGTTCAATTGGTCGCTAGTTAAATAAGGTTCACATTCAGCACCATTTAAGATAACTTCTTCTATGTTGATTTCAGGTTTCTTCTTCATTTTAATATGTGTTGGAAATCCTGCTCCACCTAAACCTACTATACCAGCTTCTTTTATTCTTTCTAGGATAACTTCATTTGATAATTGTGTGAAATCATCATTTGTTTCAGTGTATCCTAATTCGTTTAAAC
>JASBYN010000009.1 GCA_029983915.1 Finegoldia sp. | reverse complement strand
GAGAAGGTGGAAGAACAGTAGGCGCTGGCGTTGTTTCTAAAATTATCGAATAATTTAATTATTAAGATTAGCTCTCGCATTAGCGAGAGCTTTTTTTAATGGCAAATTATTTTTTTATTAACAAACTATAATAATATGCAATATTGAAAAAATTGCGATTTGTAAAATCTGAACAAAAATTAGGCAAATAATTGATATTGCCTATTTACAAAACCGTTTCAGTATGGTATTTTAAAAGTAAATAAAGATGTATTTATAATTATATTTTTAAAGTGGAGCGAATCCACAAATTACGCCGATCCAATAAAATATTTGTTAACTATAATGACAAAATTTAAATGGACATTACTTATTTTGACAATGTTGAACAAATTAGTAGGATATACTAAAATCTCTAATTAAAAATTTGAAAAGGAGGGAATGATAAAATGAAAGATAAGAAGTTTTTGAGAATATTTTCGCTGGCTCTATTAGCATCATTTACATTATCTTCATTCACGGCTGATTATTATAGCAAATCATATGCTATGACGGAAGTAAAACTTGAAAGTTATGATTCAAATGATATATCAGTTATTGAACAGATAAATGAAGATTATGATTTGAGATTGAGCGATCAAGAGTTGAGACAAGAAAGTGCTGTATTGAAGGGGGCGAAGATAGAAGGAAACAAAGCTTACGATATTCCTTTAATGAAAAAAGCAGAAGATGAATTGGCATTGCTTTCAGAAGACAGATGCATAGATTTACCTGGAAATATCAAAAATTACAACCCACAACAATTTTTCTATATTGGCTCTATAGGAGTTAGAATTCAATTGTTGAGAAAAGTTTCATATTATATGAATTTAATGTCGACAGAATATATATACAAAATTCAAGAGGCTCATAACTTAGCTGGACAAAGTGCTTTTGAAGCCGTAATGGTTGCAATAAATCCATTTAACGGAAAGAAAGACGTCCTTAAAGCTATAGATAAATTGGATTCGATTTTTGAGAAAATAAAAGATTACAGAGATATGACTTCTGGAGATCAAGCCACTGTATACGTGAAGAGACTGATGTATAAGAATATTACAGAAGCTAGAAAAGCAACTAATAGATTTTTCGACAAGAGTAATTACGGTACTAGAGGTAAGGAAGAATTTATCCAAAATATTTATAAAACTGAAATTAATGAGATAAACAAACAAGTTGGAGGAAGAATAACATTTGGTCAATTAGTAGAATTAGATGCTAGATTAAAATCATCATCATCTTCAGCACTACTATCTAAAGAAGTTATAGCTAATCCATCATGGTTGAAAGATACAGTTCAAAAAGAAATTAACAATCAAAATGCATTGAAATCTAAATATAGATCTAAAATATCAAAAGAAGATTTCAATATATGGCAAGAACTTGTAAAAAAAGTCGTGGCTAAAAAAGTAGAAAGAAATCCACGATATGAATCGGTTTCAAATTCTATATATGATTTATGGGATTTTAATACAAAACTTATAGAAAAATATCCAGACACATTCACTAGAGAAACTTTCGGAACACATGATTTATATGCTCCTTCATCGTATATTGAACCATATCAAGTGGCAGGCATTAAATGGATCGTGTCACCGACATTTGACAAAATACCAGCAGGGATGCAGTCCGGAAGTTCAAGTATCATTGTAGGATTTGGAGGGCAAAAAGCTCAATATGGAGATTATAGAAGCTATGTGAACAACAGAAGTACTTTAAGAGACGAAGTAATAACAACCGATATGGATGGTACGGATTCAGAACTTATATATCCTGATTTCACCAATCCGAACTAAATTAAGACATATTTAAGGAGAGTATCATGAAAAAGAGAATAATTTCAATCATGCTTGCATTGTTGATGGTATTTAATATAGCCATTCCAGTAATTGCCAGCGCTGATTCACAAAACGAGGCTACATTATTAGAGCAATACGAAGAAATGCTTCCACAATTATCACAATCTGATGCATTGAAAGGAGCAACTGTATTAGAGGAAAACAAAGTAAAAAATGTTCCTCTAATGAAAGCATACCAAGAAGATTTGAACACTTTGGCAGAGGATAGAAGCTTTGATCTTCCACCTGTTGCACAAAAATTCAATGAACAAACTATCTATGATTTAGATTCTATAGTTCCTAGAATCAAACTTTTAGGAATGACAGGAATATTCATCCACAGATGTTCTACAGAACTTATATACAAAGTTCAAGAAGCTCACAGCAAAGCAGCTGCAGAAGTTTTCACTGCTGTAGTTACAGCTCTTAATCCTTTTGCATCTGTAGATGATATAGAAAATGCATGCCAAAGAATATCAAGTGTAATGGATGAATTAAAACAATTACCTGATTTAACAGCTGATGATTTTGCTACAATTTATCTAAAGAGAGTATTCAATAAAACTTTAGCAGATTCTAAAAAATTATTGAACAACTACTATAGAGAAGATTTGAGTGAAATTGGTGTTAAAGGTAAGAGAGAATTCGTTAGAAATTCACTTAAAACAGAAATCAATGAAATTAGCAAAATTTCTAGAAGCAAAATCCAAGTTAAAAAATTAATTGAATTAGATGCAAGACTTAAATCATCTTGTATAGCAGCATTGCTAGAACCAGACGTTTATGCAAGTCCAAAATGGTTAAGATCTACAATTGATAAACAAATCAATGAAATAAGAAATATAAAGAACAAAACAAGCAGATATCTTACTAAAGAAGACAATGCTCAATTTGATAAAGAATTGAGAAAAGCTACAGATGTAAGAAGAGCAAAAGGCGTATCTTATTCAAGAGCAGCTGAAGGCGTATATGCTTTGAGAGACTTCGTAAATGGATTGAGAGAAAAATATCCTAAAGAATTTGAATCTGTTTTAGCTTTGAGAGATGGCGAAGCTATCAGCTGGACAGAATTTACTGTTCAATCTGAAATGCCAGATCCTGCTAGAATTGCAAAGATTATTTGGTTGAACAATCCATCATTCGATTTCTTACCAAAGGGATTCCAACCTAGCGACAGCGAAGACATCATAGTTGGTTTCGGCCACAATGAAGATAAATTAGAGTATGGTTCTTATGAAAGCTATACAAACAATAGAGACAAATTGAGAGCTTCAGAAGAAGTAACAGTGCCTGATTTTGGAGAAGGAGAAACTACTGATACTGACTCACAAAACGATGGTTATTTAATTTTCGATTTTAAATAGAAGCTATATTCACATAGAGCTATTTGCTTGACAAAAGAGGGCGTTTGCCCTCTTTTGGATTAAGGAGGATAATATGAAAAAGCATTTAAAAATTCTCTCAATTCTTTTGGCTTTTTGTATTTGTTTCCAGACATTCCCGCAGTCGTACGCAGTGGATTCTAAGACAAATACAACTGTCAAAAAAGATATAATAGGATTTGAACAAGCGAAAGAAAATAAAAGCCCTAAAAATCTAAACTTATCTACTAAGACCATAGAAAATGAAAATTTCAGCAAAAATCAATCTAATAAAAATTCATTGAAAGAAGATCCATATAAAATTCATACGGATTATTCTTCAATAGACAAAGACACTAGCAAGAGGATTTTTCCAGGAACATTTTTCTTTTCTAATGGAAATGACGATAATGTGATAAAACAAAAATTTGACCTTAGAGATGAAGGAAAGGTAACTTCTGTCAAGGATCAAGGGCCAAATGGTTCTTGTTGGGCATTTGCAACATATGGTTCAGCAGAATCTATATTGATGCCAGATGAAAGAATGGATTTCTCAGAAAAACACATGAGAAATACTCACGGATTTGACTGGGGTCCAAGTGAAGGTGGAACTAGAACAGTATCATCAGCTTATTTAGCTAGAAGATCTGGTCCAGTATTAGAAAAAGATGATCCTTATGATGTATATGGTACAACTTCACCAGAAAGTTTGCCTATAGCAAAAGAACTTACTCAAGCTATTTTCCTACCAGATAGAAGAAGTTCATCTGATAACAATTTGATCAAAAAAATGATTATGGAATACGGTGGAGTGTATTCAGCAGTAATGGGCGGAGACGAATACGTAAATAAGAAGACTATGGCTCATTACTATTCAGGAGGACAAGCACCTAACCACGCAATAACTATAGTAGGATGGGACGATAATTACAGCAGAAAAAATTTCAAGACAACTCCTCAAGGAGATGGAGCTTGGATTTGTAAAAACTCTTGGGGAACTGGTTGGGGAAACCAAGGTGGATATTATTATGTATCTTATTACGACAAAAATATCGGAACACAAAACTCACAATATATATTTAAGAATTTAAATCCACATGAAGAAATTTGGCAATACGATAAATTAGGTATGACTAGTCAAGTAGGATTAGGAGAAGAATCTTATTATGCTAATGTATTTGGACCTGTAAAAGAAGACACATACCTTACAAATGTAGGATTGTGGACATCTGCAAATAATGCAGAATATGAAGTATTTGTAAATCCTGATATTGAACACAGTGCAGGACTTTCTCAAAAAACAAGCGTAAAAGAAGGCAAAATGGAATTTGCAGGATATGAGAAAGTAAAAGTAGAAGATACTTTGATACAAAAAGGATCTAAATTTGCAGTCATAGTTAGAATGAAAACTCCAGGATATAGATATCCTATTCCAATTGAAAGACCTATCAAAGGATTTTCTTCAAAGACAACTGCAGAAGCTGGACAATCATTTATAAGTAAAGAAGGCGACAAATGGACTGATTTGACAGACCAAATCAAAAACGCCAACGTCTCAGTAAAAGCATTCACAGTAGGTGCTAATTATATAGACGACCAAGATACAAACGACAAAAAAATAGACAGCATAAAATTCAAAGAAAAAGAAAAATTAATGAAAATAGGTGAAGTTGCAAAATTGGAATTGGAAACTGAACCTAAAGATGTTATAAATTCAGATTTGAGATGGCAAAGTTCAGATAGAACTGTCTGCGACGTAGATAAAAACGGAGAAGTAAAGGCAGTAGGATACGGTGAATGTGTCATAACAGCCAAAGCTAAAAATTCTTCTACAGTATTTGATACTATGAGAATAAAAGTAGATGAATCAAATGCACAATTCAAAGCAAATATAATAGCAGACCAACAAAGCTATCTACAAGGCGATCAAGTAGGCATCAATATATCTCTTAGAGACCAAGACGAAAATCAAATAGTAAATAAAGATATAGTATGCGAGATAGTAACATCTCACAACCAAGAATTTAAATACGATTTGAAGACAAACCTAACAGGTGAAGCTAATTTCAAAGTTAGACTTGCAAATGATGCTGCTATAGGAAAATACAGAATAAATATCTACTACAAAAACAAATTAATCGGAATCAATACTTTCAACGTAGAAAGCAAAGATTTTGTTCCAACTGTTGAAAATCCATTATTTGTAAAAAACACATTAGACAAAGATAAAATCAGACCAAACACAAACGTAAAACTAGTATCCAAAGTAACTAATAAGTACTCTGAGATAAAAAGATATGCAAAAGTAGATTTATTAGTAGTATCTCCATCTAACAAACAAGAAAAGAGAAGCCTATACACTGACAAGAATGGAGAAGCTATATTTGATTTACAAGGAGATATCTTCAATGAAGAAGGAACTTATAAATTAAAAGTTGATGCAAGTTTGAGTGGATTTGACACCAACTCTCAAACTTTAGATGTATTAGTTGATAGAAATACTGCAGAAATGAAGACTTTAGATTTTGATATGAAAATCGATAAGGACATTTACCTTGCAGAAAAAGAAAGTGCAAAAGTAGAGTTTAGCGTAAAAAGCAACTCAAATCCAATTTCAGATGCAAACATAAGATTGACTATAACAGATCCAAATCAAAAAACTTATGAATTGAATTTGAAGAGCGATCAAAACGGAAAAGCAGTATTTTCAATGGATTTGACAAATAAAAATGCCACTGGAACTTACAAAATAAACGCTACAGCATATAAAGAAGGCTACTACGATGCAGACAGAGAATCTTCTTTCTATATGAAAAAAGAAGGAAAATATTTGAATATATCTTTTGAATCAGCTAAAAAGATATACAAACTAAACGAATCTGCATATATAAAAGTTCAAGTACTAGACGAAAATAACAATCCTAAGAGAAATGCATCTGTAGATATAACTATCATAGATCCTAACCAAAAAGAAAATAAAGTTAGAAAAGTTAGCGATTATCAAGGTTATGTATTTATCTATATGACACCTAAAGCGTATACTTCTGAAGGAGAATATTCGATAACTGCATTGGCAAATGCTTATGGATATCCTTCAGTTTCATCGAAATACAAGATAAGATTTGGCGAAAATTCAGATAAATACAAAGATTTGCTAGTAGATGCAACCAACAAAAAAGACAAATATTTTGTAGATGAAAAGGCAGAAATTGCCATGACTACAGTAGATGAGTTTGGAAACTTTGTATCAAATACAGAAGTAAATATCTCTATCAAAACTCCAGACGGTAAAATCATAATAGATAGAGCTGTCACTGATGATAAAGGTAAAGGAAATTGGGATTACAAATTGAATTTGAAACCTGGAAAATACGAGGTAACATTAAAAGCAGATAAATCAAATTACAAATCAGTTGCCAAGACTGTAAGTTTCCAAGCAGAAGAAAGACCAAAACTTACTAAGATAAATGCAAACATCAAAACAGATAAGAAAATCTACGATGCATCAGGAAAAACAGCTGTAAATGTAGATTTAGTAGATGAAAATGGTCAAAAAGTTTCAAATGCAAATGTAAAAGCCAGCATAGTGTCTCCAACTGAGAAAAAGACTATGAATTTAGTTACAGATAATAACGGTCATACTTCATACGATTTGAACTTAGATAAGAGCGGAAAATACGAAATTAATTTTGAAATAACAAAAGATACTTTCGAAAAAACTACAAAAAGATACGTCGTATTCTTGTTGAATAAACCTGTACCAAAATCTAATGCTGAATTTTTTGAAAAGATAAAAGCAAAAGATGTAGAATCTTATATACAAAAAAATTCACCTTTCATATTGGATGTAAGAGCAAAATCTCTATACGATAGAGCTCATATAGAATCTTCATTTAACATGGACTATAATGACAAAGATTTTGAATACTTTATAGACAATTTAGCCAAAGACTCTAATTTATTCATCATAAGCAATTTGGATAACACAGATACAATTATGAATAAATTAAAATCAAAAGGTTTCAAATCTGTTCGTTCAATAGAAGAAGGTATGGAAGAGTATATCAAAATAAAAGATTTGAATAACGGATCATACAACAAGAATTTGGAACTAACTCTAAACAGAACTAAAAAAGCGTACAATCCAAAAAATGAATTAGTATTTGACGTTAAAAGCTCTGACACTAATGGAAATTATATTGCAAATGCAATTGTAAACTACACCGTATCGGATTTGGCAGGAACTATAATGTCAAGTGGAAAAGTGAACACTGACAATCTAGGAAATGGAAAAATTTCTGTAAAATTAGCAGACAACACATATCCAGGCAAATACAGAATAATAGCAGAAATAGAAAAAGAAGGATACGAAAAGAGCAAATCATTAGTAATCTTTAATATCGCAAACAAAGACGAAAAAGACGATTTTAAAGACTATGAAACAGCTAAAAAAGATTTGTATTTTGAACATTTAAAACAAGACCCTACAAACTTAGCTATCCTTAAAAATCTATACGGAAAGAATTTGTTGGGATATTCATTGAAAGATTTCAATCAAAGAGAAGAAATATTGTGCGATAGATTTGATTTAGACAAAAATAGCATAATATTATTTGCAGACAAAAACGCTGATTTAGAAAAATTTGCAAAAGAATCTCATGAATCTTATAATTTTGCTAGAATTAGTCCTGAAAATGATACAAAATATTTGACTGACAAGAACATCAAAAGACTAATATCTTACAGTTTTGTAGATGAAAATGGAAAACTAAAAGAAGATAAATTGAAACTTGGAAAAGAACCTAAGATTTTAGTATTGAATGAAGATGGTAGAGTTATCAATTTAATTTCAAACAAAGATTTTGACAAGATAAGTACTATTTTAGAAAAACAAGGCATCAAAGTAGTAGACAACAATGTAGATCCTAATGTCGAAATTAAGACGAACAAGAGAGCGAATATTAGCCTTTCAGCTCCAAGCACTACAATAAGACGTAAAGATATAGTACAAATAAACGTAGAAATAAAAGACAAAGACGATGGAAAATTATTAGCCAATAGAAATATAAAATACACATTGGCAGATCCATTTGGAAGAACTGTTTCATACAACAGACAAACTAATAAATTTGGAACTCATCTATTCAAGATAGGAACAAATGACAAAACTACTTTAGGAAAATACACTGTAAAAGTAGAATTGTTGGATGCAGAATACAAGAATACTTTCAAATTTATGGAATACGAAGTAGTAGACGCAAATACTCCTATAAAACTTCAAATGAAAGCCGATATATCTACTGATAAAGAAAAATACGACTTAGGTGATACGATAAATGTATCCATCAAAGCAATGGATTTGAATGGTTCTTTATTGGATAAAGCACAATCTACAGTTGTTTTTGAAGATCCAAAAGGAAATCAACTTTACAGTAAAACAGCGACTTCAGATGATAAAGGAAATATAAAAGTAAGCTTTACTACAAGCGATGAAAATATTTTGGGTAAATACAAAATAAAAGTAAAAATCAACAGAGAAGGATTTAAAGAATACAGTAAAGATTTGGAAGTTCAAGTAGGAGATGCAAAGCCTAACCCAGATCCAAATCCAGATCCAGATCCAAATCCAGATCCAAATCCAAATCCAGATCCAGAACCAAATCCAGATGAAAAACCGGATCCAGATACTCCAAAAAATCCTATAGACGTAGAATTGAAAGAACAAAACTTCCCATTGTCATTTGAACAAGCATCTTCGTTGGGATTTTTCGATGCTACAGATAATCTAACAATGCCTATCGTAAAAGCTAGATATGGATTCAATTATGGAAATTTCGTATTGTACAGTAAAGACAATAAAGCTGTAAAAATCCAAGATATTATCGACAAAAAAAGACCTACAGTATTTCTTATGGGTGATAGAGTAGATGAAAACTCTATGAAGATGTTCGATAATTCATCTAAAATCGATGCAAAAGCATTTAACTTCGTAAACGTAGTGACTAATGGCTCACCAGCTGATTTAGAAAAAATAAGCAGTGGAAAATTATACGCAAAATCATTCTACAGAGGAAATTCGTTGAATGGACAATTTAGATCGAACAAGAACCAAGTAGTAATTTTGGACAAAAATGGCTCTATGATCAACGTATTTCCATACAAATCAAATTACGAGCTTTTGAGAAGATTTAATATGTCAAATGGATACTATGCAGACAATAAAAATTTCAAACTATTGAGTTTAGATAAATTTAAAAATAGTTATCCAATGTCATATGAGCAAAGAAAAGCTAGAAAAGATTATTCAGATGTATCAGATGATCAGTTGAGATTCAATGATAGATACGGAAATGATTTTTCAAAAGTATATCTAACAAAATCTGATAATTCTAGAGCGTTGCTTGGAGATATTTCACAACAAAAACTAAAAGTTCTTCTAATAGGTGATTATAGAAATAAAGAAACTATAAAAATGTGGGAAGATTCTAGATATGTCGAAGAGAAAAATTACAGTTTGATCAATGTATCATATCTAGGAAGTCAAAACGACATCAATAAAAATAAAGAAAGATTTGGAACTTTGTGGAATGTCAAAAAAGACATTTACGTCACAGGTGGATACAATACAGTAATGAACGTAGGTAAACCTACTGTAGTTGCCATAGACGAAAATGGAAAATTCTTATTCAGCAAACAGTACAAATCAAATGAAGATATCAAATACGTCGTAGATAGAACTTTGAACACTTTTGCGACAAGTCAAACGATAGTAGATTCATTCAAACCTATAGGCAATTTCGATATATTAAAAGAAATTCCACCAGAAGAAGACACTACCAACAAAATATTCCCAATGTCATATTCTCAAAGATATGAAAGAGGGGACTACAAGATGTTTGAACCGAACGAACGTGATGTCAACAAGAAATATTATGGAAAAGACATGAATTTGTATCTAATGAAAGATGTAAATTCAAACCCAAAATATATCAGAGACTTTTTGAAGAAAAAAGTAAATGTCATTTTAGTAGGTTCTCCTAGCGATAAAAATTCTAGAATAATGTGGAAAAATTCAGCATATTTGGATAAAGAAAAGATCAACACAGTGAAAATTTCTAATTACAAAACAGAAGCTGAATTAAAAGATATGTTCATCCACTACGATATGGACGATGTGAAAGACAACTTCTATTGTGGAGGAGAAAAATTCGACTTCGATAGAGAAGTTTCTAGCCCTTATATAATAGTGACTGATGAAGATGGAAAATTGTTGTTTGTGAAAAAATACATTGCAAACACAGACGTAGAAAGTCTAGTCAACAGAGCATTGAAGACTAAGTATTCAGAAAAATCAGTAGAAGATGATTTCCCACCTATTCAAGAAGAAAAAATTTCATCCGACAACAAAAATCACGAACCAGAATACAGAGAAGCTGTAGGAAGTGAACCTGTAGATGAAAATTTCCCAATGACTTATGCACAAAGAGAATCTAGAGGAGATTACCAAAACCTCACTAAAGATGAAAAGAAATTCAACAAAATTTATTATGGAAGAAATATCAAAAACATAAGATTCTTGAGAAATGACAACAAATTTCTAAGAACATGGCAACTACAAGATAAAAATCTCACGATAATATTGTTGGGTAATTACAAAGAGCAAAGTTCGTTGGATATGTGGAACAACACTAGATTTATAAGTAATGATTTCTCGATAAAAGATTTCAACACAATAGGATCTATAAAATCAGTAAATGAATCTATTAAAAATACTGATATCAATGAAATCTATACAAATGCAAATTCAATTGCGTATTTAAATAAAAGAAGAAACAACACTATAATAGCAGTAGACAAAAATTCTAAAGTCGTTTTTGTAAAAAATTATGACAGTAATGACGATTTGAAATACGTATTGGATAGATGCTTGAAAACACAATACACTTCAAAGGCAGTAGCCAATGAAGTACCAGACATTTATAATATAAGTCTAGACTAAAAATTTTCTCCCATTCATTTAAGAATGGGGGAAATTTTTTTTGTTTAAAATAGATAAAAATAAATAAAATTTTTATTAAAGTGATTAAAAAATATTAGGGGGGTATAAGGAAAATGGGGAGGATATTATGGAGGAAATTATGAAAAATTTAAAGAAAATAATAATTATGGTATTGTTTATGTGTGTGACAGTTAGTCCTATTGTAAAAGAAAATGTTACATTAGCTGGAAGTGGAGTGATTTCAGCTGAACCAGATGTTGTATATCAAAAACAATATGGACAAAATTATACATTTACAAGAGGAAAAGCTCCAACGTATGTAATATATGGAGAATCCACCAGAACAGGATACAAAGGATATCTATATAGAAGAAGACAAATTACAATAGATGTGACTAACAATACTGAGACTTGGTATTATAGCGGAACAGTATATCATTGTCCAAGTGGTTCATGTCCAATTAGTAAATAATTAAAAATCAATAACTTTATCCTCCTCAATACATATGAAAGGAACAAAAAATGTTTGAATTAAAAAAAATATATAAGACAATAATATTGCCGATTATTGTAATTGTTTTTTGCATTTACTCATTTACTTCTGTGAATAAAATCAAGTACGATTTTGTGGAACAGGATATAAAATATTTCCAAAAAATCAATAATGCTTTTGAAAGTATTACATTCGAATCTTATGGAATATCTCAAGATAGCAAAAATGCAGACGAAAAAAAGACATACTTGTCTTTTAGTAAGAAGAATTTTTACTTGCATCAGTATCTAAATCCACTGATTTACGATATAAATCTTCTTCAAAATGAGACGGAAATATCTAAGTACAAGACAAAAACAGAGCATAATTTTTACACTGAATTATCCGAAAAATACGAAGACCTAAAATCATATCGCAAAAAAAATAATATAGATAAATTGCAAGGATTAAATTCATTGAGGGAATTAGATCCGTATTTTGATTTGATAAAACACGAAATAGATAGATACGGATTTTATACTACATCGTACAATTACAGTTTTTGGAAATCATTTTCTAGTTCTATGAAAAGCATGATGACAGATGGTTTTGTGTGCGTGATTTTTCTTTTGGCAATTATTATGAATGAGATGAATTACAAAAACGTAAAACTCGATGTCATATCAAAAAATTCAACTAAATTGATGTATACGAGGTTATTGAAATACGCGATATTTTTTATAATTGCAATGCTATCTTTAGTTGTTGGAAATCTAATATACTCAAAGGTCAACGGATATCCAATTGGAAGTCCAGAAGACATGATATTAAATTATATTTTCAACCCGAAATTAGAAGCTACTACATTGGTCAACACCACAACCATTGGTATAATATCTAAAATAATTTATACATCTTTTATAATATACAGCATTTTTATGATAGTATATGAAATTTTGAGAAGATTCATGAAATTTGGATATTCTCTAATTGCTATTATAGTTTTATATGTGGCGATAGTGATTGTAGCAGCAAAATACTACATTCCTATTAGCGTCGGACAATTTGTACATTTGGGAGAATTTTCATGGATATTTCCTGCATTGTGCATTGCGTTGTTTGTGATTTTATGTATTGTCAATAAGAAATACACTAAGTTTGTATACTACAACTACTCAAAATCTTATAACAAAATCGACATAAAAAATCTTTTACAAATTGAGTATGCAAAGTTAATCAGAAATAACGTATATAAAATTATATGTATAAGCCTTGTAATAGCTGCAGTAATCGGAGTATTTAATGGAATAAAATATAAAAACATTTTGGCAAAAGACGATTATAAAACTTTGCAGTATGATTTGGATGTACAAGAGGAAAATGTAAAGAATAATCCAGGGGATAATTCATTTAAGCACATGCTGGCATTTTATGAAGGTTTTAGTCAATCTTATAAAAATAGAATTAATGATCCTGGGAAATACTACGACGATTTAATTACTTATATAGATTTTAACTCTTTATCATCTCAATCAGAAAATACTTATGCTGGTACAATAAGAGCTAGTCAAAATAGAGTGAATTATTTTAAGGATAATAATTTAAAACCGGATTCTAAATATACAATTGTATCTGGAGAAATAGAACCTAGTTTGTTTTCTCAAGATAAATTTTCACTATATAAGACTAAGTTGCGTTCTACTACAGAGCAACGAGGATTGATAGGATATGTGATTTATATGTATGAGTCGGGAATTTTGCCACTATTTTCAATAATATTATCATTGGTTTTTACATTTGAGTTCAAAAAGGAAAAGAGCAGAGGAAGCCTGAAACTTTCTTTGGTAAATCAAGATAGAGATAAAATTTTGAAGACAAAACAATTATCTTCTTTTATCGCTAGTAGTGTCATGTATTTCGTTTTGATTATTGTAGTTATGATTATGGGATTATTAAACGGAGGGATAGGTGAGAAATTGTATCCGATTTTTTGTTATCAATACACCGATGGTTTGATAATGGAAGGAGTATTCAAAGCTTCAGCAAATTTCTTATTGCCTATGATACTTATAAATGTTTTGATAATTGTACTTGTGATTAGCTTTTCAAATATGATGACTACTTTTATAAAAAACGAAACAGTGAACGTTATAGCTACGACTGTTTTGATGGCAATAGGAATTGCTATAAGCTATATCGGGACTTTTGGCAAATTTTATTTGATAAATCCGTTTAGTTCAATGGATTCACTTATGATTTTAAAAGGTGGGTATAATTACTTGAATAGCTCGGGATATTCCAATCCTATATTTAATGTGATATCTATTTTGTTTTATATAGTTCTATTCAATGTGATATCTAGGAGAAAAATGAAAGGAGATATTAATGCTTGAAATTAATTCTGTGAACAAATCTTATGGGGACAATGTCGTACTAAATGATGTGAATATTAAATTAGATAAGGCTGGGATATACGCATTAGTAGGACCTAATGGAGTGGGGAAAACTACTTTGATGGATATAATAGCAAATCTAACTAAAATGGATTCAGGAGAAATCAAGATCAACGGTGTAGATAATAAAAATCCTGAGATTTTTCAACACTTATCCTATGCGAGAAGTTTGGATATGTTATACGATAACCTAACTGGATTGGATCATTATATTTTTGCAAAGAATACTCACAAGATAAGTGACGAAAAATTCGAAGAAATTTTGGATGTATTCGATGTCAGAAAATTTATGAAAAGAAAAATTTCGACGTATTCATTGGGACAAAAGCAAAAAACTTTGTTGACGTATTTTTTCCTTGGAAATTACGATGTATATATCATGGATGAACCTGTTACAGGACTAGATCCTACTAGCGTGATACTTCTCAGAAATTATTTGCTTAAATTAAAATCTGAAGGCAAGATTGTAGTTCTATCATCGCACACTTTGTCGGAAGTAGACAAGTTGACAGACAACGTAATGTTTTTAGTCGACAAAAAGATATCTTTTGAAAATTTGAGTGAAATTTCAGAAAATCAATACAAGATAATTACTGTGGATGAACTTGGCAACAAATCCGTAAATATAGTAGCTAAGGATAAATTAAATGATAGTATAAAAGGTTATTTGGAAAAAGGATCGTCTATCGATTCGATAGATAAATCAGATTATACTACAGAAGATAGATATGTAGAATTATACACAAAATAATTGATTTTAGAATTTAAAAATGATAGTATTATATACGTAGGCAGTGAATTGTATGGATATTTAGAACACGATATACAAACGATAGCCTACGTATATTTTTATGAATAGATGTGATAATGTAATGAATTATACTCAACTTTACATGACTATAATTAACCTTTTTTGTGTAATCTTCGTTGGATTTTTGTTGAGAAAATTTGAAGCTATCGATGAGAAAACGATGAGTGGGCTCAACAAATTGATTTTTAATGTACTTTTCCCTATAAAAATCATGATGAGTTTTTACCATGTGGATTTTGGTCAAAATTTGAATACGAAGTATTTCTTGTATTTGATTTTCATGTTCACATTCCATATTTTCTTAACATATCATATAGCTAAATTTACCAATAAAGACAGAGAAACTCTCGTACTTGAAGCAAATGCCATGAGCAGAGGAAACGCTATTATAATGTCTTTTCCTATTTTGTCGGTATTATATGGAAATGCCGGAATAGTTATGGCTGGAGCGATGGTTGGAATAAGTCAATTCTTCTACAATTTATACACTGTAGGAATGTATGAGAGTTTGGAAGAAGGAGACAAGAGTTCCAAGAAAGAATTATTGATTAATGTAATGAAGACACCTCTTATGATAGGGGTATTTGCTGGAGTGTTCTTGTATGTAACTCATATTAATTTGTTTTTCTTAGAAAAACCTATGCGTGATTTGGGCAATACTGCTGGAACTTTGGCGTTATTAACTATGGGATATGGGCTAGACTTCAAGATTGATTTGAATAAGATAAAATCGATTTTGAAAGTATGCTTTGTCAAACTTTTGGTGCTTCCAATTACAGGATTGATTTTTTCTAGACTTTTCGGTTTATCGGAAATTCAAAATGTGGTTTCTTTGATTATATTTGGGGCTCCAACGGCTGTAAATACTTTTGTATTTGCTAAGAAATACAACAAAAATGCTTCATTGGCAGGATATTACGTTGTAAGTACAACTTTATTGTATTTTTTGAGTTTGATTTTGTTGGTTAAATTGATATAGTTTATTCATTATTAAAAGGGGGTTCTATGGACAAAAAAATAGCAGGGTTGAAAATACCATATTTTATAATAGCTTGTGCAATTATTATAGTATCATTTGTTTTTGATGTTCTACCAAAGGGAATGGTAGGAGCATTTTTATTCTTGATGGTATTTGGAGAATTGTTAAATTTAATTGGAAATAATACGCCAATTGTAAAAACGTATTTAGGTGGTGGAGCTATAGTTTCCATCTTTATTGGGGCTGCGATAACTTATTATAAATGGTTACCAGCAGATTCTATCGAAAGTATCAACACTTTCATGACTAAAGGTGGATTTTTAGATTTTTATATAGCAGCATTGATTACTGGATCAATTTTAGGTATGAATAGAAAGTTATTGATAAAAGCAGCTATAAAATACTTGCCTTGTATATTGGGATCTGTAATTATGTCGCTTTTACTAGTTAGCGTAGTTGGATTGTTGTTCGGAAAGAGCATGGGAGAATCAATCGCATATATAGGTATTCCTATCATGGGCGGTGGAATGGGAGCCGGAGCTGTTCCTATTTCAAAAGTTTTTGAAACTGCGTTGAATATTCCATCTGAAACTATTTTGAGTAAATTAGTACCTGCAGTTGCTTTGGGAAATGCAATGGCGATTGTAGCAGGTGGATTATTGAATAGATTGGGAAAGAAAAGACCATCTTTAACTGGAAATGGACAATTAGTTAGAAGCGATGACGATAGTCTAAAAGCTGAGAAAAAAGAAAATGTCGTTTTATCAAATGTAAAAGATTATGGAGCAGGAATAGTTATCGCTACTGCATTTTTCACATTTGGAGCAATCGTAGCATTTTTATTCTCTAAGATAGGAATTAAAATTCACTCTTATGCTTGGATGATTATTTCAGTTGTAATAGTAAAAGCTATGGGAGTTGTTCCTGAAGAGATAGAAAGAATAGCTGACGGTTGGTATAATTTTGTAGCTAAGAATTTTACTGCCGCTTTGATGCTTGGAATAGGTATGGCTTATACTGATTTGGGACAAATAATTTCAGCATTTACTCCAGCTTATGTCGTTTTAGTAATCGCAGTTATAGTTGGAGCAATTATAGGTGCAGGAATAGTTGGATATTGGGTAGGTTTTTATCCTATTGAAACAGCTATCACAGCAGGATTATGTATGGCTAATATGGGTGGAACAGGAGATGTAGCAGTTCTTACTGCTAGCGATAGAATGGAATTAATGCCATTTGCACAAATATCTTCTCGTCTAGGAGGAGCTCTTATAATTTTATTGGCATCTATCCTAGTTCCGATATTTTTCTAAATTTGAGGATGCTTTATTAGCATCCTTATTTTGTTGGAATTGTTTTACTTTAGTGTTAGAATATAATTGTGAAAAATAATTATTAAGCATTTGAGCTTTTATAATTTAAAATTTAAGAGGTGATAAAATGAATACAGAAGAAATTAAAGAAAAGGCTTTGGAACTTCACGAAAAAAATCAAGGGAAGTTAGAAATCGTTTCAAAAGTTCCTGTAAATAATGCTACTGATTTGGCATTGGCATACACTCCAGGTGTAGCTGAACCTTGTAAGAAAATACATGAAGACAATTCATTAGCATATAAATACACAAACAAAGGAAATATGGTTGCAGTAGTTACAGATGGATCTGCAGTATTGGGTTTGGGAAATATCGGAGGAATAGCTGGTATGCCTGTTATGGAAGGAAAGGCTGTTTTATTCAAAGAGTTTGGAAATGTAGATGCTTTCCCAATTTGCTTGAATACTCAAGACACAGAAGAAATCATCAAAACTGTAAAAGCAATTTCGCCATCATTTGGAGGAATCAATCTAGAAGATATAGCAGCTCCAAGATGCTTTGAAATAGAAAAAAGATTGATTGAAGAATTAGATATACCTGTATTTCACGATGACCAACACGGTACAGCAGTAATAGTTTTATCTGCTATAATCAACGCGTTGAAAGTTGTAGGAAAAGATATATCAGATGTGAAAATCGTAATCAGTGGTGCAGGTGCAGCAGGTATTGCAATTTCTAATTTATTGACATTAGCAGGCGCTAAGAACAATTTAATTTTGAATAGTAGAGGAATAATAGATCCAGATGATGAAAAATTAGACGAAGCTAGAAGAGAAATTGCTAGAACTACTAATCCACACAAAATCAAAGGAGATTTGGCTACAGCTATGAAAGATGCAGATATATTTATAGGAGTATCAGCACCTGGAATTTTATCTAAAGAAATGGTAGCTTCTATGAATAAAGATGCGATTGTTTTGGCAATGGCAAATCCAGTTCCAGAAATTTATCCAGATGATGCAAAAGCAGCAAATGCTAGAGTAGTTGGAACAGGAAGAAGCGATTTTCCAAATCAAGTAAATAATGTATTGGTATTTCCTGGAATATTCAGAGGAGCATTGGATGCAAAAGCAGACAAAATCACTGAAGATATGAAATTATCAGCAGCTTATGCCATAGCAAATATGGTAGAACAACCAACAGAAGATAAAATCTTGCCAGAAGCTTTCAACAAAAATGTAGCTAAAAATGTAGCAGCAGCTGTTAGAAAATCTTGGGAAGAAAAAAGAGTTATAAAATAAAATTGTAAAAGGAGAAAAACATGATAGATATAGTAGATAGATTTATAGAATACGCAAAAATTTACACTACAAGTGATGAGTCAAGCGAAACTTGTCCATCAACAGCTAGACAAAAAGATTTGGGAAATCTTTTAGTAAAACAACTAAAAGAAATGGGAATAGACAATGCTCACATGGATGAAAATGGATATGTATACGCTTCATTAGAATCAAACTTGGATAGAGAAGCAAAAGCTATAGGATTTATCGCACACATGGATACAGCACCAGATATGTCTGGAGAAAATGTTAAACCACAAATTTTAGAATACAAAGGCGGAGATATCAAACTTTCTGACACTGTAACTACTACTGTAGAAGATTTTCCATTCTTAAAAGATTTGGAAGGACAAACATTGATTCACACTGATGGAACTACACTTTTAGGAGCAGATGATAAATCAGGAATATCTATAATAATGGATGTAGTAAACAAATTATGTGAAAACAAAGATATAAAACACCCTTCAATCAAAATTGGATTTACTCCAGATGAAGAAATAGGACGTGGAGCTAATTTGTTTGATGTAGAAAAATTCGGAGCTGATTTTGCATACACATTAGATGGTGGTCCAATTGGCGAATTAGAATACGAAAACTTCAACGCAGCAGCAGCTACAATAAAAATTCACGGCAAGAATGTTCACCCAGGTAGTGCAAAAAATACTATGGTAAATTCACAACTTATCGCAATGGAATTATTCAATGAACTTCCAGTAGATCAAAGACCTGAACACACTGAAAATTACGAAGGATTCTATTTGTTGACATCTATCGAAGGAACTGTAGAAAACACAACTATGAAATTCATAATAAGAGATCACGATAAGAAAAAATTTGAAGACAAGAAAGCTTACTTGGAAAAACTAGTAGAATTTTTGAACAGCAAATACAACTCAATTATCGAATTAGAAATGAAAGATAGCTACTACAACATGAAAGAAAAAATAGAACCTGTAATGGAAATAGTAGATCTAGCTTATCAATCAATGGAAGATGTAGGAATCAAACCTTTAGTTCAACCAATCAGAGGTGGTACTGATGGAGCACAATTATCTTACAAGGGACTTCCATGTCCAAACTTATTCACAGGTGGATATGCTTTCCACGGCAAACACGAATTATTATCTATAGACCAAATGAAAAAAGCATCAGAATTAGTGATGAAAATTATAGAAAATTATTCCAAATAACAATTAATCAAGGGGGATTTTTGGTTTTAAAGCCGAAAATCTCCTTTTAATTTACGAAAAAGCTACTAAAATAAATAAAATTTTGGTATAATTTTCCATGAGGAGGAAAACATGAAGAACGATGTTTTAATAGACGAACAAAAAAAGAAATCCCTTACAGTCACAAACTTAGTGTGGATGGGATTTACAGTAGTATGGGGATTTGGTAATGTAGTAAACAATTACGCAAATCAAGGATTGGCCGTTATTACTAGTTGGATATTCATAATGGCATTGTATTTTATTCCATACTCTTTGATGGTAGGAGAATTAGGTTCTACATTTAGCGAAGGACAATCTGGACTTAGCTATTGGATAAAGCAAACAATGGGACCATTGGTAGCTTATTTATCAGGATGGACTTATTGGGTTGTGCACATTCCTTATTTGGCACAAAAACCACAAAACTTAATGGTAGCAGGTTCATGGGCTATTTTTAGAAACCCAAAAATGATTAAATCGCTAAATCCAATTGCGCTTCAAATTTTAGTATTGATAATATTCTTATTATTCGTATTTATAGCTGCAAATGGTGTAAAATCTATAAAAGTTTTAGGTTCAATTGCGGGAACTGCAAGTTTTATAATGGGAATTTTATTTATAATAATGATGTTGGCAGCACCTGCTATAAGGGGAGTAAAAGTAGCATCTCCAAATATGTTGAGCATCAAAACTTATCTACCTAATTTTAATTTGCATTATTTAACTACAATTTCAATGTTGGTATTTGCAGTTGGTGGATGTGAAAAGATATCTCCATATGTAAACGATACTCAAGATGCAGGAAAAAATTTCCCAAAATCTATGATAATAATGGCATTGATGGTTACAGTATCTGCGATTTTAGGCTCAGTTGCAATGGGTATGATGTTCGATACTACAAATGTAGCAAACGACTTAAAAATGAACGGAGCTTACTACGCATTTGAAAAATTAGGACAATATTATGGAATAGGCTCTAGTCTTGTTATAATCTATGCGATATCTAATTTTGCAGGACAAGCAGCAGCATTAGTAATGAGTATAGATGCACCTTTGAAACTTTTGTTGAGTGAAGCTGATGCAAAATACGTTCCAAACTTCTTGAGAAAGATCAACGAAAAGAAAGTTCCAGTTGGAGGATATTGGTTGACTACTATTTTGGTTAGTATATTGATAATAATACCAGCTTTGGGAATTGGAAATTCAAATGAATTATACAACTGGTTATTGGATTTGAACTCAATCGTAATGCCTTTGCGTTATTTGTGGGTATTTGCAGCTTACTTTGCATTGAAACATTATCTATCAGATAGACAAGGCGTAGAATACAAATTCACTAAATCTAAAACATTTGGAAAAATCGTAGCAGGTTGGTGTTTCTTATTTACAGCATTTGCTTGTATATTAGGTATGATTCCAAAAGAAGGAGAACCATTCTCTAGTCAATGGAATTTCAAATTGATATTGAATATATTGACTCCATTGATCTTATTGGGATTGGGATTGATATTCCCATCTATAGCTAAAAGAGAACAAGCAAAATAAATTGTTATTTAATGAGGTCTTCTTACTTTTAAAAGTAAGAAGGCTTTTTTATTGGAAAAATTTAGCTATTGTGAGATTCATGAAAATCAACTGAATATATCATATTTTTTTCAAATATCAATATCGATTAAATCGTAGGTCAAAATATGATATAATTAATTAGCTAGAAACAAATATAGAATGTAGGAAACTACATATTTTTGATATATTAAATATTTGAGAGGAGTAATAAATTGAAAATTGTAACAGTTGTAGGAGCAAGGCCTCAATTTATAAAAGCGGCAGTTGTCTCTGAAGAATTACGAAAATATTTTGATGAAGTTATGATACATACAGGTCAGCATTTTGATTACAATATGTCTGAGGTGTTTTTTGATGAAATGAATATTCCACATCCAGATTACAATTTGGGAATATCCGGCGGAAGTCATGCAGAAATGACAGGAAAAATGTTGATAGAAATTGAAAAGATTTTATTGGACGAAAATCCTGATTTGGTATTGTTATACGGAGATACTAATTCGACATTGGCAGGAGCTCTTTCTGCAGTGAAACTTCACATTCCGATATGCCATGTTGAAGCAGGAAACAGACTTGGAACTTTGGACAATCCGGAAGAAGTCAATAGAATATTGACAGATCACTGTTCTAAAATTTTGTGTTGTTGCACTAAATCTGCATTGGAATTTTTAGAAAAAGAAGGATTGGGAGATAGAGCTACTCTTGTCGGAGATCCAATGTACGATGCTTTCTTGAAGTATTCTGAGCAAGTTGGAGATGAAATTCCTGAAAAATTATTTGATTTAGATGGAAACGAAGAAAAAGTTCCTGAAAAATTCTACTATTTGACTTGTCATAGAGCAGAAAATACTGCCACTATAGAGCCATTGTCTGAAATACTTTCTGCAATGGAAGAGTTAGATGAGAAATGTATATATCCAGTTCACCCTAGAAACCAAAAGATGGTTAGAGAACTTGCAGAAAAGCATAATTTTAAGAATATAATATTTTGCAAACCAGTAGGTTATATGATGTCAGTATATTTGGTAAATCATGCGAAAAAAATCGTAACAGATTCAGGTGGACTTCAAAGAGAGGCTTATTTTGCGAGAAAACAATGCGTGACAATATTTGATCACATCGTATGGCCAGAAACTATGACTGAAAAGAGAAATCAATTATCCAAACCATCCAAGGAAGAAATATTGCGTTTACTTGATGAGAAAGTTAGCTTTGAAAATTACGATTATCCTTTTGGCGATGGTAAATCAAGTGAAAAAATCATAGAAGTAATTAAAAAATCTCAAAATCTAGAATAGAGGAATTAAATGAATATATTATATATAAATCATTATGCAGGTTCTCCGGATATGGGAATGGAATTTAGGACGTATTACCTTGCGAGAGAATGGGTAAAAATGGGCCATAATGTCACTATTATAGCAGGGGATTATTCTCATTTGAGAAGAAAAAATCCAGAAGTTACAGAAAGCTATCAAACTAGCGACATAGATGGAATAAAATACGTATGGATAAAAACTGGAACTTATGATGGAAATGGAGCGGCAAGGGCGATGACTATGTTTAGATTTGTATCGTCTTTGAAAAAACACGCCAAGGAAATAGTAGAAACTGAAAATCCTGATATTGTCATAACTTCTTCGACATATCCATTGGATACATTTGCAGGTCAAAAAATCAAAAAAATAAAAAAAGATATAAAATTAGTTCATGAAATCCACGATATGTGGCCTATCACATTGATAGAAGTTGGAAATATGTCAAAATACCATCCATTTGTGGTTATGATGCAAATAGGAGAAAATTCTTTCTGTAAGAATTCGGATTACGTGTGTTCAATACTTCCAGCTGCAAAAGATTATCTAGTAAAACATGGAATGAGAGAAGATAAATTCTTCCACGTGTCAAACGGAATTGTAGAAGCTGAATGGGGAAATTACGATTCTATTCCAAAAGAGTACGTAGAAATTTTCGATGAAATTCACAGTAAAGGCAAAAAAATAATTTGCTTTTTCGGAAGCCATACCAAATCTTATTGCCTAGATAATTTGGCAAAAGCTGCTATCGACAACGACGATGTAGTAGCAGTTTTCATAGGAAATGGAATTTACAAAGAAGAACTTATGGAAAAGTATGCAAAACACGAAGATTCAATTTGCTTTTTAGATCCTATACCTAAGACTTCTATTCCAGATTTGTTCAATTATATTGATGCAACTTATGTGGCTGCAATGGATAACGAGATGTTCAAATACGGTGTAGGAATGAATAAATTATTCGATTCTATGATGGGAGGAAAACCTATAATATACGCAATTAATGCACCAAATAACTACATTGTAGACTACAATTGTGGAATAAGCGTAGAATCAGAAAATTTAGAAGCGTTGAAAAAGGGAATCGAAAAATTCTTAGAATGTAGCGATGAAGAACTTTTGGAAATGGGACAAAATGGAAGAAAAGCAGTAGAAGAAAATTTCACATACAAAACATTAGCTAAGAGATTTTTAGATCAATTAAATAAATAATTAATAGTCGATTATCGTAGAATAATCGACTATTTTTATATAATTATGAAACTAATTGAACATTTTTTGGTATGTGATATAATATAGACTGATTAAAAGCAAGGAGGGTCTATGTTTACATTAAGAGATTACGCTAGTCCGAATAATTTGGATGAGGCATATGAATTATTGATGAAATCAAAGCTCAATAGAATATTAGGGGGATGTCATTTTTTGAAGGCAGGTTCTAGAGCTTACAATGTCGGAATAGATTTGAATAAATTGGATTTGGATTATATAAAAGTTTCTGAAAATGATATAAGGGTAGGTGCTACTACTACATATGCAGAATTAGAACATAATGAATTTTTCAAAACTTTTTGCAATGGAATTGTTCCAAAATCCATAAAAAAAATCGTATCTACTCAGTTAAGAAATACTGCTCAAATAGGTGCAAGTGTCTTTTCAAAATACGCTTTTTCTGATTTTTTGCCAATTTTGGTATTGTTGAATGCAAAGGTAAGCTTATATAAAAACGGAATTATGACCGTTGAAGAATTCTTGTATTCAGATATTGAAAGAGATATTTTAATTGAGATTATCATTCCTAACGTAGATGTAGATTGTATCCAAATAGCAAATAGAATATGTTGTAAAGATTTTCCAAATGCGATAGTTTCCGTATCAAATACGGATGGAAAATACAGAGTTGTGTTTGGAGCAAGACCTCAAAAAGCTATGGTTATGAATGATATATCAGATGAGATAACTAAAAATGGATTTGATAGGAAGAAGATACTATCTATGTTAGATGAAGAAATTGGTTCAAATCATAAAGCACAAAAAGAGTATAGAAAACTTCTTTTTGTAGGACTTTTGCAAAAAGCGTTGGGAGAATTGAAATGATAATTGAATTAAACGTTAATAATAAAAATCATGTATGTAGCGTAGATTATGACACTACTTTGTACAACGTCTTGAGGGATTTGGGATATAAATCTGTGAAATGTGGATGTAGTACTTCTAACTGTGGACTTTGCACTGTATGGCTAGATGAAACTCCTGTTTTATCTTGTTCAGTGCTTGCAATAAGAGCTCAAGGCAAAAAAATCACTACATTGGAAGGAATTTCCGAAAGTCAGAGAAAATTTGGACAACTTTTAGCTGAAGAAGGAGGGGAACAATGTGGTTTTTGTTCTCCAGGATTCATAATGAATGTATTGAGCTTGAAAAAAACTATAAAAAATCCTACTGACGAACAAATCGAGGATTATTTGATGGGAAACTTATGCAGATGTACAGGATATGCTTCTCAAATGAGAGCTATTAAGAAATATTTGGAGATTCAAGATGAAGATAAATAGAGATTTTAAGAAAATAGATTCAAATTCACTAGTGACTGGTAAACCAGTATACACTGAAGATTTAAAAGATCCAAATGCTTTAATTATAAAACTTATGAGAAGTCCGTATGCTAGATGTGAAATATTGGAAATAGACAAATCAAAAGCAGAAGCCATGGATGGAATAGAAGCAGTATATACTTATGAAGACGTATGTGACAACAAATTTACATTAGCAGGTCAATCTTATCCTGAGCCAAGTCCATACGATATGTCGATTTTATCAAAACAAATCAGATATTTACATGAACCTGTTGCAATAGTTGTAGGCGTCAACGAAAAAGTATGTTTGCAAGCTATGAAAAAAATCAAAGTAAAATACGACATTAAAAAGCCACTATTGGATTACACAAAGGCGATAGATAATGAAATAGTAGTTCACGAAGAAGACGTGTTCTTCAACGGACCTAAAAAAGTTTTTGGATACGATACTAAAAGAAACATAGTTGGAGAAAAGAAAGAATCTTGGGGAGAAGACATCGACAAAGTTATGGACGAATGTGATATTGTACTTGAAGATACATTCACTACAAAAGCCCAAGCACATTGTATGATGGAAACTTATAGATCTTATTGCTATATGGATCAATTTGATAGATTGTGTTGTATCACATCTACTCAAGTTCCATTTCATATCAAAAGACAATTGTCTGTTGCACTTGGAATATCCGATTCTAGAATTAGAATAATAAAACCTAGAGTTGGTGGAGGATTTGGAGGAAAGCAGACAAGCGTTACGGAAATTTATCCTGCATTTGTCACATTGAAGACAGGCAAACCATCTATAATTGTATTCGATAGAGAAGAGACATTCGAAGCATCTAATTCTCGTCATCAAATGAAAGTCACAGTGAAGATAGGAGCCAAAAACGACGGAACAATAGAAGCGTGTGATATTTATGCGCTATCAGATCAAGGAGCATATGGATATCACGCATTCACTACATTGAATTTAGTAGGAAATAAAACTTTGCCATTGTATAGCAGAATGAAAGCTGCAAGATTTTTCGGACAAGTTGTATATACCAACAAATTACCAGGTGGAGCATTTAGAGGATACGGTGCAGTACAAGGAATGTACGCTGTAGAATCAATGGTGAATTTACTTGCAAAAAAATTGAATATGGACCCAGTAGAGCTTAGATTGAAAAACACAGTAGTCGAAGGAGAAACTACTTTGGCTTATGGACTTGACATCAAAAGCTGTAAATTAAATGAGTGCATCGAAAAGGGAAGAGAAATGATTGAATGGGACAAATATTACCCATTTAAAGAAGAAAAGGATAAGATTATTTCTGTCGGAATGGCAATCGCACAACAAGGAAGTGGGATACAAAATGTCGACACATCAACAGTAGAAGTCAGACTCAACGAGCAAGGCGATTATACGTTGTTGATGAGCCCTACAGATGTAGGCCAAGGAACTGATTCGATAATGGTAAATTTGGCAAATGAAGTATTGGGATGTGGAGTAGAAAATATAATTCCTATAATTGCAGACACTGATATCACACCTTTCGATCCAGGTAGTTATGCATCTAGTGGTGTGTACATCACAGGAAGTGCCGTAGTGAGAGCTTGCGAAAATCTTTTGAACAAAATCAAAAAGAATGTTGCAATCAAATTCGAGACATCAATAGAATGGTTAGACATAAGAAACCAAGAAGTGTATTTAGGAAATAAAAAATTGATAAGCATAAAAGATTTAGCTCGTGATTTGTCATCTGGACCAGATGGAATGCAGTTAATAGGAATAGGTAATTTCGATTCAAAAACATCACCACCACCATACATGGCTGGATTTGCAAAAATAAGCATAGATAAATTGACTGGAAAAGTAAAAGTAGAAGATTACGCAGCAGTAGTCGACTGTGGAACTGTTATGAATACAAAACTTGCCACTGTTCAAGTAGAAGGTGGAATAGTTCAATCAATAGGATATGCTTTGTATGAAGATAGCATGTGGGATGACGAAGGAAGATTGAAAGAGCATTCTTTCATTTCATATAATTTGCCATCTAGAAAAGACATTGGAAGCATAAAAGTAGATTTTTGTGAAAGCTATGAGCCTACAGGTCCATTTGGAGCAAAATCTATAGGAGAAATCGTATCAAATACACCTGCACCGGCTATAAATGGTGCGCTAATCAATGCACTAGATTGTGGATTTTCTACTTTGCCTATCAGAGCTGAAGATGTTTTATTGGAAATGAATAAATAATTTAAAATCAGATTTGCAATTTGCAAGTCTGATTTTTTGTCTAAATATGACTGGGAATTCATATATTACAAAAATGAAATAATTAATATATTCAATTGCTAAATTTATATCGCAAAACTTGAAAATGTTGAATGAAATTAGGAAATATGAATAATATTAGCAATATTGAATAAAATACGCAAACGTTATTCAAATTTGAATATAACGTATGAAAAATTTATATCTATTCAATAATTGAAGAAATGACGGTATATTGATGTTTTCATGAGCAAATTTATTTTACCAGTTTGAAATTTTGTATTATAATTTTAAATGTACAATAAAAAAAAGGGGTGTATATATGAAAATTATTGCATTGTTAGTATCATTGGTATTATTTGGAATATTAATGTATATGGCTAAGAAGAAAGTTAATTTTGGAACAAGAACAATTTTAGCTGCAATCTTGGGAATTATGGTAGGATTTGCTTTTAAAGGAAACACTGAATATGTAAAAATATTTGGATCTATATATGCTAATTTGCTATTTGCGATAGTAATTCCTTTGCTATTCACATCAATAGTTAGCACAGTAGTTTCATTAGAAAGTATCGAAAAGATGAAATCAATAGGAGCAAAAACAGTTGGAATATTGAGTTTGCATAATGTATTGGGATCTATCATCGGTTTAGTTTTAGGGGTTATGTTCAAAATTGGACAAGGAAGTTCTTTGACTTTATCACAAGGATCTAAAGTGAAAGAAGTTCCAGCTTTTACCGATACAATTGTAGGATTTTTCCCAGATAATGTAATAGGAAATGCTGCAGATGCAAAAGTAGTTCCTACAATTATTTTTGCAGTTTTGCTTGGACTTGCTATATTGCAATTACAAGAGAGAGGACAAGGAGAAAAAGCAGAGCCATTCTTGAAATTTATAGATTCAGCAGCTGCTGTAATTTTTAGATTTACAGGTATGATAATTGATTTTACTCCTTATGCTGTATTGGCACTTATGGCAAATGCAGTAAGCAGAACAGATATAAAAAGCATGATGCCTCTTATAGTTGTTTTGATATTGACTTATGTGGCAAGTATATTCCATTCTTATATTACTACGGGAGTTTTATTGACTTTATTTGCCAAAGTAAGTCCTATAAAATTCTTCAAAAAGTATTGGCCAGTTCAACTTATAGGTTTCACTACTCAATCTTCTGTAGGAACTATTCCTGCAAATACTGAAACTTTGAGAGATAAATTAGGAGTTTCTGAAAAAATTGCGACATTTGTAGCATCTACAGGTTCTAGCGTAGGTATGCCTGCTTGTGCAGGATTTTGGCCTGTTTTGTCTGCCATTTTGACTATAAATGTTATGGGAATTCACTATTCTGTAGGACAATACGTAATGTTAGTATTAGTTGCACTTGCAGTGTCTTTGGGAACTGTAGGAGTTCCAGGAACAGCAACTATAACAACTACAGCAGTTTTTGCAACTATGGGTCTTCCTGTAGAAATGGTTGTATTGATGAGTCCTATATCTATGTTAGCTGATATGGGTAGAACTGCTACCAACGTAACTGCTGCAGGTTCTTCAGCTGTAATAGTAGCAGCTAGTGAAGGAGAATTGGACAGAGAAGTATTCAATTCTTAATTTATAAGCATCTTTGTGAGATTTAGAATTATCTCACTAGATGCTTTTTTCTATAATCTGCCTATTCTTTACACATTGGCGAAATAGTATTATAATCAAATTAGTAAATTAGAAAGGAATTGTTATAGGTATGACAGAAAAAGCGAGATCTTTTTTTGAATGGATAGTTGTTATTGTCGTTGCAGTTGCCTTGGCTTTGGTATTAAGAAATTTCGTCATAAGTACAACTCACGTAGACGGAAACAGTATGAATCCAACTATTGAAAACGGCGATAGAATTTTTGTCAACAGAATGGGATTTTTCAAAGATAGATTGAAAAGGGGAAACATTATAGAACTTCACGCCCCAGATAAACCTGGAAGGGACTACATAAAAAGAATAGTAGCTTTGCCAGGAGATACTGTTGAATTGAAGAACAACAAAGTTTATGTAAATGGTCAACAATTAGAAGAAGATTATACTAGCAGCCAGATAACACTAGTTTCAGGCGATAAAACTTATTGGGAATTATCCGAAGACGAATATTTTGTTTTGGGCGATAATAGATTGCCAAGAGAATCTAACGATAGCAGAATATTTGGACCTATTCATAAAAAAGCAATTGTAGGTAGGGCGTTCTTAAGGTATTTTCCTTTTAATAAAATAGGAATATTATAAAAAAACTTGGATATCGACATGATCATCATGTCGATATCCAAGTTTTTATTTTCTCTTTTGTTGAATTAATCCGCTTCTATAAGCTTCTATTAGAGATTCCAAATCTCCAATTAATTCTAGTATTTCTTTTCCTTTGTCTGTGTCTTTTATCAACATTCTCTCTGGAAACTCTTCTGTGATTTTTACTTCTGGAGTATAAGCTCCATGAACTGATTCCATTACCTCGAAATTTTTGTGCTTTGCCAATGCCAAATGATGAGAATTAAATGTAAGAGTATATCCAGCTATACCAGTCTTTTTTTGGTAAGCTACAGATATTCCACCATCTATTACATAAGTCTTTCCATTGGCTGCGACTGGATTTTCTCCGTTGATGCTTTTTACTGGAACGTGACCATTGATTATGTGAGATGTATCGGGATCCATGTTGAATTCTTCAAAAATTTGATTTGCGTATTTTTCGATTTTACTCAAACTAAAATAAGGATTGCTGATTTCTTTTCTTATATCTTTGTCTGCTATGAAGAAATTTTCAAATGTAGATATTTTGCTTTTTCCAAACATAGGAGATTTTGGACCACACCACATATACCAGAAGAAATCCAGTATGGTTTGCCTATCAGGAGTATCTTCGTCCATGTTTTTTGAAGAATTAATTATTCCTTCGAAGAAATCAAACAACGATCTTCCTTTGTACACATTTGATTGATATACGAATTCTTCAAAGCTACCATCTCTATTCATAGGAATACATCCGTGAAATAGCAAATTTCCGTTGACTATTTTATATACTGATCCATACGATAATAGAAAATCCATATGCTCTTTTAATTTATGACTTGTCCTAAATGATTTTGTAAGACAATCTACTACTTCTCTTTCATTTTGAGTCAATTCTAGCGGATTATCTGGATCTATAGTTGGAAAATTTATATCCAAAAGCGCATGTGCTTTTCCATTTGCATCTTTGTAGATTCCATTTTTGAAATCAATTCTTTCTAGGTACAATCTGTCTAGTTGGTCAAATTCTGGATTTCTCTTAAACAATTGATTTTCCAATTTGAATTGAATAATGGATATAGCTTTGTGCATTCTAGCAGAATGTAACAAATCCGATTTGTTGTGCTTATCGTCATCCAACACTCTAACTTTGAATCTTTCGCAAGGATCATCGGAATATTCTATATCTGCAAGTGACGATAACAATCTAAGATTTATACCATAACCTTCTTCCAAAGACTGAAAATTATTATAACTAATGGCATTTCTGACTACATTACACACATTCACTTCGCTTCCTAGATATGCACCTATCCAAGTCATATCGTGATTACCAAACTGAATATCCACATCTTTTTTGGCTATGAGTGTATCCATTATTATATCTGGTCTTTTTCCTCTGTCGAAAATATCTCCAATTATGTGAAGCCAGTCCACGTTCAAATCTTGTATAAGCTCACACAAAATGATTATGAAATTTTCACTTGCCTCTATTTTTATTATTGTATCTATAAGCGTATTGAAATACTCTTTTTTGTTGAGAGATTCATATTGGACATTGAGCATTTCATCTATCAAATCCCTATAAGATTCAGGAGTTTTTTCTCTGACTTTTTGTCTAGGGTATTTGCTAGCGACTCTCTTTGCTATCCTTATTAGATAAAAAATAGTATCTTTTATCCATTTTTCTGTGAATTCATCGTTTTCTTTTGTAATATTGAGTATTGTTTTAGGGTCGTAGATTAAATTTGCCAATTGATTTTGCCTTGATTCAGATAATTTAGATCCAAATTCAAGTGAAATTTTTTGCCTAGTGTTTCCAGATGCACTTTTGATTATTCTGTTGAAACTGTCGTATTGACCGTGTAAATCCGACAAGAAATATTCTGTGCCTTTTGGAAGTACGGACAATGACGTCAAACTTACTATCTTGCTGGAAGCTTCCTCTATAGTGGGGAAATCTTTAGATAGCAATTTTAAATATTTTAGATTTTTCAATTTCAAACCTCCCTAATAGTATTATATAGTTTAATAGAAAAAAATAAAACGATTTATTGAAAAACCTTTTCGGATTTGATATAATATAAATGTGAATATTTGTTTAATCGTTAACAAATAAAATTTTTTTCACACAAATCCTATGTAATTAGTAGGAAATATAAAGGAGGCATACAATGAGTAAAATAGTATTGGTAGGAGCAAATCACGCAGGTACAGCTTGTGCGAACACGATTTTGGACAACTACAAAGATGAAGAATTAGTTATTTTCGATCAAAATTCTAATATTTCATTCTTAGGTTGTGGAATGGCTTTGTGGATAGGAAAACAAATTAAAGGTCCAGAAAAACTATTCTATTGTAGCAAAGAAGTGTTTGAAGAAAAAGGCGCTACAGTTCACATGGAAACAAAAGTAGTAGACATCGATTATGACAAAAAAGTTGTATATGCAAAAGACAAAAACGGAAATGACATCGAAGAATCTTACGATAAATTAGTACTAGCTACGGGTTCTCAACCTGTATTGCCAGACATCGAAGGAATGGATTTAGAAAACGTTCAAAAAGTAAAAATATTCCAAGATGCACAAGATGTTATCGAAAAAATAAATCACGATGAGATCAAAAAAGTTATAGTAGTTGGTGCCGGTTACATAGGTACAGAACTTGCAGAAGCTTTCAAAAGATTGGGAAAAGAATCTACACTTATAGAACACGGTGACACTGTTTTGAGAAGCTACTACGATGAAAAGTTCTGTAAAAAAATGGAACAAAATCTTAGAGACCATGGAATAAATATGGTATTCGGAGAAGAAGTTATAAAACTCGAAGGAGAAAATGGAAAAGTAAATAAAGTAATCACTAACAAAGGGGAATATGATTGCGATATGGTTATAATGTCAATAGGATTCAAACCTAATAGCGCATTGGCAAAAGACCACTTGAAATTAAACGAAAGAAAAGCAATCATAACAGATAAGCACCAACAAACATCTGATGAAAATGTATATTGCGTAGGTGACTCTACAACTATATTCAACAATGCAACAGGAGAATATGAATATATAGCACTTGCAACTAATGCCGTAAGAAGTGGTATAGTAGCAGGTCACAATGTATGTGGAACAAAATTAGAATCAAATGGTGTACAAGGTTCAAATGGAATAAAAATCTACGATCTATGCATGGTATCTACAGGTTTGACTGTAAGAGCTGCAGAAAAGAAAAACATAGAAGTAGAATACACTGATTTTACTGATTATCAAAAACCAGCTTTCATGGAAGAAAACAATAAAGAAGTTACAATAAGAATTGTATACGATAAGAACACAAGAGAAATCAAAGGATGTCAAATCATGAGCGAATACGACATATCAATGATGATTCACATGTTCAGTTTGGCAATACAAGAACACGTTACAATAGATAAATTGGCACTTACAGATATATTCTTCTTGCCACATTATAACCAACCATACAATTACGTAACAATGGCGGCTATACAAGCTTTATAACAACAAAACGGCTACTTTCAAAGTAGCCGTCTTTTTTTATCCAAGTGCAACATCTAAAATCATCATTATAATAAATCCTATTATTATTCCGTAAGTTGCCTGTCTTTCGAAACCGTTGCTGTGGGTTTCTGGAATGATTTCATCACTTATTACAAAAAGCATAGCGCCACCTGCAAACGCGAGTATGAATCCCAAAATTGGTGAAAACCAAGTTACCAATCCATATCCCAAAAACGCTCCGATAGGTTCTACTAATCCTGTCAAAAGTGCAATCAAAAATGCCTTTTTTACAGTGTAATCTTCTCTTATAAGTGACAATGCAACTGCAAGACCTTCAGGCATATTTTGAAGACCGATTCCTATAGCTATTGGAAGTCCATTGGCGATAGAATTTCCACCAAATCCAACTCCTGTTGCCATACCTTCTGGGAAATTATGAATTGTAATTGCAATTACGAAAAGCCATATTTTTTTCAAAGAAGCAGAAGGCTTTCCTTCTATTCTTTTATCCAATAAATGTTCATGTGGAGAATATTTGTCGATCAAATCCAAGAATACTGCTCCTGCAAATATCCCAAGAGATGTTATCAAAACTCCATGCAATCCTCCGCCGTTTTCTTCAATACTAGGTAATACCAAAGAAAAACAAGTTGCAGAAAGCATTACTCCTGCAGCTGCACCTAAGAATATATCCAGTTTTCCTTGACTTACATTTTTTGTAAAAAAAACAGGGATAGCTCCGACTCCAGTCAGAACTCCAGGCACAATTAATCCGAGGATTGTAATTAAAAATGGATCTATATTTTTAAGCATAAACTCCTCCTAAATTATTTTAGGCAAAAAGCCTCATATTTATTTTACTATTAATTCAAAAAATATCAAATATGGTATAATATAAAAATATGACGAGTAGGATTTCAATTATTGCACGAATATATTTAATGATATTTATAGGTAATAATAGTGATATAATTAAAAAGTCGAGGTAATTTATGCAAGCAATTTATAGAAAATATAGACCAGATACATTTGATAAAGTATATGGGCAAAAACACATAACAGAAATATTAAAACATCAAATAGAAACGGGCAATATTTCTCACGCTTACATCTTTTCGGGTTCGAGAGGAACAGGTAAAACGAGCTGTGCAAAAATTTTTGCTAGAGCTATTAATTGCTTAGATTTACAAAATGGAAATCCTTGCAATAAGTGTGAAAATTGCAGAAGTTCTATTGAAGAATCGACTTTGGATATCGTCGAAATGGATGCCGCAAGCAACAGAAGAATAGACGATATAAGAGAGTTGAGGGACAAAGTAATTTATCCACCTACAAAACTAAAATACAAAGTATATATAATAGATGAAGCGCACATGATAACAAATGAAGGGTTCAATGCACTATTAAAAATAATGGAAGAACCTCCTCAACATTTGGTATTCATATTAGCCACAACTGAAATCGACAAAATCCCACAAACTATTCTATCGAGATGTCAAAGATACGAATTTAAAATGATAAATTCAGAGGATATATCCGAAAACATAAAATACATCTTAAAAGATATGAATAGGAAAATGGATGACGATGCCATTGAATTAATAGCAAAAAAAGCAGATGGGGCAATGAGAGATGCGTTATCTATTTTAGATCAAGTTTTGAGCATAGAAAAGGAAAATATTACAAGAGAAGACATCAACAACATACTTGGTATAGTAGATAATAAAGGCGTATTTGAATTAGTAGATGGCATAATAAAAAAAGACACACATCAAGTATTAGACACTTTGTATAATGTGTCAAACAATAAGCCTGTAGAAAATGTAATGGAAGAATTGCTGGAACATTATAGAAATTTACTCTTGTCCAAAAATAACTTATCAAATTTGCGCACTGAAAACATTCAATATTCAGATCAATACGATTTTCAATCGCAATCAGTTTCCAATAGACAAATCATCGAAAGCATGAATATAATAATGGAATATCAGAAAAAGCTGAAATCATCTGATAATCAAAAAGCTTTATTGGAAATAATGACGATGAGACTTATAGATTATATAGATTACGATGATTTAATAGCTAGAGTATATACACTTGAAGAAAAACTAAAATCAATCGAGGAAAATGGAGTAAAGTTAACTACTTCAGATACTCAAAAAACTGATACTCGCTCAAAAAATGAACATGATATTTCAAAAAAAAATGAAAAAATTATCTCAAAAGACGAGAAAATAATCTCAAAAAATGATATAATTTCAAGTAATGAGTCTATAAATAAATTACAAGAAGATTTCTACAAAGCTATAATAGGATATGGTTTTATGACTGATGAAATTGCAAGCTCAATTACTCCAGAAATTGAAAATGGAAATTTTATACTAAATTGCGATGGACGTCAGGTGTATTTTGCTATTTCACCTTTTAGAAAGATAATGGAAAGCGGATTGAAAGATATATACGATTTTAAAAATCTTGAAATAAGAGAAATTGAAAAAAATCAAAATCCAAACAAAACACAAAAATTGAAGCAAATTTTTGGAGATAATGTAGAAATAATAAAAAAATAGGAGGAATTATGGGCAATAAATTTAGAGGCGGAATGCCAGGCATGGGAAACATGGGAAATATGATGAAACAAATGCAAAAAATGCAAAGACAAATGCAAGAAACTCAACAAAGATTAGAAGAAACAGAAGTGACTGCAACAAGTGGCGGTGGAGCTATTGAAGTCGTAGCGAACGGAAAAAAAGAAATTGTTTCTATTAAAATAGATGAAGATTTATTGAAAGACAACGACGTAGATATGCTACAAGATTTGATTTTAGTAGCTGTAAATGACGCCATCAAAAAAGTTCTTGATATGAGTGAAACAGAACTTGGCAAGATTACTGGAGGAATTAACATTCCAGGATTCTAAAGGGGGAATAGATTTGTCGGTATACCCTAAAGCTATGGACGAATTGATAAAAAATTTGTCGAATTTGCCTACTATTGGCAGAAAAAGTGCAAAAAGGTTAGCTTTTAAAATAATAGACATGGATAGAGATAAAGTAGATGAACTTGTAAAAAGTATCATAGACGTAAAAGAAAACATCAAACCATGCGTGAATTGTGGAAACTTAACTGATAAGAAACTATGCGATATATGTTCTGATTCTAAAAGAGATAATAGCGTAATCACTGTTGTAGAAGATTCTATGAATGTGGCTTCAATAGAAAAGACGAGAGAGTACAATGGCAAATACCATGTACTTGGTGGATTGTTGTCTCCAAAAGACAATATAAAACCTTCTGATTTGAATTTAAAAAATTTATTTTTGAGATGTCAAAAAGAATATGTAAAAGAAGTCATACTTGCCTTATCTCCAACTACGAACGGAGATTTGACGACTAATTTCATAATAGAAGTTCTAAAAGGTGAGGAATATAATGTCAAAGTTTCTAGGATAGCAATGGGTGTTCCTTTGGGAGCTAACTTGGAATATTATGATGAAATGAGTTTTTATAAAGCCATTTTAGACAGAAGAGAAGTAAAATAATATCTGCCATCTAGCGGATGGCAGATTATAATTTTTTAAATGATTAATTATCATTAGGAGGAATATTTTATGAATTCAAGTAAAATAAAAGAAGGTATAAAATTTTCGACTCCAATTATGATGGGATATATACCAATTTCAATGGCATTTGGTCTGTTATGCAAAGGACAAAACATCAGTATGTTGGATGCGACACTTTTTTCTTTTGTTTTTTACTCTGGAGCGGCTCAATTTATGGCAGTGCAATTATTGGCAGCAGGAGTTGGAATGTTTTCAATTGTGTTGTCTGTTTTTTTGCTGAATTTGAGATTATTTATAATGTCTACATCTTTGGGAATACATACTCAAAGAATAAATCCTAAAGCATTACCTGTAGTGGGTTTTATGCTTACAGATGAAGCGTTTTCAGTTATGAGCTTTAATAAAGATAAATTAGATACTGAATTTGCTTTGGGAGTAGAATTTGGACCTTTTTTAGCTTGGGGAATATTTACACCTGTGGGATATTTGATAGGCGAATTGATGCCAAAAGCAGTTCAAACATCTTTGGAAGTAGGACTTACAGCTATGTTCATAGCGCTTGTAGTTCCTTCTATTAAAAAAAGCGACAACGGATTGATAGTGAGTTTGATAGGGGTTTTGACTTATGTAGTGATTTTCTATCTGAAATTTATTCCATCGGGATGGGATATAATAATCGCAATTTTATTATCGTCATTTATCGGATTGAAAATAATTATGAAAAGAGGTCGCCATGTATAATATAATTTTAATTTTATTGTGTAGCTTAGTTACAGCTGTACCAAAAATACTACCTCTTAAATATTTGAAGGGCAAACAACTTTCAGAACAAACGGCAGAATTTTTGAATATAATCCCATATACATCGCTTAGCATTATGGTAATACGTGGGATTTTGACAGCTACATCGGAGATGTTGATTCCAACTATAGTAGCTTCAGTTGTATCTATTATAATAGCTTACTGGAAAGAAAATGTAGGATTGACAATAATATTGGCAGTGCTTACTGCATTCATTTGCCTACAAGTTTTATAGAATGATAAACTATTGGTTATGATTTCCAATAGTTTTTTTATTATGTATAAGATTGGAGAATATATGAAATTATCATTTGAGTTTTACGATCATCCTACGTTGGAAGTGGCTAAAAATTTACTCGGGAAAATTTTAGTTTTGAATAGAAATAATACCATATTGAAAGCGAGAATTGTAGAAACTGAGGCTTATACTGGTGAATTTGACAAAGGTTCACACACCTATAACAACAGATATACCGATAGAACTAAAATAATGTACGAAAGGGCAGGTCATATTTACGTATACATGATATATGGAATGTATTTTATGCTAAATGTAGTCACAGGAAAAATTGGCAAGGGAGAAGCCGTATTGATTAGAGCAGTAGAACCCGTTGAAAATTTGGATGGATTTTCGATTAATAGATATGGCAAAAAATACTCGCAATTATCATCATATCAAAAGAAAAACATTACAAATGGTCCAGGGAAGTTATGTAAAGCGTACAATATAACTAAATCTGATAATGCAATGGATTTGTTATCCGACGAAATGTACATAGAAGATAACGGATATGAAGAATTCGAAATCACTACTACAACTAGAATAGGAATAGATTATGCCGAAGAGGCTACAGAGTTTATGTATAGATTTTACATAACAGATAATCCTTATGTATCTGTAACGGATTGAATTCTTATATGCAAAATTAATAAAAAAGAATGCTTTCTACAATTTGTAGGTAAGCATCCTTTTTATTTTAGATCTATTTTACTTTTCTAATGTTACAATATTGTTTTTTCAATACTGGAAATCCTGAAATTGGATCGAACAATTCATTGTCTGTCAATAAATTGATGTTGGCATCTTTCCAATTTTCATCTTGAGTAAATGATCCACCGCCTACGTTGACTTCTAAATCGTATCTATTAGAATATTCGCTAGTTATAGCTTGCAAAATTACTTGAGATTTATCGGTATATAATTCCACTAAATCAAAATCTTTTATTCCGAGTTCGTTGGCATCTTCTACGTTGATTATAACTTGAGGGTATTTTTGATGTTTCAAAAGTCCATCTATATTCAAATGTTGTGTTCTAAAAGTCGTGTCGATTCTAGCACCGGTATTCATGACAAAAGGATATTTTGATAGTGTAGATTTTCTTTCTTCGTCACTATCGAATCCATCATCGTAGATTGGTATAGGTGAGAAGCCGTATTTTTCCAAAAGTTTTGAATGTATCTCTATTTTTGAAGTTTCTGTATCAAAAGAATCGTATTTTTTGTATACTGGTTCTTCTTTTTTGTCGAAATAATATACGCCTTTTTCTTTGAGTTCTTTCAATATTTCAGGAGTATTTTGAAAAGCTATTTCCAACAATTCATCGAAATTTTCAGGATAGTATTCTCCAAATCCAAGGCGATCTGCAATTTTTTTCAAAATAAAAACATTTGGAAGGCTGTCTCCTAAAGGCTCGACTAATTTTTCTTTTATTTCTATATGATCTGGATAAGTCACGTATTTGTCTTGCTCATAATAAGTAGTAGCAGGTAATATTACATCTGCATATAGTGCATCTTGAGTCAAAAATCTATCACACACTACATAAAAATCCAAATTAGATAGAGCTTTTCTAAATAATTCGCTGTTAGGATAATTTATAGACATACAAGATCCTATATTGATAATACCTTTAATTGGATATGGTTTTGACTCTAAAATAGCTTCTGGCAATTTTGTAAATTGAGGTTGATTGATGAATTTATTGAAAATAGGAAACTCATCTTCTCCTATTTTTTTCACTCCTTTTGCAGCGTTTGGTATAGATGTTATCTTTTTTAAAGGAGTTTTCTTATCGATTAGAAGACCTCCTGGTACATCTAAATTTCCAATCAAACTCCACAATATATACAAAGCTCTTATAGTTTGCACTCCACATCTAGAATATTCAAGTCCTGTATAACTCTTCAAAGTAACAGTATTATCGAAAAGTAAATTTGATAATTCTTTTATTTCTTCTACATTCAAACCTGTTATATCAGATGTTTTTTCCAAAGAAAATTGTGAGAAATAATCCTTGAATTCTTCGTATCCATAAGTGTATTTTTCTATGAAATCTGTATCGAATTTGTCAGATAAGTAATTTAAAATTCCCAAAATCAAAGCCATATCACTACCACTATTGACGATGTATTTATAATCTGCCATCTTAATTATATCTGAGTCATAATGATCTATAGCTATTATTTTCATTCCGTCCTTTTTTCTAGCAATCATTTTATCGTAGAAAAATGGAGGAGAGTCTGTCTTAGGATTTGCACCCCACACACAAAGATATTCTGCATTTTTCAAATCGCATGATAAATCCTCAGAATCTAATCCGAAAACGCATTGAGGAGCTATAAGTCCGTATGAAGTAAAACAGAGAGAACCTACAGAACCGTTGTTTGGAGAACCTATAGGAGATAAAAATCCACCGCTTTTACCATCGGGCATTTTGATTGAAGTAAAATCATCTGTGATTTCATCAAATCCTCCACGTCCGACGTGACTTGCAAGAGATTTTGCACCGTAATTTTTTATTATTTTATTACAATTTTCCTCGATTACATCCATAGCCTCTTCCCAAGAAGCCTCTCTAAATTCACATTTGCCTTTTTCACCAGTTCTAATAAGTGGAGTAGTCAACCTGTCTTTTGAATTCAATATTTCGTCTGAATAAAAACCTCTCAAACAAATCATTGAAGGATTTTCAGTAGAAGATTTTTTGATTGATTTTATCCTTCTACCTTCCATCTCACATTCAACGTGACATTTTCCCGGACAAACCCCACAAACTGTACTTACTGTTTTCATCATACCTCCTAATTGTTATTTAAAATTTTTTATTTCAAAAATATCGTATACACATTCTTCATATGGATGGATATCTTCAATTATCGATATACATTTTTTTATATCTTTATCTCGCACTCGAAATTCTAATTTTACTTCTTCTACAGTGTTCAACTTTCCAACTTCTCCGCTGAAATTATTTGCACTTTCATTTGGCCTAAAATGGCCTTGAACAGGCAATGTAGAATAACAATAATCGTAATTTCCAATTGTCAACATATTTTCAGAATTTAATTCATCTACTAATTTTTTGACATATTCTTTTGGAATAAAAACGTCTATTTTATAAAACATAGAATTCTCCTTACATTTGATGTTTATCATTGCCCAATACGGGTATATATATTATATCAAAAAATTTAAACAAAGGAGATTAACATGGATTTAAAATTGTATTACAAAGAAACTTGCCCATTTTGTCAAAAAGTTTTGAGATTTATAAAGAACAAAAACATCGAAGGTGTTGAATTAGTAGACATCAAAGCAGATGAAGCTAACGAACAATATCTAATTGAAAAAGGTGGAAAAGACCAAGTACCTTGCCTTTTCATAGACGGAGAGCCAATGTACGAATCTATGGATATAATAAAATTCTTAGACGAAAAATTTAGTTAATAGATTTTAAATGCTGCACATTAAAGTGTAGCATTTTTTATTTGGGAATTTTTATAAATATATTGCAATATTAAATAATTTAGTCTATTTATGATAAAATAAATATCGTAATAAAAAAATAGCAAACCTTTGGGAGAGGCTTGCTATATTCAAATAACATTGGCAAGTTCATATTAGGAGGATGAACAACCATTTATTTTGTATCTTTATATTATCATAAATGTAGATTTAATAAGTTACAAATTTATTACGATTTAATTGATATTGAGGGTAAAATGAAAGTAGGAATTATAGGAGCAGGTGCAAGCGGTGTTTTTGCATCGATAATTTTAAGACAAAATTACATAGATACGACTGTCATCGAGAGAAACTCAATAGCTATGAAAAAAATCTATGCGACGGGAAATGGCAGATGCAATTTTACGAATAGAAATGTAAGCTACAAAAATTATCACGGTGAAAATAAGAAATTCAGTATAAGTGCAATCAAAAAATTTGACAATTACAAGGTTATAGAATTTTTTAACGACATTGGAATTTTGGAAGTAGAATTGGAAAATGGCAAAATTTTCCCTAAAAGTTTACAAGCTTCTTCTGTTGTAAAGCAAATGATGTGCTTGGCAAATCATTTAGAAGTTGAATTTATATACGATAGTTTCGTAAATGAAATAAGCAAAAACGATGGAATTTTTGAAGTCAGATGTGACAATGGGAAATTTTACAAATTTGATTATTTGATAGTTGCCTGTGGTTCTAGAGCGTACAAAAAGAGTGGTTCAGATGGAAATGGGTATTTGCTGTGCCAGAAATTGGGTCATAGCATTGTGAAAACTCATCCTGGAATTGTGCAATTGAAGTTAAAGGGCGATAGTTTCAAAAAGATGAGTGGTTGTAAATTCAAAGCTAATGCGAAATTAATAGTTGATGGCAAAAAAGTTTCTGAAATGTATCACGATGTTTTATTCACAGATTATGGAATAAGTGGACCTACTATATTGCAGTTTTCAGGAGAAGCCATAAGAGCTAAAAACAGAGGACAAGACGTAAAAATAAGTATAGATACGGTGGATTTAGATGAAAATAAGTTGTACGAATATCTTATCTACATAATATCGATAAATTATTATAAGAAAATAAAAGAGTTATTAGTTGGTCTTGTGAATGATATGTTGATAAATGAAATATTATCACAAGCTAAAATCGATCCGGAAAAAAACGTATCGGAACTTAGCAAGAATCAAATTAATAATTTGTCACGAGTTATTAAAAATTTAGAATTTGAGGTAGATGGATACAAGGACGAAGAATCAGGACAGATTACTTGCGGTGGAGTAAGTACAGATGAAATTAATCCATCTACAATGGAATCGAAAATAGTGGAAAATCTTTATATTATTGGCGAAATTATGGATATTGATGGAGATTGTGGCGGATATAATCTTCAATGGGCATTCTCATCGGCGTATTCTGCAGCAATTTCTATAGTTAAAAAGGAGAAATAAATGAATAAAATGCAAAGAAAACTTGTTGATTTGGACAACAAGGGTCAAAAAGTAAGAGTTGGATTAGTTGGTTGTGGTAAGATGGGTTCAGGACTTGTAAGCCAATTGAGTAGAATTAGGGGAATGAGACCATCTGTAATCGTGGATAGAGATGTCGATAAATGTATAAATGCTTTGAGAAAATCAGGAGTAAAAGATGTCGACATCATCAAAACAACTGATGTAAAAGTTGCAGAAAATGCAGTTTCTAAAAATTCTTTTGTAGTAACTGATGATTATACTTTGAGTTATAAATTGGATATGATAGACGGAGTGATCGATGCTACAGGAAATCCGCCTTTTGGTACACAACTTGCAGTTGAATCGATTGAACACGAAAAGCACACTATTTTATTAAATGTAGAGTGCGATGCGTTAGTAGGACCAATTTTAAATGAAATGGCACAAAAAAAAGGTGTAGTATATACGGGAAGCGCAGGAGATGAGCCTGGAGCTATAATTCAATTGTCTGATTTTGCACTTGGACTTGGATTTAAATTATTAGCAGTTGGAAAAGGAAAAAACAATCCATTAGACAATTACACTAATGAAGATATTTTAAGAGAACAAGCTTTGTCAAAAGGACTAGTACCTAAAATGCTTACATCATTTGTAGATGGAACTAATACAATGATAGAATTGACAGCTGTGGCAAATGCGTTGGGATTTACGCCTGATGTATTGGGTTGTCACGGGGTGACTACTAATATCAAAGAATTAAGCGATGTTTACAAATTAAAAGAACAAGGCGGAATTTTGAATAATTACAATATAGTTGATTTTGCATTTGGAGTGGCACCTGGAGTATTTGCTGTAGTGACACACGATACAGAAGAAGTTCACGATTTAATGGAATATTTGTCCATGGGAAAAGGACCAAATTATACTTTGTATAGACCTTATCATTTGACATCATTAGAGACTCCTATTACGATTTACGATGCGATAGTAGAAAAAGAACCTACTATTTATCCTAAATACGGTCAAGTATCTGATACTATAACAGTAGCTAAAAGAGATATCAAAAAAGGACAAATAATTGAAGGAATCGGGGGAAAAGATACTTTTGGTAAAATAACTTCTCACAAACATCAAATGGAAAATAATCTTTTGCCAATGCCTATAATTACTGAAAAAACTACTGCAAAAGTAGACATACCAAAAGACACTTTGATTACTTATGACATGGTAAATTTAGATAAAGACCACATAATTACAAGACTTCGTAAAAAACAAGATGAATTGGGATTATAAAAATCAATAATATTAAATTTCAACCGACACAAACGTCAGTAAATGGCATTGCGTCGGTTTTTTTATTTTATTATTTACATTTTTATTATTTTTTGACATTGATATGTAAAAGTGTTAACATCAATTTGTAATGAAATAAATAAACGTTTTTGGAGGATATAATGGAATATAGATTAGAATCTGATAGTGTAGGAGAAAAGAAAGTACCTAAAGATGCGTATTATGGAGTGCAAACATTAAGAGGAATGGAAAACTTTCCTATAACAGGAAGAACTTTGCACGAAGAATTGATTTACGGATTGGTAATAGTGAAAAAAGCATGTGCAATTGCAAATCATCGTGCTGGAATTATGAGAGAAGATGTCAAAAACGCGATAGTATACGCTTGCGATAAGATTTTAGCAGGAGAATTTCACGATCAATTTTTGACAGACCCAATTCAAGGTGGAGCGGGAACTACTGCAAACATGAATGCAAATGAAGTTATCGCCAATATTGCAAATCAAAAATTAGGTGGAGGATTGGGAACATATGAATTCGTTCATCCAAATGATCATGTAAATATGAGTCAATCTACTAATGATGTTTTCCCAACAGCAGGTAAAATTGCAACATTGAGATTACTTATAAAATCATTAAATGAATTAAAACAATTGGAGATTTCTCTTTTGAATAAATCTGTTGAATTTGATGACGTTTTGAAAATGGGACGTACTCAACTTCAAGATGCAGTGCCAATTAGATTAGGTCAAGAGTTTCATGCTTATTATTCTGTTATAAAAAGAGATATAAAAAGAATTAGAAGATCATCAGATCAAATAGAATCTATAAACATGGGAGCTACAGCAATAGGTACAGGAATAAATGTAGATAAAGTTTACTTTACTAACATAGTTCCAATTTTATCTGAATTAACTGGTTTTGATTTACACCAATCAGAAGATTTAATCGATGGAACAAATAACTTAGATGGTTTGGTAGAAATATCATCTGCAGTAAAATCATGTGCAGTAAGTTTATCAAAAATGGCAAGTGATTTGAGATTGATGAGTTCAGGTCCAAAAACTATGGTAGGAGATATAGAACTTCCAGCTAGACAAAATGGATCATCTATAATGCCTGGTAAGGTAAATCCTGTAATACCAGAAGTTGTAAACCAAGTTGTATTTAGAATTATTGGAAACGACAACACTATTACAATGTGTGCTGAACACGGTCAATTAGAATTGAATGCATTCGAACCAGTATTGTTCGATAGCTTATTCGAATCTATATCTATTTTGACAAATGCTGTGAAAACATTCAGAGAAAACTGTATAGTGGGAATAAAACCAAACAGACAAAAATTATCTAACGATGTAGAAAAATCAGTTGGTATAGTTACAGCATTAGTACCACACATAGGTTACAAAAAATCAGCTGAAATAGCAAAACGTGCTTTGAGTACAGGAATTACAGTAAGAAATATAGTCTTAGATGAAAAGATTTTATCAGTAGACGAATTAAAAGAAATACTAGATCCAACAGCTATGACAATGCCAGGAATTGCAGCTGAATATTTGATCAAGCAATCCAAAAACGCAAGAGAAGAAAAGAAAGAAACTACTACTAACAAACCAAAAGAAAACAAATAAAATGATAAAGCACCTATTGGACGAATAGGTGCTTTTATTGTGAAAATCAATAAACTGTGATATGATTGAATAGATAAAAAGGAGATGAGGAAAATAATGAACAAATAATATGACATTTAGAATTAAAATTTTTGGGATTTTAAGGACAACTATAAGTATGTCATATTATTAAGATATCATTATTTTTATCATTTAATTTTCGATTACAATTTAATTAAGAAATTAATGATATCTGTTTGCGTGTGCAAACAGATTTTTTTATGGCATACATTCTTTATTATAAGGAGGATTTATGTTACAAATAAAAAACTTGAGTCTGTATTTAATACAAGATGATAGAGGTATAATAGAAGATTTTAATTTTTCGCTAAATAGAAAAGACAAAGTAGCTTTGATTGGAGAAGAAGGAAATGGAAAATCTATGCTTTTAAAAACTATTTACGACGAAAATTCAGTAAAAGATATATGTAAAATCAAAGGAAGTATTTTTAAAAGCAATGAGACAATAGGATATCTTCCACAAATTATTGATAAATGTGTTTTAACTAAAACGACAAGCGAATATCTGAATAGTCAAATTCCCATTGAAGTATTTGATTACAGCAAATACTACACTTTATTGAATGAATTTGATTTTAATGAAGACCTTATAAATGACGATAACTATATAGCTAATTTATCTGGAGGAGAAAAAATCAAATTTTATTTGTTAGTGGAGATGATGAAAGACCCCACTATATTATTATTAGATGAGCCGAGCAACGATTTGGATTTGGACTCTGTAAAATGGCTGGAGAATTTCATGATAAGATTAGACATTCCATTGATTTTTGTATCTCACGATACCAAATTATTGTCAAATGTGGCAAATAAAATAATACACATTGAGCAGCTAATGAGAAGAAGTGAACCACATTATACTATATCTTCTACTGGATACGATGTATATGTATCAAAAAGAGAAGAATATATAATAACTCAAAATAAAAAGAGCAATAAAGATAGAGAAGAATTCGACAAGAAAATGCAGAGATACAGAAAAGTTCACGATTCAGTAGAGACTTACTTAAAGGCTACAAATTCTAGAGATTATATCACAGGAAAAAGATTAAAAGATAAAATGCACACTGTAAAATCTATGGGAAAAAGGTTGGAAAAAGAAGAAGCAAATTTATCAAAAGCTCCAGATTATGAAGAGCCTATTTTAATAGATTTTGATGATAATATAGAGATAGCTAATTCTAAGACTATACTGGACTATAAATTAAATGAGTTAAAAGTGGGAGATAAATTATTATCAAAAAATATTTCACTTAAAATTATAGGAGCTGAAAAAATATGTATAGTTGGGAAAAATGGGGCAGGAAAAACTACTTTGATAAAAAACATCGAGGAAGAATTGAAGAGAAATAATTTGAAAGTAGGATATATGCCACAAGATTACGATGTGAATTACGATATAAATGCAATAGAATTTCTATCAAATGACTTTTCACTAGAAGAGCACACGAAAATCTCGACTTATTTGGGAAGTTTGAATTTCAAAAGAGAAGAAATGTATAGGAAAATATCTGATTTATCTGGAGGTCAGAAAGCTAAGTTGTTTTTTGCAAAGATGAATTTGAATAAATCTGAGATTTTAATATTGGATGAACCAACTAGAAATTTATCTCCATTATCGCAAAAAGAAGTGATATCTGCTCTCAAAAATTTCAAAGGAGCTATAATTTCAGTATCACATGATAGAAATTTCATAGAAAGTGTATGTGATAAAATATACGAATTAAATGAAAACGGATTATCGGTCGTAAATAAATAGAAGATTTGCATTTATTTTTAATCCAAATTCTATGTTATAATTTATCTAGGTGATAACATGAAAGACAAGAAAAATAACGATAGCGTTGTTCTAGCTATATCTAATGCTTTAATGGTTGTATTTGTAGCTACAATATTAAAAAATCACAACTTAGTGGCTATGCTGATATTGTTAGCATGGGCAGTATATGGATACCAAAATAAAATGCTACTTCCAAAAAGCTTAGAAAGAAAAAGAACTAAATTTGAATACGGAAGTTTCATAATCTTATTGATAGGATTCATGCTTATTTATTATCATCCAAATGTAATGTATGTCGTATTGACTTATGTAGCTTTTGTAGCATACAACACCGTTTTATGGATGAATATGATAAGAATGAGAGCTATGGAGAATCAAAAAAATAATACAAAATCCAAAAAAAGAGGAAGAAAATGAAAATAATGGTTATTGGCCCTGGAAGATGGGGAAGCTTTGTGGCTTGGTATCTAAAAAAAATAGGCCACGATGTTTTACTATATGGCTTATCAGAAAGTGAAGACTTCCAAAGATTAAAAAAAACTAGAACTAATTCTATAATTACATTACAAGACGATTTGATATTGACAGATGATATCAACGATGCAAAAACTTGTGATGTGATCCATGTAAGTATCAATGCACAAGGATTTAGATCTGTTTGTGAACAGCTAAAATCAATTGGCATTAAAGATAAGATAATTGTCACAAACATGAAGGGAATAGAAATTTCTACTGGAAAAAGATTATCCGAGGTGTGTAAAGAAACTGTAGATAGTTCCAATAAAATAGCAGCGTGGATTGGCCCTGGACATCCTCAAGAATTTTACAGAAATATCCCAAATTGCATGGTAATAGATTCAGAAGATGAAAAAGTAAAATCATTTTTAATAGAACAGTACAGTTCGGATTTAATTAGATTTTATTTCGGAGAAGATTTGATAGGAAATGAAATAGGAGCTGCATACAAAAACGTCATAGGAATAGCTGCTGGAATGCTAGATGGGTTGAATATAAGCTCGTTGAAAGGGGCTTTAATGAGCAGAGGCTGTAGAGAAGTAGCACGATTTATAAAAGCTCTAGGTGGAATGGAAATCAGCGCATACGGATTGTGCCACTTGGGAGATTATGAAGCGACTGTATTTTCAAAATATTCGCACAATAGAATGTTTGGAGAAAAATTTGCGAAGTCGGAAAGCTACGACAAATTAGCAGAAGGATATTACACCAATAAAGCCATAAAAAAAATCAGTGATGATTTGAATTTGGATTTACCTATCAATACTGCAGTCTATAATGTTCTATATAATAATGTAGATTTAAAAGAAGAACTAGATAAATTATTTAGTAGAAGTTTAAAAAAAGAATTTTATTAAATCTATACTAGGTCGGTTAGAAATTGCTGACCTTTTTATTTTGCCTTTTTTTGTGTAAAAAATACTTGACAAACAAAACCTAAGTTTATATAATATACAAGTCAAGTAAAAATGTTGACGGTGATGAAATGGAAAAATTGCTAAATATTACCATGATGTTTGACTATTATGGTAAATTGCTTACAAAAAGAGAATACGATGTTGTGGACAAATATTATAATGAAGATTTGTCGTTGAACGAAATAGCTCAAATAGGCAACATATCAAAACAAGCTGTAAGCGATAGTTTGAAAAGAGCAGAAAATAAGCTTTTTGAATACGAAGACAAGCTTGGCTTGATTGCAAAATCAAAAAAAAGTCAGTTTTTTTTAGAGAAAATCAGAAATGATCTTTTTAGTTTGTCATCAGAAGTAAAAAACGAAGAAATTGACGATATCATTGAGGATATTGAAAATTTCTTGAATGATTTAGAGGATGTGGAATAATGATATTTGAAAATTTATCCGATAAATTACAAAATGCTTTGTCCAAATTGACAAATAGAGGTAAATTGACAGAAAAAGATATTGATTCAGCTATGAGAGAAGTAAAGCTTGCATTATTGGAAGCAGATGTTAACTACAAAGTAGTAAAAGATTTTATTTCTCAAGTAAAAGAAAGAGCAATAGATTCATCTGTATTGGAAAGCCTCACACCTGGTCAACAGGTAATAAAAATTGTCAATGAAGAATTGACAAAAATGATGGGTGAAAAGACAGAAAAATTAAATGTCTCACCTGCAAAACCTACTGTAATTATGCTTTGCGGATTGCAAGGTGCCGGTAAAACAACTCATGCAGGAAAGCTTGCTTTGAACTTGAAAAACAAAAATAAAAAAGTTCTATTAGTAGCTTGCGACATTTATAGACCTGCAGCCATCAAACAACTTCAAGTTGTAGGTGGAAAAGTTGGAGTAGAAGTTTTCGAAATGGGTCAAACAAACCCTATTGAAATTTCTAAAAAGGCGATAGAAGAAGCAAAGAAAAAGAACATCGATTACGTTATAATAGATACGGCTGGTCGTCTACATATCGACGATACGTTGATGGATGAATTAAAAGACATCAAAAAAGAAGTCAATCCATCGGATATTTTGTTGGTAGTAGATGCAATGACAGGTCAAGATGCTGTAAATGTAGCACAAAAATTCAATGAAGATTTGGATATAACAGGTATAATCTTGACAAAACTCGACGGTGATGCGAGAGGTGGAGCTGCATTGTCAATAAGACAAGTAGCAGAAAAACCTATAAAATTCATTGGTGTCGGAGAAAAAATGGGAGATTTGGAACCATTTCATCCGGACAGAATGGCTTCACGTATCTTGGGTATGGGAGATGTTCTTAGCCTTATAGAAAAAGCGCAAAGTCAATTTGACGACAAAAAAGCAAAAGAATTGGAAGAAAAAATTAAAGCTCAAAAATTTGACTTTAATGATTTTCTAGATCAAATGCAACAAATCAAAAAACTTGGTCCAATGCAAGATATCTTGGCTATGATTCCAGGAGTTGATAGCAAAATGTTAAAACAAGTGAATTTTGATAACAAGGAATTCGACAAAATAGAAGCTATCATAAAATCTATGACAAATGAAGAAAGAGAAAATCCTGATATCATTAGCATTTCAAGAAGAAAAAGAATTGCAAAAGGATGTGGACAAGATCAAGTAGCGGTCAATAAATTATTGAAACAATTTAAAGAAATGAAAACAATGATGAAAAACATGGGAGCGCTACAAAAGAAAATGGGTAAAAAAGGTAGAATGAAAATGCCTTTTTTTAGATAAAGAGTATGGAGGTAAATTATGTCAGTAAAAATTAGATTGAAGAGAATGGGAGCAAAAAAGAAACCATTTTATAGAATAGTTGTCGCAGATTCAAGAAGTCCTCGTGATGGAAAATTCATCGAAGAAATTGGATACTACAATCCATTAACTGAAGAAAAAACAGTTAAAGTTGATAGCGAAAAAGTTCAACAATGGATCAAAAATGGTGCAAAACCTACAGATACAGTAGACAGATTATTCAGAAATAATGGAGTTTACGAAGCAAAGTAAATAATACAGATTGGGAGTTGTCATGGAAAAATTAGTTAAAACAATTGCTACTGCATTAGTAGATAATAAAGAAGCAGTTGAAGTAACATCAAGACAAGACAAACAGACAGTTATTATAGAAGTTAGAGCTGATTCCAAAGATTTGGGTAAAATCATAGGAAAAGAAGGAAAGATTGCAAAAGCAATTAGAAATGTAACTAAAGCAGCAGCAATCAAAAGCGGCGAAAAAGTAGTCGTAGATATATTGCAATAATGGAATATATAGCTGTTGGAGAAGTGCTCAACACTCACGGTATCAAAGGCTGTCTTAAATTAAGGCCATTGACTGATAATATCGAAAGATTTGACGAAGACGTATTTTATTATCTGGGTGATAAAAAAATCAAAGTCAAAATCAAAAACTATAGAATGTATAAAGGATTTTTGTATGTGGATTTTGAAGAATTTAACGACATAAATCAAGTTCTACAGTTTAAGAAACAATTTTTATATATCGATAAAAACGATAGATACGAATTGAAAGACGGAAGTTTCTATATAGACGATCTAATAGGGTTGAAAGCATATGAAGAAGGCAAATACGTTGGAGATTTAGTCGAAGTCATAAGCACATATGGAAATGACGTATACAGAATTAAAAATGGCGATAAAGAGTTTATGATACCGGCAGTTAAAGAGTTTGTAAAAAATATAGACATAGAAAATGGATTGATTGATGTAGTGACAATTGAGGAAATGTGATGAAATTTATAATCCTTACATTATTTCCGGAAAGTTTTGATTTCTTAAAATCATACGGTGTCATAGGTAAAGCAATTCAAAACAATCTTATAGAACTAGAAGTAGTAAACATAAGAGATTATAGCAAAAACAAACACAAAAAAGTAGACGATGAAATATACGGCGGGGGAGCTGGAATGTTGATGACATGTCAACCGATTTATGATTGTTTGCAAGATGTGAACAAGAATAAATCAAAAGTCATATTCATGTCTCCACAAGGAAAAGTCTTGACACAGAAAAAGTGCATAGAACTTTCCCAAGAAAAAGAAATCGTCTTGCTTTGTGGTCATTACGAAGGAGTAGATAGTAGGATAATAAACCACTACTGCGACGAAGAAATCTCAATAGGAGATTACGTGATGACAGGAGGGGAATTAGCTTCCATGGTTCTAATAGATTGCGTAAGTAGAATGATAGATGATGTATTAGGCAATAATGAAAGTTATATGACAGATTCGCATTACAATTTATTACTACAAGAAGATTCATACACAAGACCCAGAATATTTAATGGATATGAAGTTCCAGATGTATTATTATCAGGCAACCATAAAGATATAGAAAATTGGCGTGAAAAGTCAAGAATCGAAAATACAAAGCGCAAAAGAAAAGATATATATAAGAAATATCTCGAAGAGAAAAATCAAGGAGGATCGTAATGGATATTATAAAAACATTAGAAGATGAACAATTAAGAGAATCTAAGTTCAATTTTCATGTTGGAGATACTGTAAAAGTAGATTATCTAGTAAAAGAAGGAAATAAAGAAAGAATTCAAGTATACGAAGGAACAGTAATCAAGATTCAAGGTAAAGGCGTTAGAAGAACTTTCACTGTAAGAAGATTGGCTTACGGAGTAGGAGTAGAAAGAACTTTCTTAATGAACTCACCAAGAGTAACTAACGTAAGATTAGTTAGAGAAGGTAAAGTAAGAAGAGCTAAATTATTCTATCTAAGAAACAGAGAAGGTAAGGCTGCAAAAGTTAAAGAAAAACAAAAATTCTAAATTTAGTGCTGAGATTTTCTCAGTACTTTTTTGTTTAAAATATGAAAGGATAATTCATGGATATTAATAACATAAACTGGTATCCGGGTCACATGAAAAAAGCCATCGACAAAATCAAAGAGAACATAAAACTTGTCGACATAGTACTAGTCCTTGTAGACAGTAGAATAGTAAAATCATCTATGAATCCAGTATTAGATGAGATTCTAAAAGACAAGCCTAAATTGATACTTCTCAATAAGATGGACATGGCTGATCCTAAAATCACACAAAATTGGATAAACTATTTTTCCAAAAAAGGAATAGTTGCACTTCCAATTGACAGCAAAAACGGTAAAAATTTGGATAAAATAGAACCCGTATCTAGGAAAATCTTAGAAGACGTTTTGGAAAATAGAAAAAACAAAAACATAAAATCTGAGACGATTAGAATGATGATAGTAGGCATACCAAACGTAGGAAAATCCACTATAATCAACAAATTATCCAACAGACAATCTGCCAAGACTGGTAATACTCCAGGTGTCACAAAATCAAATCAATGGATAAGAATCAAATCTAAGTTTGAATTATTAGATACTCCGGGAGTTCTATGGCCTAAATTTGAAGACAACGAAATAGGACTTAACCTTGCATTTACAGGAGCTATAAAAGATGAAATTTTGGATGAAGAAAATTTGGCGTTCAAATTAATAGAAAAACTCATTCAAATAGATCCAAAAATCTTGGAAGACAGATACTCAATAGACACTACTGGAAAAGAAACCATAGAAATAATGGATGATATAGCTATAAGAAGAGGTTGCTTATTAAAAGGGAAAAACATCGATTATTTTAAAGTATCGACTATTTTAATCGATGAATTTAGAAAAACTAAGTTAGGAAGAATTTCATTAGAAGATGTTTGCGATTGATTATAACGAATTTGAAGAACAACTAATATGTGGAGTTGACGAAGTTGGAAGAGGACCTTTGGCAGGGCCGGTTGTCACTTGTGCAATAATAATGCCTAAAAATTGTGAAATAATAGAAGGCGTCACTGATTCCAAAAAACTTTCAGAAAAAAAGAGGATATTATACAAAGATTTGATATTAGAACAAGCAATAGCTTACAGTGTGAATTTCGTGGATCAAACAGTTATAGACGAAATAAACATAAAACAAGCTACTAGATTGTCTATGAAAAGAGCTGTTGAAAGTTTGATGACAAAAGATAAAAAAGTGATAAAACCGGATTTGATTGTAATAGATGCCGAAAAAATCGACACTGAAATAAAACAAATGTCATTTATAAAAGGAGACGAATTGCTATATCCTATATCATGTGCATCGATAGTGGCAAAAGTCGTTAGAGATGATTACATGAAAGAAATGGCGAAAATATATCCACAATATGGATTTGAAAAACACAAAGGATACGGGACGAAACTTCACAGGGAAATGATACTGGAATACGGCCCATGTCCTCTTCATAGAAAAACTTTTTTGAGGAAATTATATGAAAATGGAAAAAAATCAGGGCAAAGAAGCTGAGGATTTTGCCTGCGATTATTTAACAAAAAAAGGATACACCATCATAGATAGAAATTATTCCGAAAGAATAGGAGAACTGGATATAGTCTGTACTTATGAAGATTATTTAGTAATAGTAGAAGTAAAAGCTAGAATTGACGACAGACACGGCGCTCCTTCTGACTTTGTGACTAAATCAAAAATAGATAAAATTAGGAAAACTACAGAAATTTATATCGACAAAAATGATCTATATGAATATCAACCTAGATTTGATGTCATAGAAATTTATTTGAAAAATTTTGAATTAAATCACTATATAGACGCATTTTAATATTGACAAAAAGTTAGTATTTTTATATAATAGCAAGGTCAAGTAAAAACATTGACGGAAAGGATTATTTTATGTACAAAGTAGCCGTACTTACGGTATCAGATAAAGGATACGAAGGTAAAAGAGAAGATTTAAGTGGCAAAAAAATCATTGAAATAATTGAAAATAATGGATATAAATTAGAAAAATACGATATAGTAGCAGATGAAAAAGATCAGATAAAAGAAAAGCTTATAGAATATTCAAATGCAAATATAGAACTTATCTTGACAACTGGAGGAACTGGTTTTTCCAAAAGAGATGTAACTCCTGAAGCGACTTTAGAAGTAGCTGATAGACTTGCACTTGGAATAAGCGATGCGATAAGAAACTACTCTATGACTATAACAAAAAGAGCTATGTTATCTAGAGCTGTATCAGTTATTAGAAAAAATTCGTTGATAGTAAATCTTCCAGGAAGTCCAAAAGCCGTTGAAGAAGGATTGGTATATATTTTAGACGTTATGGATCACGCATTAGCTATTTTAGAAGGCGATGCTTCTGAATGTGCCAGAAAATAGTTGTTGGCGATTAATTTGTAATGTATAATATATGATAGATAAATGTAGGAGGTAATATATGATTCAAGCAGGAGATTTTAGAAAAGGTACAACATTTGAAATGGATGGCGACGTATGGCAAATAATAGATTTCCAACACGTTAAACCAGGAAAAGGTGCAGCGTTTGTCAGAACAAAAATCAAATCTGTAATGACAGGTTCAAATAGAGATATGACATTCAACCCAAATGAAAAATACGAAGAAGCGAGAATAGAAACAAGAGAAATGCAATACTTATACAATGATGGAACATTGTATTATTTCATGGATCCAGAATCTTACGAACAAATTCCTATTGATAAAGATAATGTAGAAGACGCTATACTTTACATAAAGGAAAACGACATGGCTACTATCAAATTTTTCAAAGGTAACCCATTCCAAGTATCACCACCAAACTTTGTTGAATTAGAAATCACAAAGACAGAACCAGGTATAAAAGGAAATACAGCAACAGGAGCTACAAAACCAGCAACAGTTGAAACAGGAGCCACAGTTAACGTACCTTTATTTGTAAACGAAGGGGATAAAATCAAAATTGATACTAGAACTGGTGAATATTTGTCCAGAGTTTAGTATTTGATTGACTTTTTAATACATTTACGATAAAATATTACGGTGGATTTTGTCCATACTAATAGAGGAGGTCTAATATGAGAGAAAAAGTAATTTTAGAATGTACTGAATGTAAGAGCAGAAATTACACAACTAAGAAGAATAAAAAGCTTCATCCAGATAGAGTTGAAACTAATAAATATTGTAAATTCTGTAAAAAACATACTCTACACAAAGAAACTAGATAGGAGGAGTTTATGTCAGCAAAAAATTCACAAAATTCTAATCAAAAAACACCAGCAAATAATCAAGGATTTTTTAAAGGTGTTAAAACAGAATGGAATAAAATTGTTTGGCCTACCCCAAAGGAAACATTAGAATACTCAGTAGTAGTAGTTATAATTTCCTTTATAGTTGCTTTGATAGTATATGGATTAGATACTGTATTCCAACGTTTGATTGGACTATTCATATAGAAAGGAACAGTATCCACAATGACCGAAAACAAAAATTCATTTATTGAAAATGCAACTGAAGATTTTAAAAATCGTGCAAAAAACGGAAAATGGTATGTAGTGCATACTTATTCCGGACACGAAGGAAAAGTAAAAGTTAATATTGAAAAAATGGTAGAAAATCGTGGTTATATTGATGATATATTCGAAGTAGTAGTACCTACTGAAGAATATGTATCAGAGGTCGGTGGAGCTAAGAAATTAAAAGAAAGAAAGATCTTCCCCGGTTATGTTTTCGTTAAGATGACAATTACCGATGTGTCTTGGTATTTAGTTAGAAATACCAGAGGTGTCACAGGATTTGTAGGTCCAGAATCAAAACCCGTTGCAGTAAGCGAAAGAGAAATGAAACAATTCGCACTTAAATCAAAATCATATGCAACTGAAATTGACGTTAATGTCGGAGATAGTGTCAACATTATAGAAGGCGCATTCAAAGACCAAGTAGGTATTGTACAAGAAGTAAATACCGAAAAAGAAGTTTTGAAAGTTTTGATTTCGTTATTTGGAAGAGACACATCTGTTGAAATTAGATTTGACGATATAGAAAAAATTTAAATTAGAATATAAGTTATTTAATTAATTTCATATAGATCGATGTGGGAGGTTAGCCCCGTTAACCACAATAGTTTAAGGAGGAACTAATATGGCTAAAAAAGTACAAGCAATAGTAAAGTTACAAATTCCAGCAGGTAAAGCAACACCTGCACCACCAGTAGGTACAGCACTTGGACCTCACGGTGTTAATATAATGCAATTCACAAAAGAGTTTAACGCAAAAACTCAAGATCAAATGGGAATGATCATTCCAGTAGTTATGACTATTTACCAAGATAGATCATTCACATTCGTTACAAAAACGCCACCAGCTCCAGTTTTAATCAAAAAAGAATTGGGAATTGAATCAGCTTCAGGAGTACCTAACAAAAACAAAGTTGGACAATTAACTAAAGAACAAGTTAAGAAAATTGCTGAAATTAAAATGCCTGATTTGAATGCATCTAGCTTAGAATCTGCTATGAGCATGATCAAAGGTACAGCAAGAAGTATGGGAGTTACAGTAGAAGAATAAGTGGGAGAATTAATTCGATAGAACCACAAGGAGGATTATATGGCAAAAAAAGGTAAAAAGTATCAAGAAAGCGCAAAATTGGTTGATAAATCAGTTGAATATAAATTAGACGAAGCTACTAAATTAGTTATCGAAACAGCTAAAGCAAAATTTGATGAATCAGTAGAATTACACGCAAAATTGGGTGTAGATAGTAGACACGCTGACCAACAAGTACGTGGTACAATCGTACTACCTAACGGTACAGGTAAGACTCAAATCGTTGCAGTATTTGCAAAAGGCGAAAAAGCAGAAGAAGCAAAAGCTGCAGGAGCTGATTTCGTAGGAGCTGAAGATTTAGCAGAAAAAATCCAAAAAGAAGGTTGGTTAGGATTTGACGTTGCAGTAGCTACACCAGACATGATGGGTGTTGTAGGTAGAATAGGTAGAATATTGGGACCTCAAGGTTTAATGCCTAACCCAAAAGCTGGAACTGTAACAATGGACGTTGCAAATGCTATTAAAGAAATTAAAGCAGGTAAAGTTGAATACAGAACAGACAAGAACAACATAATTCACGTTCCTGTAGGAAAAGTATCATTTGGAGAAGAAAAATTATCAGAAAACATCAAAACTTTGATGCAAGCTATATTAAAAGCAAAACCATCTTCTGCAAAAGGTAAATATATAAGATCATTATCTATAGCATCTACAATGGGACCTGGAATAAAGGTTAATCCATTACAATTTTCAAAAGAATAATAATATGAGCCACCAAAAGGTGGCTTTTTCAGTATTGGAGTAAATATGAAAATATCTAGAGAAGATAAAAATAAAATTGCAATTGGAATAATCATTTTGATAGTTCCTGTTCTTTTAGCTTATTTCTTGTTCAATAGAGACGTGGTATCTAATTCTATGGCAAAATTTATGGAAATAATATCTCCGTTTTTAATAGGAGGTGCGCTTGCGTTTGTATTGAACATTCCTATGAGATTTATCGAAAGAAAATTATTCAAGAAGTGGGAGAAAAAATTAGGCTTAAAAAGAGCTATATGTATATTGATAAGTTTGGTGATAGTTGCAGTGCTGTTCGTTTTCATAATATTCCTTATCATTCCAAACTTCTTTGAAGCGATAAAATCTCTTATTGAAGGAATTCCTGTGTTGGTAGCGAAACTTAGAAAATATCCTGAAATAGCAAATCAATTGGATAAGATTTATGCTAAATACGCTATAAGAAGCACTAATGATTTAGTAGAGATTCTAAAACCTTATATAACAAAGAACGGACTAGAAATATTAAACAATTTTTATCTTGGAATAACAATGACTCTTTCTGCGTTGTTTAATTTCATAGTATCAATTACATTTGCAATTTATCTGTTGGCATCAAAAGAAACTTTGCAAAGACAAATGACAGAATTGATATATGTGATTTTCAAAGAAAAGACAGCACAAAAGATAGTTATAAATTCGAAAGTATTCTATCAAAAATTCTATATGTTCTTCAAAGGACAATTTATAGAAGCTTTTATGCTTGGAATAATGTGTTTCATAGGAATGCTTATACTTAGAATTCCAAATGCTGCCACAGTCAGCGTATTGATAGGATTTGGAGCTTTAATTCCTTTGGTCGGTGCAATAGCGGCTGCAGCAATAGGGGCTTTGATTATATTGATAGAATCGTTGAAGAAAGCAGTAGTATTTTTGATATTTATAGTTATTTTGCAACAATTCGATGGTAATGTGACATATCCTAGAATAGTAGGATCTTCAGTTGGACTTCCTTCGATTTGGGTATTGGTAGCAGTCAGCATAGGTGCAGCCATTTTCGGTATAGTGGGAATGATAGTATTCGTACCTATATTTGCTGCAATTTATGAGCTTTTATACAGATACAAGGAAAGAAAATTACAAGAAAAAGAAATTTGCATAATAACTGATGAAAATAATTAAAAAAGTGTTGACATATCATAGATTTATGGTATAATAATTGAGTAATTAATTTGGGCTACCGAAGACAGTAGGGACTTTTAAGTTTAATAATCCTACAGAGGAGCATAAGATATGAGTTTATCAGTCTTTCTGTCTTTGGATAGAAAGACTTTTTTAGTGTAGCCTTTTGTGGAGGTGAAATAGTGAAAGAACACGTTTTAAATCAAAAGAAAGCTGTTGTTGATGAAATCAAAGAAAATATCCAAAACGCTAAATCAATGGTTATGGTTGATTATAGAGGATTGAGCGTTTCAGAAGCAACAGAATTAAGAGAAAAATTCAGAAATGAAAATGTAGTATTCAAAGTATACAAAAATACAATGATGAGTTTTGCTTTTAAAGAATTAGGATATGATCAATTCTTAGATTTATTAAAAGGACCTAACGCAGTTGCATTCAGTATGGATGATCCAATAGCTGCAGCTAGAGTCAGCAAAGAATTCGCAGCAGATCATGAAAACTTGGAGATTAAAGCAGGTTATTTAGGAGATAAATTCTTAGATGTTGAAGGCGTAAAGAAAATCGCATCTATTCCTTCAAGAGAAGTTCTTCTTACAAAAATGCTTGGAAGTTTCAAAGCTCCAGTTTCAAAATTTGTATATTTAGTAGATGCTATAGCTAAATCAAAACAAGACGGTTCAGAAGAAGCTGAATCAAACGAAACTACTGAAACAGTAGAAGAATAATAATTAAAAATAAATTTGGAGGTAAAAAAATGTCAATAGATGAAATCTTAGAAGCAGTTGAAGGTTTAACTGTTCTTGAATTAAATGAATTAGTAGAAAAAGCAGAAGAAAAATTTGGAGTATCAGCAGCAGCTCCAGTAGCAGTAGCAGGTGCAGCACCAGCAGCTGGCGGTGCAGCAGCAGAAGAAAAAACAGAATTCGATGTAATCTTAGCTTCAGCAGGAGATGCAAAGATGAAAGTTATCAAAGCAGTTAAAGACTTAACTGGTTTAGGATTAAAAGATGCTAAAGCTTTAGTAGATGAAGCTCCAAAAGCAATCAAAGAAGGCGCTTCTAAAGAAGAAGCTGAAGAATTAAAATCTAAACTTGAAGAAGTTGGAGCTACTATTGAATTAAAATAGTTGAATTAAATGGAGATTACGCAAGTGATCTCCTTTTTTAGTGCAAGCTTGACAAATCATAAATATATGATATTATTTAACTAAGTAAATTTAATATGACGTTGATGAGAAGAGTATGCAATATATTCTTTTGTAGAGAGTCTCAGTTTGGTGAAATGGGATATAGAATAGTTGCAGAAAATGGTCTCGGAGTTAGAAGATCGAATGGCTTGTATGCTTTTAGATCTTTTCGGATGCACCCGTTATATTGTGCTAGGCATGAAAGTGCTAAACAATGAGAGAGTACATTGTACTCTAAATTAAGGTGGTAACGCGGATATTTCGCCCTTATGTGATGTGTCACATAGGGGCTTTTTTATTGAAAATTTAGTAGGGGGAAATTATATGTCAGAAGATAAAAAAAGTTTTTATATTACTACTCCAATTTATTATCCTAGTAGTAATTTGCATTTAGGTCATACTTATACGACTATCATAGCAGATACTCTTAAAAAGTTTAAAAAGATTCAAGGATATGATGTGTTTTTGACTACAGGAACTGATGAACACGGTCAAAAATTATATGAAAAGGCTCAAGAAAATGGAATGGGAGATAATCCTTTGAATTATATAGATCCTATTGTAGAAAGTGCTAAGGATTTGTGGAAAAAATTGGATATCGACATCGACAGTTTTGTGAGAAGTACAGATAAGGATCACGAGAAAAATGTTCAAGAGATATTTCAAAAATTATACGATAAGGGAGATATTTATAAGTCAACTTATAAAGGACATTATTGTGTACATTGTGAAGCTTTTTGGACTGAATCTCAGTTGGTAGATGGAAATTGTCCAGATTGTGGAAGACCTGTCCAATATCACGAAGAAGAATCTTACTTTTTTAGATTGTCCAAATATAAAGACAGAATTTTAAAATTGTATGAAGATAATCCGGAATTTTTGCAACCAGAATCTAGGAAGAACGAAATGGTCAACAACTTCTTGAGTGGAGAATTAGAAGATTTATCTGTATCTAGAACTAGTTTTGATTGGGGAGTTGATGTGCCATTTGATAACAAACACGTTATATATGTGTGGATAGATGCCTTGAGCTGCTATTTGACTGGAATTGGCTATGGAAAAGATGAAGAATTATTCAACAAATTCTGGCCTTGCGATTTGCATTTAGTAGGAAAGGAAATTGTTAGATTCCACGCTATTATATGGCCTGCTTTGTTGATGGCGTTGGATTTACCTTTGCCTAAGAGAATTTTTGCACATGGATGGATTTTATTCAATGAAGATAAAATGAGTAAATCCAAGGGAAATGTGTATTATCCAGAGCCAATAATTGATTTGTACGGCGTAGATGCTTTGAAATACTACATTTTGAGAGATTTTACTTTTGGAAATGATGGTAATTTCACTACAGAGAGATTTATGAATAGATTTAATGCTGATTTGGTAAATGATTTAGGAAATCTAGTAAGCAGATCTGTAACTATGGTGGAAAAATATTTCGATGGCGTTATTCCTCAACCAAATGAGTACAACGATATAGATAGAGATTTGATAAGCGTAGCTGAATCTGCCAAATCAAAGGTAGAAAATTTGATAGATAATTTGGATTTTTCAAATGCTTTGGAAGAGATCTGGAAGGTAATCAGAAGAGCTAATAAGTATATCGACGAGACTGCTCCTTGGATTTTGATAAAAGAAGACAAAGAAAGATTAGCTACTGTTTTGTATAATTTGATGGATGCAATCAGAATTATATGTATTTTGACTTCTCCATTTATAACTGAAACAAGCAATAAAATCAAAGAGCAAATAGGCCTTTCTGAAATAAATTGGGATAGTGCCGCTGAATTTGGAAAAACTGTAGTGAATACTAAAGTTCAAAGAAAAGACAATTTGTTCAACAGATTAGATATAAAGAGAGAAACTGAAATTTTAAATGCAGCTAATGCGAAATTATTAGAAGAAAGAACGGGAAAGAAGATTTCTGCTGAAGAGCCAAAAGATTCGAAGTCTAAAAAGTCAAAATCTAAAAAGGACAAAGAATTGATAAATATTGAAGATTTTGATAAGTTAGATCTTAGAGTAGGAGAAGTATTAGAAGCTAATCCACATCCTGATGCAGAAAAACTTTTGGTTTTGAAAGTAAAAGTAGGAGAAGAAACTAGACAAATAGTTTCTGGAATCAAAAAATGGTATGAACCACAAGATTTGATAGGTAAAAAAGTAATTGTAGTGTATAATTTGAAACCTGTGAAATTGAGAGGTGTAGAATCAGAAGGAATGTTATTGGCTGCAAGCAAAGGCAAGAAATTGACTATGGCAAGTGTATTGGATTCTGATTTCGAAGACGGAGCTACGGTATCTTAATGGACTACAAAATATACGATACGCATTGTCATTTGACGGATGAAAAGTTCGATTTTGATAGAAAAAAATTGATAGAAAGTTTGCACGAAAACAACGTAGAAAAAGCTATGATTCCAAGTGACACTGTCGAAAATTCGATAAAAGCTATAGAATTGTCGCATGAATATGAATTTCTATACAATGCAGTAGGAATACATCCAGAAGAAGATAAGAATTTTACAGATGAAGATATAGCTACTATATCGAAACTTTGCGATGATTATAAATGCAAAGCTATAGGCGAGATAGGCTTGGATTATCACTACGAACATGACAAAGAAAGACAAAAATATTTGTTTGAAAGTCAAATGCAAATAGCAGACGAGAAAAAACTTCCGGTAATAATTCACACTAGAGATGCCATTCAAGATACTTTTGATATATTGAAAAAATATCCTAACGTTAGAGGAATAATGCACTCTTATTCGGGAAGTTATGAAATGGCAAAATTATTCATGAATTTGGGTTATTATATATCTTTTAGTGGAGTGGTTACATTTAAAAATGCCAAAAATGTAAAAGAAGTATGTGCCAAAATTCCTATAGAAAAAATGCTCGTAGAGACGGATTCTCCGTATTTGACACCGCATCCATACAGGGGAAAGAGAAATGAACCAAAATATGTGAATTTGGTACTGCAAGAAGTAGCTTTTTTGAAGAATTTAACTGAAAAACAAGCTAGCGAGATAATTTGCAGAAATGCTGATGATATATTCGGGTGGTAGATATGATTAGAGAAATTATAGTTGTCGAAGGTAGAGACGATGAACAACGCGTCAAAAGGGCGTTGGATTGCGAAGTTATAACTACAGGTGGGATTTATTTTGGCAATAAATTATTGCAAAGATTGAAAAAAATAAGCGACGATAGAGGGATAATAATCCTCACAGATCCCGATTATGCTGGGAATAAAATTAGATCTAGAATCAATAATTATATACCAAATGCAAAAAATGCATTCATAGCTCAAGATTTGTGCACAAAATCTGATGATATCGGAATTGAAAATGCAAATGAAGAGGATATAAGAAAAGCCATAGAAAATGCACGTCCATCTAATATCGAAATAGATAAAATCTACGATATGGACGACATGATATATTATGGTCTTGTAGGAGAAAATTCAAAAGAGCTTAGAATAAAAGTCGGAAAGAAATTAAATATTGGATACGGCAATGCAAAATCTTTTTTGAGAATGTTGAATAATTATAATATTAAAAGAGAAGATTTGGAAAGGGCTATAAAAGATGGATTATAAACTTCACAAACCAACTTATATAAAAGAGATTTTGGATAAATTTGGGTTTAAATTTTCAAAATCATTGGGACAAAATTTTCTAATAGATGGAAATTTAATTGAAAATATAATAGATTATTCGGATATCACACAAGAAGATTACGTCATAGAAATAGGCCCGGGATTTGGAGTGTTGACAGAAAGACTTGTAGACAAGTGCAAATTTTTATATTCCATAGAGATCGACAACAGATTGATGGAAGTGTTGAAATACACTGTAAAAGATAGAGATAATCTGGAGATAATCAACGAGGATGTTCTAAAAGTCGATTTGAACAAATTAGAACATGGAAATAGAAAATTCAAAGTAGTAGCAAATTTGCCGTATTATATAACTACGCCTATAATAGAATATTTGTTTAATTATAGAGATATCATAGAATCTATAACCGTTATGGTGCAAAAAGAAGTTGCAGACAGAATGGTAGCTGATGTGAAAAGCAAAGATTATGCTGCGTTGAGCCTTTTTGTAAAACAAAACAGCGATGCAAAAATAATATTGAATGTTCCAAAAACAGTTTTCATGCCACAACCAAAAGTGGATAGTGCCGTAGTAAATATGAAATTAAAACCACTAGATAACGAAGTGGATCCTAAAAAACTTGAACTTTTGATAAAATCTGGATTTAGCAAAAGAAGAAAAACCATACTAAATAGCTTGACAACTGGATTTGTAGATTTAAACAAAGAGCAACTCAGAGAAATTTTGTCAGAACTTGGACTCAAAGAAAATTTAAGGGCTGAAAATTTATCGCTAGAGGATTACAAAAACATAGTCAAAAGATTAAACTAATTGATTAATATTTTCAAATGAGGGTATAAATATATTGCGAATATTTAAGGAGGTATTTTATGGAAAAAATAACAATTTATACAAGTGATGGATGTCAATATTGTCACGCAGCAAAAGATTATTTGGATGAAAACAATATCGAATATACAGAAAAAAATATATCACAAGACCAAGAGGCTAGAAAAGAATTGATGAAAAAAGGCCACATGGGAGTACCTGTAATAGTAATAGGAGATCAAGAAATAGTAGGATTTGATCAAGCAAAAATAAAATCAGCCTTAGGGTTATAATTAAAAACTACTTGCTAAATGCAAGTAGTTTTTCTTATGTAAAAAGCTGCTATATAAGCAGCTTCGATATATTAGTTTTTGTTTAATTGTTCTAATAAATAGTTAACATCTAAACCGTGTACCATACAAGCTTCTTCCAAACTTTCCATTTGGCTTGCTGGGCAACCTATACAAGATAATCCATTTCTAAACAATACTTCTACAGAATCTGGATTTGTTCTTATTATATCGCCAATCAACATGTCTTTAGTAATTTCCATTTAAATCACCCTTTCATAATTTATAATCTTATTATAATATAAGCGCTTAATTCATTCAAGAAGTACATAATTGTGGTTTATATGCTATAATTTAATAGGAGAATTTATTAATAGGTGGTGAGAATTATGGAAAATTTCAAACGTCAAGAATTAGACACTGAATTATTGAATGGATACCTAGAAAACAAGGATTATGTAAAGTTGAAAAATCAACTGCAAAAATATAATCCTGTAGACATAACAGAATATATAGAATCGCTCGATTTGAAAAGTGCGATGTTGGTATTCAGACTGCTGAACAAAGATGACTGTATAGACGTATTCTCTCACATGGAAAGAGAACATAGGACTAGATTGCTAGAAGCTTTCAGCGATAAAGAAGTAAAGTTCATAGTAGATGAAATTTACTTTGACGATATGATCGACTTGATAGAAGAGATGCCGGCAGGAATAGTTAAGAAAATAATCAGACATACAGATAAAAGTGAAAGAAATCTTATAAATGAATTCTTAAACTATCCAGAAAATTCAGCTGGATCTTTGATGACTATAGAGTATATAGAATTGAGATCGTATTATACAGTGAGAAAAGCGCTGGAAGTAATCAAAAAAACAGGAGAAGACAAACAAACTATCTACACTTGCTATGTTACAAATGAAAAAAAGACATTACAAGGATTTGTTTCTTTGAGAAGTATAGTGACGAGCGAACCAGAAACTTTGATAGAAGAGTTGATGGATGAAGATGTAATATATGTGCATACTGATGACGACCAAGAAACAGTAGCAGATATGTTCAAAAAATACGGATTCGTAGTGTTACCGGTTGTAGATAACGAAAAGAAAATGACAGGGATAATAACCGTAGACGACATAATGGAAGTCATGGAACAAGAGGCTACAGAAGACTTTCAATTGATGGCAGGTATGAGTCCGGATGAAGATGAATATCTAGATCAAAGCGTATTTTCTTTGGCGAAAAAACGTCTAACATGGCTTTTGATACTGATGATTTCAGCGACCTTCACAGGTTCCATAATGACTCATTACGAAGGCCTTATTGGAAAAGCTGTAATTTTATCTGCATTTATACCAATGATAATGGATACAGGTGGTAACTCTGGTTCTCAATCTTCTACACTTATAATTCGTGGACTTGCTACAGGTGAAATAGAGACAAAAGATTGGCTAAAAGTGTTTTTTAAAGAACTTAGAGTTGCATTTTTAGTAGCAGTTGTCATGAGCATTGTGTGCTTTATAAAAGTAATGATAGTAGACAAAGTAAGTGTTCCTATAGCATTAGTAGTATCTGTGACATTGATATTTACAATAGTGTCTGCAAAATTGATAGGTGGGATGTTGCCTATGATTGCAAAGAAAATGAAATTGGACCCAGCTATAATGGCGGGACCTTTGATCACTACAATAGTGGACGCGATGAGTCTTCTAATATATTTTAGAATGGCACATATAGCTTTGGGAATATAGAGATATAATTTTGAAAAAAGTATTGACATATTTATTTGAATACTGTAAAATAAAATAATTTGACTTTTGACATGATTAGTGATATGATTATCTTAACGAGTGGAATCTGTTAGGAGGAATAACGTGAAGGGAATCAACGATTTAAATACGATCAAAAGTCAAGTACGTAGTAATATTGGAAAAGATGTTATTATTGAGGCAGACAAAGGAAGAAATAGAATTGTTACTAATAAGGGAACAATATCTCAGGTTTTCCCTAGCTTATTTACAGTAAAAGTAAAAAATGAATATGATTCAGAAAGAACAATATCATATACTTACTCAGATATTCTTACATCTACAGTAAAACTGGAGTTGTGCTAAAATAGCGACCGCAAGGTCGCTTTTTATTTGCTTGAAATCAAAAATATAGTATAATTTCTAATTAGAGGTGGATATTATGAAATTAAAATTTTATATGTCAGAAAAATGTCCTGATTGCGTAAATGCAATAGAACAATTGAAAAAAGAAAATATAGATTATGAAGAAATAAATATAACTGATTCTATGAAAAATCTAAAAGAATACCTAAACATAAGAGATCACAGTGAACAATTCGATTCCATAAAAGAAGAAAATAGAGTGGGAATTCCAATGTTTACAGATGGAGAAAAAATAGTATTCTTTGAAAAAATAGAAGATTTAAGAGTGTTTGATGAAAATAAATAGTTACGCCAAAATAAATTTGTCACTTGACGTAGTAGGTGTCAGAGAAGATGGATACCACAACATAGACACTGTGATGAATTTAGTCGATTTGTACGACACGATAGAGATAAAACCCAACTTAAAAAACAAACTTTTTTTAAGTTCGAATAACGATAAATTTCCAACAGATGAAACGAATTTGATTTACAAAATTTTCGAAAATCTAAAAAAGTTTAGGAAAATAAACTCAGGATTTGACGTTTATGTCGATAAAAAAATCCCGATATCAGCAGGACTTGCCGGTGGAAGTTCTAATGCATGTGAGTTTTTGATGGCAGTAGATGAGATATTGTCGCTTGATTTAAGTCAATCAGAATACAAAGAAATTTGTAGACTTACAGGGGCAGATACATTTTACTTTACCAACAAAAAATGCGTAAGAGCCACTGGAATAGGAAATGAATTTGAAAGATTGAGTGATTTTTCAGGCAAGAAAATAATAATTGTAAACAACGGTTCGGACATATCATCAAAAGAAGTGTATGACAGATTAGAGCCAGACAACAAAGGGCTAGATGAAGTATGTGATTTTCTAGATCGTAGAGACTACGAAAACTACTACAAAATAGCATTTAACACAATGGAAAAAGTATCTGAAAAAATAGTAGAAGAAATAGTAGAAATAAAAAAACAAATGGTATCATTAGGCGCTGACCTATCATTGATGAGTGGGTCGGGACCGACTGTTTTTGGAATATTTGAAGATGAAAAAAAATACGAAAATTGCTACAATGAATTAAAGGATAAATATAAATATGTATTCAAGACAAAAACCTTATAAAAGAATAGGATTTGTGGATTCTGGATTAGGTGGACTTAGCGTCTATAAAAAAGTCAAAAAATTAATGCCTGACAAAGAATATATTTACTTTGCAGATAGTGCCAACGTTCCCTACGGAGGCAAATCAAAAAAACAAATACTAGAGATATCAGACAAGATAATATCTTTCTTTAACCAAAAGAAAATAGACCTTTTGATAATAGCTTGTAACACCTTGACATCTATAGCAATGGAGCATATGAAATCTATTGCAAAGTTTGATATAATAGGAGTTGTAGAATTTGGAGTTAATGCAGCCGTAGGAAAAACTGTCGATAAAAAAGTTGGAGTAATAGCCACAGAAGCTACAGTAAATAACGGTCTTTACAAAAAACTTCTGGAAGATAGAAATATAAAAGTATATCAATCGGCTTGTCCTAATTTTGTTGAAATAGTAGAAAACGGATGCAAAGACGAAGAACTGATAAGAAAATCAGTCAGAGAATATCTACAACCTATAGTAAATCATGGCGTTGATACAATAATATTGGGATGCACACATTATCCGATGCTCTTGGATTACATCAAAGAATTTGTCGGAGAAAAAGTGAATTTCATAGACCCTGCAGACTCATTAAGTCAAACGGTAAATGAAATATGCGGACAATATAAAACCACAAAAAACGTGGAATTTTACGCTACTAAAAATCCATTGAATTTTAAAGTCAATGGAAGTAAAATTATAGATGAAACTATAGAAAAAGTTATAGAATGGAGTGACGATATGGAATTAAATTACGAAAAGAAAAGTGTTTGGAATCTAGTAGATGAAAAAGAACACGAAGAAATTTACGCTTATGGAGAAAGATACAAAAACTTTCTAGATAACTGTAAAACAGAAAGAGAAGCTACACAATTCATATTAGACCAAGCCAAAGAACATGGATTTGTAGAATTAAGCGAAGCCCTAAAAGGAAAAATCAAAAAAGGCGACAAAATCTACATCAACAACAAAGACAAATCATGTGTACTTGTAGTAATAGGCGATGACATCAATGAAGGATTGAACATAGTAGGAGCTCACTTAGATTGCCCAAGACTAGATGTAAGAGCAGTACCATTTGCAGAAGACAAAAACATCCTTATGATGAAAACTCATTATTATGGTGGAATCAAAAAACATCAATGGACTACAATCCCATTGGCTATGCACGGAGTAATCTTCACTAACGAAGGCAAAAAAGTAGAAATCAAAATCGGTGAAAAAGAAGATGAACCAGTATTCTACATCACAGAATTATTAGCTCACCTTTCAAAAGATTTGAACGCAAAAACATTAGGAGCAGCTATCGAAGGAGAAAAATTAGCAATAATTGCAGGACACGATAGTTATTACTTCAAAGACGAAAAAGAAAATCCAATCAAAAAATCTATACTAAAACACTTGAATGAAAAATATTCAATCACAGAATCTGACTTCCAAATAGCAGAATTAGAAATAGTACCATCTACAAAAGCAAGAGACGTTGGATTTGACAAAGCTATGATAGCAGCTCATGGACATGACGACAGAGTATGTTCTTATGCAACATTAGAAGCAATACTTAAAGTTGAAAATCCAAAAAGAACAGCAGTAGCATTATTCGTAGACAAAGAAGAAATAGGCTCAGTAGGAAATACATCAATGAACGCTCCATACATGGCTAACATGATCTCTGAAATAGCTAACAACCAAGACGAAAAATTCAATGACCTAACAATCAGAAGAATAATGGCTAACTCTAAAGTTTTATCAGCTGACGTAACAGCAGCAGTAGATCCACTATACAGTGACGCAACAGAAGAAAGCAACACAGCAATAAGTGGATGCGGAATATCAATAGCTAAATTCACAGGACACGGTGGAAAATTTGGCTCAAATGACGCTAACCCAGAATTCTTAAACGAATTAAGAGAATTATTTACAAAAGAAAATGTAATATGGCAAACAACAGAACTTGGAAAAATCGACCAAGGTGGTGGAGGAACAATAGCCTTCATATTAGCAAACCAAGGAGCAGAAGTAGTAGATATGGGAACAGCAATGCTATCAATGCATGCACCTGTAGAACTATTATCTAAAGCTGACTGCTACATGACAAGCAAAGCATATCACGCTTTCTTAAAATAAAATACAAAAAAATTAAAAAAGCACTTGACAAAAGGTGAATAACTTGATAATATAGAAAAGCACTTTAAGT